>DAISHS010000295.1:0-5595 GCA_036822415.1 Chloroflexota bacterium
GGCTGCCGCGCCCGGCCCAGGCAGCCCCCAGCCGCCCGCGCCCACGCTGCCCACCCAGGACGCCTACGCCATCGGCGCCGCCGTTCTGACCGACCTGTGGGTTGACCCCGTCCACGGCAGCGACGCCAACAGCGGCCGCAGCCGCAGCCAGGCGTTGGCGACCATCAGCGCCGCCTGGGGCCGCATCCCCCAGGGCCAGCCGCTGCAAGGCGCCGGCTACCGCATCAACCTGGTCGCCGGCGACTACCCCAGCAGCAACTTTCCCGTCTACTGGGAAGACCGCCACGGAAGCGAACAGTTCCCCATCATCCTGACGAGCGCCGATAGCCCCGGCGCGGCGCGCCTGCTTGGCAACATCAACGTTTACAACGTGGACTACCTTTATCTGATTGGGCTGCGCCTGGAGAACACGGGCGATGTTTTTCACTGCGAACAGTGCCGTCACCTGCTCATCCGGCAGAGCGTGCTGTGGGGCGGCGCCCGCCAGGCGCACGAAACGCTCAAGATCAACCAGTCGCAGTACATCTATATCGAGGAAAACGACATCGGCGGCAGCTACGAAAACCCGATTGATTTCGTGGCCGTGCAGTACGGTCACATCCTCAACAACCGCATCCACGACGGGGACGATTGGTGCATGTACCTGAAGGGCGGGTCGGCCTACTTCGTCATCGCCGGCAACGAGCTTTTCGCCTGCGGCACGGGCGGTTTCAGCGTCGGCCAGGGCACCGGCTTCGAGTACATGACCACCCCCTGGCTGCACTACGAGGCCTACGACATCAAATTCATCAACAACGTCGTGCACGATACGGAAGGGGCCGGCTTCGGCGTCAACGGCGGCTACGACATCCTCCTGGCCTACAACACCCTCTACCGGGTCGGCAGCCGCAGCCATGGGCTGGAGTTCGTCTTCGGCGGGCGCAGCTGCGACGGCGACGCCGGCCGCTGCGCGGCCAACCGCAGCCTGGGCGGCTGGGGGCCGTCCACCGTGGGCGACGAGGAACCGATCCCCAATCGCAACATCTTCGTCTACAACAACATCCTCGACAACCCGGCCGGCTTCCGCAGCGAATGGCAGCACTTCGCCATCTACGGTCCGCGCACGCCCGGCGCGGACAGCGGCATCCCCAACCCGGCCCGCACAGACGACAACCTGCAGATTCGGGGCAATCTGATCTGGAACGGCCCGGCCGACCTGCCCCTGGGCGTCGAGGAGAGCGATCAGGGCTGCCAACCGGGCAACCCCACCTGCAACGCGGCGCAGCTGCGCGCCGAAAACACCATCAACCGAACGCAGCCGAGCCTGCGCGACCCGGCGCAGGGTGATTTTCGCCCCGCGCCCGGCAGCCTGAACGGCGTCGTGACCTTTGCCCTGCCCGCTTTCCCTGCCTGGGACGCCTTCACCCCGCCGTCGCCCGCCGGCAACCTGACCAACCTGGTCGCCGCCGATCGCGCCGGGCTGCAACGCCCGCCCGGCGGTGGAACGCCGGGCGCGTACGTGGACGCCGGCGCCAGCTTTGGCCCCCGCGTCTTCCTGCCGCACGTCCGCTTCTAACGGCGCCCGTGGGCCTGAGAGACGCCCGGGCAGCATAGAACATCGGCCGCCCCCTGTTGGGCGCGGCGCACGGGCTGGGGTGCATTTCAGTTTCGGGGTGTAGTCCACGCAGGTGGACTTTGCAATCGTTGCAGCGACTTGCAGTCGCCCGATCTGCCCCCAGTTTGAAATGCGCCTGACGGGCTGTACGCCCTTGATGAGTCAGGCCTCTTCTGGTATCATTTTGGGTATCGAATAACGTTGGTCACGCGTCCTCAGCCTGGCAAGCCCTGCAAGAACCCTGGCGGGACCGCCGATGACGTGCGACTCGGATCGTTCGGTGGCCGGGATGCGCGGGCCGCGGACTTGGCGCCCTGGTTGGCAGGCCGCCGTGTGGAAGGAAAACATAACCCATGAACATTGACCTGCATGATCGCCTGCGCGGCGTCGCCGTTGGCGCCACGATCGGAGATGCGCTGGGGATGCCGTTGGAATTCGGTCCGGCTATCCTCCCAGATCGCCTCCTGCGCACGATGCAGTCCGGCCGGCTGCCGGCCGGCGCGTTCACCGACGATACCGAGATGGCGCTGGCGTTGGCCGAGAGCCTCCTGGCCCACGATCCGCTCGACCCGGCCGACCTGGCGCAGCGTTTCGTGGCCTGGTATCGCGCCGGGCCGGCGGACATCGGTGGGCAGACCCGGCTGGCGCTCCGGCGCATCGGGTGCGGCGAACCCTGGGAAGCGGCCGTGGCCGCGGTGCAGGCCGAGAACCCCCTGTCGGCGGGCAACGGCTCGATCATGCGCTGCTGGCCGGTTGCGCTGGCGCGTTGGGCTGACCTGGACCGCCTCCTGGCCGATAGCCGCCTGCAGAGCCAGGTGACGCACCCGCACCCCGAATGTGTGGCCGGCTGCGCGTTTCTCAATGCGGCGATCTATTACCTGGCCCACGGCGTCAACCCGCCGCAGGCAGTCACTCAGGCGTTGGCGCAAGCAGATTTGCCGGACAAACTGCGCCAGGTTGTCACTGCCGCGCCGCACAAACGCCGGGCCGAGCTGCCCAACAGCGGCTGGGTGCGTCACACGCTGGAGAGCGCGGTCTGGGGCCTGCTGACGACCGATTCCTTCGAAGAGGCGCTGGTCCAGGTGGTCAACCTGGGCAACGATGCGGACACGGCCGGCGCAGTCGTCGGCGCGCTGGCGGGCGCAACCTACGGGCTTGACGGGATTCCCGCGGCCTGGCGAGCCGCCGTTCACGGCGAGTGGCCGCTGCGCAGCGGTCAGCGCTGGGACGTCACACGGTTGATCGCACTGGCCGACCGGCTGACGGGCAGCGCGCACGCGCCGGAATTGCCTTGACCTGCCGCCAACTTGCCGCCAACGCCTCTTGAGCGACTGCGCGATTTGCACCAGGCCCTCAGTCGCCAGCACAGCCTACGGCGGGGTGACTCCTGTCAGATTCCAGCTCGAAGTCGTCGTGCTGGTCGAGCTGTCGCCGGTCTGCGTGAAGCTGTCGCTGCCCTGCAGGCGGCCATGCGCCGCGGAAGCTGGCCAGGGGCGCAGCGTGGTGTCGCGGATGTCCGTCGTCAGCCAGGGGATGTGGGTCCAGGTCGTGAAGACCTCGCAGCGGGTGGGCGCGGCGATGAGGCCCGCCGCGAAGAACTGGCGGTTCATGTGCTCGCCGCCCAGGTCTTCGACGATGCGCAGACTGCCCAGGCTGGCGCTGAGCGCGCCGCCGCCGTTGCGCGTACAGCTGGTTGTTTGCCCGGTCTGAAGATTCAACGCGCTGAACGTCGTCAGCCAGGTTCCGTTGCCCGCCGTGGGCTGAAACTCCAGCTGCAACTGGTCGCCGGTTAGCGTGCGCCGCGCCAGGGTGAAGGTCGGCGTCGCCTCGCCGCGCAGCGTGTAATCAACCTGGGTTTGCCCATCGGACGATTGCCCCACCAGCTGCCAGCTGCTAGTTCCCTGCCAGCTCGCGCAGGGCAGATCGCTGCTGACCAGGCGCAGGTCGCCGTTGGGCGCAATCGTGCCGGTGCGCCGCTGCCAGTTGCTGTTGCTGATGATGACGAGCACGCTCAGCACCCGTTCCGCCGGGTTGTCCTGACAGACCACGTTCCACTTGCGCTGCGACCAGTCCTCCGGCCCCTGCCAGCCCTGCCCGCTGCGGTAGAGCAGCGCCTGCACGCGCATGTTCGGCATATTGGCAAAGGTGTTGGCCAACGCCCACAGGCGCACATCGGGCGCAATCGTGATTTCCTCGTAGTAAATGGCCAGGTCAGGCAGGGCGAGCGGATCGCCGGCCGGCTGGCCCGCAAGATAGTAGACCCAGTAGGGATCGTTCAACACCGCCACGCGCGACTCTATCATGCGCCAGTCCGCCAGCCAGCGTTTGTGGAAATCGTCCCATCCCTCGTAGCGGTTGTTGGGCGGCAAGTTCAGATTGAGCAGGGCAAACTCAGGCCAGCGCTGCTCCCAGCCGCCGGCGATACGGTCGTTGATTACTTTGTACAGGTCGCCGTTGGCCGCGTTTTCGGTCGCGGCAAAGATCTGCGCAATCAGCTCGGGATGATAGCTGCCGGTGTAATGGGTCAGGTAGAACGGCCACAGGTAGGCGCCGTACTCGCGGATGCCGGCGGTGTCAATCAGCCAGCGCCAGGCCGTTTCCAGGTACGATTTGGCGTAGGCTTGCTCTGACTGCGCATCGGGCTGACCGTCCATGTGCTCGAAGTAGTCAATCGCCCAGTTGGCCGTTGCCTCCATCCACCACGAATCGTAACAGGCCGTGGCCGGGTTGTAGGCGAACTGAATCATGTGCATGAATTCATGCGCAACGGTGTTGGTTTCGGAAGAGCCTTGCCTGAGCACCTGCATGTAGGTGGGCGCGGCCTTGCAGCCCTTGCCAGGGTAGGTGCTGACCATGGCCAGCGTGGTTTCATGACCGGGGATGGCGTTATCCACCAGGTAAACATCCAAACGGCCATCGCTGGGATTGCAGCCCAGGCCGGCGTCGCTCAGCGGCACGCGCATGAGGCCGGTCAGGATGGGGTGGATGCGCGTCTCCAGGTCGGCGCTGATGGCCTGGGCGCGCTGAAAATAGCCGTTGTCGTTGGGCGGAAACCACACCACGAAATGCTCGCTCTCCAGGGGAATCAGCCCCCCCTGGGCCAGCTCGTTGCAGCGATCGGTGATGTAATCGGTGGGCGCGGCGGCCGGCGCGATGGCGGCCGCGCCATGCATGCGCTGATCGTACCAACTGCCCGCGTAGACCGGCGGAATCAGGAAGGGAACCAGGGTTTGGCGCGCGGCTGGCGTCAGGCTCGCGAAACGCTGCGTCGCTGCGGCCACCGCGTCCGAGTCCAGCACGCGGCTGTCGTCGCCGCGCAGGCGCGCGGGCAGGCGCGCATCGTCGAAGACAGCGAACACCTGGTAGATCAGGGCGGTTTCGGCGTTGATGTCGCCGCGTTCACGCGCGCGCTCGATCAAATCAGCGCTCGGCGGCAGGGGTTGGCGGCTGATCAGCGGCAGAAAGGCCCGCGAGGTGGTGACAACCACCGGCGCGGCCGCGGCCGCGCCGGCGTGTGCGGACGCCAACCCCGGCCAGAGCAACAGCCCCAGCCAGATCGCCAACGCAATCCAGCCCGAGCGCCAACGAAGCGCAAAATCAATCCGACTCATATGCATGGTCCTTCAGCGGCGACAGATTTCCAGCCCCACGGCCGTTTTGCCACAGCAGGCAGTCTACCGAGCGATCGTTTAGAGTTCGTAAAATGAGAAGGCGCACGCGGGCAATCCTCATCTGATTATCACGCCGGCCCGGCGCGAGCAGCGGCTGGCCGACCTGCGGCAGCGCACCGACCTGCCGGTCAAGCGGGTCGAAATTGGGCGCATCAACTTTCTCAACGACACCGCGGCGCGCTGGGCGCCAAAGTCGCCCTCTCCCGCGGCCGCCGCGGGGGCAAGCTGGTGATCCATTTTTACTCGCACGAAGAACTCAACACGATTTATGAGCGGATCGTCGGCGGAACCGGCGTCTGACCGCCCTATCGCGCAGCCGATTCGACAAAG
>DAISHS010000296.1:0-2970 GCA_036822415.1 Chloroflexota bacterium
GCAAAGAGAGACGCGGTCTTGGCGTAGATGCGCTCGTAGTAGGCGTCTTTGGGCTGATCCCAACGATAGCGGGCCGCCAATTGGCGCAGCTCGCCTTCGCAGATGATCTTCAAGGTTTCGGCGAAGAGGGTGATGACGCGTACATGGCCGGTCTCCGCGGCGAACGCGGCGGCCCGTGCAAACAGGTAATCGCCGGCCAGCACGGTGGCCCCGCTGGTCCAGGAGGCGTTCAGCGTGGGGTTGCCGCGGCGGATGAGCGCGTTGTCAATCACGTCATCGTGCACCAGGGTGGCCGTGTGCAGGGTTTCGACGGCCGCGGCCAGGGCCACGGCCTGGGCCGATACCGGGGCAAACAGGCGCGTCGCCAGCAGCGCCAGGGCGGGGCGCAGGCGCTTGCCGCCGCTGGCAATCAGAGACAGGAAGGCTTCTGCCAACGGCGGGAAGATGCCCTGCTCATTGCCGCGCATCTTGGCCTCGACAGCCATCAGGTCATCGGCCACCAGGGCCAGCGCCGTCAACGGCCGCGAGGGAGAAGGTGATACCGGGGAAGACGATCCCTGTGCTAAATCGCTCATAACGAGTTCCAGGCAAAGAATTCATGGGCCGTGGCCGTGGTCACCGCGGCGACCTCGGCCAATGGCTGTTGGCGTAAACGGGCCAGCGCGGCGGCTACCAGCGTCACATGGGCTGGTTCGTTGCGCTGCCCGCGCCGCGGGTGCGGTGTCAGAAACGGCGCATCCGTCTCCAGCAGTAGACGGTCAAGCGGCAGCTGCGTCACCAACGCATGCAGCGCCTGCCCATTCTTGAACGTGATCGGGCCGCCAAAAGAAAGCAGGAAAGGCCAGGCCAGCGCTTCCTGGGCCTGGGCCAGATCGCCAGAAAAGCTGTGCAGCACGCCCCAGAAGCGCCGCGCGGCCAGCGGCGAGCGGCGGGTTGCATCCGCATGCACCCAGGCGCGCAGCGTGGCCATGACATCGGCATGGGCGTCGCGGTCATGAATGATGACCGGCTTGCCCAGCGCGGCCGCCAGCGTCAGCTGCGCCTCGAAGGCCGCCTGCTGGACAGGGTGCGGCGTGCGCTCCCAGTAGTAGTCAAGGCCGATCTCACCGATGGCGACCACCGACGGTTGCGCGGCCAGGCGCGCCAGGTCGGCCAGGTCGTCAGGCGTGACGCCTGCGCCCAGGTCGTTCGGGTGAATGCCCGCCGCCGCGTAGACGCCGGCATATTCAGCCGCCAGCGCCACACACTGGCGGCTGGTCTCCAGGTCTGTCCCGATCGTAACCAGCCGCGTGACGCCCTCTGCCTGCGCCCGTGCAATCACCTCGGCGCGATCGCTGTCGAAGCTAGGCCAGGTGAGATGGCAATGACTATCCACGAGTGCGACCATCAACGCATCCCCTCTGTCGGTTTAGCCGGGCAGGCCAGCCAGGCGCAGCCCGTCGTGCAGAATGGCCTGGACCGCGCCCTGATCCATCGTTTCGGTGTAGACCCGAATGAGAGGCTCTGTCCCTGAAAAGCGCACCAGCAGCCAACCCCCATCTTCCATCACGAATTTGTAGCCATCCAGCGTCACCTTGTCCACGATCTTCTTCCCGCCGATGGTGGCCGGTTGCGCGCTGTCCAATTTCTGGCGCGCCGCGGCCGTAAAGGCCAGATCGGGCAGGCGGGTATCAATACGGTCGTAGTAGTGCGGGCCGCCCACCAGGTCGAAGAGCATGTCGAGCAGCTGCGTGGGCTTCTTGCCGGTGCGCACCATCAGATCGAGCAGGTACAGATTGGAAAGGATGCCGTCGCGTTCAGGCACGTGATTGCGGAAAGCGTAACCGCCGCTCTCCTCGCCGCCCATCAGCGCATCGTACTGGATCATGGCCGGCGCCACATACTTGAAGCCCACGCCGGTGTGAATGACCGGCACGCCGTAACGCTGGCCCAGCTTGTCGAGCATCGAGGTGGTGCTGAGCGTTTTGACGATGGGGCCGCGCTCGCCGCGCACCTCCAGGAAGTACATCGCCAACAGGGCATAGACGCGCAGCTGATCCACGAAGAGGCCGTTCTCATCGCCCCAACCGCAGCGGTCGGCATCGCCGTCGGTAATCGCGATCACGTCCGCGCCCACCTTGCGCGCCGCGGCCAGTCCCGCGTCCACGTTGGGTGGAATTGGCTCCGGCCGCAACATCTCCGGGAAGATCGGGTTGCGCTCGCTGTGGACTTCGAAGACCTCGGTGCTCGCCCCGCTGAGCAAGCGCGTCAGCCAACCGGCGCCATTGCCCCACATCGGATCCACCATGATCTTGAAACCGGCCTGCCGGATCGGCTCCAGGTTGACCAGGCGCTGCAGTTGTTCCACATAGGCCGGCGTCGGATCGAATTCCATAATCAAGCCGGCGCTCACCCCTGCCTTGAAGGCCAGCTGCTGGCAGCTGGCGACCGTGGCGGGGATGCGATCTTCAATCTGCTTGAGGCCCGCGGGGTCAATGGCGCCGCCGTTGGGGTCGCGCACCTTGTAGCCGTTGTCGGTGGGCGGATTGTGGCTGGCCGTGATGTTGATCGCGCCCAGGGTATGGCGCACTTTGACCGCATAGGCGATGGTGGGCGTTGGAATACCGCCGCCGCAAAAATGCGCCGGGATGTCGTTGCCTGCCAGCACTTCAGCCACGGTCGCGGCAAAATGCTCTGAATTGAAGCGACGGTCGCCGCCGACCACGACCCCGCGCTTGAGTTCCGCCGCTGCATAGGTTGCCTTGAGGTAGTCGGCAAAGCCCTGCGTCACGCGCCGCACGTTGTCGAAGGTGTAATCTTCGGCAATCGCGCCGCGCCACCCATCGGTGCCAAATTTAATCTGTACCGTCACGCCTGTTTCTCCTTCTAGCCCTTGTCAATTGGCTCTTGTCAACATTCCCTACGAACCGGTTGGGACGCGCAGCCGCGTACAACCTTTAATGCAGCCAATCTCTGCTCGTCAGGCTGACC
>DAISHS010000296.1:3070-5557 GCA_036822415.1 Chloroflexota bacterium
GCCCAACTACCGCTTCAGCCGCGTAATTTCGGTCACATCCGCAAAGCGCCGGCCTGTTTGCAGCGCCTGCAAGTCTGAATCAACCATCATCGTCATCAACGCCTGGAAGCTCACCATCGGTTCCCAGCCCAATTTGGCGCCGGCCTTGCTTGGATCGCCCACCAGCAGGTCCACCTCGGCCGGCCGATAGAAGCGCGGATCGCTCGCCACGTAGTCCTTCCAGTCGAGGCCCACGTGATCGAAGGCCACCTGGCACATCTCACGAATCGAGTGCGTCTCGCCGGTGGCGACCACGTAGTCATCGGGCTGATCTTGCTGCAGCATGAGCCACATTGCGCGCACATAATCGCCGGCAAAGCCCAGGTCACGGCGCGCATCCAGGTTGCCGAGATAGAGCTTGTCCTGCTTGCCCAGCTTGATGGCCGCCACTCCGAGCGAAATTTTGCGCTCGACGAACTCCAGGCCGCGCCGCGGCGAGCCGTGGTTGAACAAAATCCCCGACGTGGCGTGCAGACCATACGATTCGCGGTAATTCACCGTAATCCAGTGACCGTAGACTTTGGCCACGCCGTAGGGGCTGCGCGGGTAGAACGGCGTGCGTTCGGACTGAGGCACTTCTTGCACCTTGCCAAACATCTCGCTGGAGCTGGCCTGATAGAAGCGAATCTTGGGATCCACCAGGCGAATGGCATCCAACATGCGGGTCACCCCCAACGCGGTAGATTCACCGGTCAGCACCGGCTGCTGCCAGGAGGTGGGAACGAACGACATAGCGGCGAGATTGTAGATTTCCTGCGGCCGGAATTCGGTCAGAATACTGATCAGGGAGGCTTCGTCCAGCAGATCGCCCTGCACCAGAGTCACCCTGTCCTGGATATGTTCGATGCGGTCCAGGTTGATGACACTGATGCGGCGAATCATACCCACGACCTCGTAGCCCTGTTGCAGCAGAAACTCAGCCAGGTAAGATCCATCCTGGCCGGTAATACCAGTAATTAGCGCACGCTTCTCACTCATCGAGTTTATTCCCTCTCCTTTTCTCAACCTTCACCTTCCACCCCACCTTCCACTTCACTTTCTTTCCACTATGCACTATGCACTTTCCACTATGCACTTTGCACTTTCCACTATGCACTCTGCACTTTCCACTCTGCACTGAGGATGCTCACTCCACATTCATCGTTCATCGTTCATCGTTCATCATTCATCATTCATCGTTCTGCTCGCCGTTCGCATCTGAGGATGCTCACTCCACTTTGCACTTTGCACTTTGCACTTTCTCCTACCCCCGTCGCACGCGCTGGCGCCAATCATTGAGCACATCGGTCAGGCTGGTCTCGAAGCTCAATTCAGGTTGCCAGCCGCTGACCGCCTGAAAACGCCGCGTATCGCAGTAGCTGATCGGCACATCTGAGGGGCGTAGACGGTTGGGATCGGTTTCCACGTCAATCTGGCAGGTGGACGCGGCGAGCAAGAAGTCCAGAACGGACTGAACGCTGCGTGGTTGGCCGCTGCCCAGGTTGTACGCCGCGCCTGCTTCCCCCTTGTGCGCGGCCAGCCAGTAAGCGCGCACCATGTCGCGCACATCGGTGAAGTCGCGCTGCGCCGTCAGGTTGCCCACGCGCACGACCGGCGCGCGCTGGCCGGTTTCGATTTCCGCCACCTGGCGCGCAAAAGCCGACGCGGCAAAGTCATCGCTTTGTCCTGGGCCGATCTGATTGAAAGCCCGCACACGCACGATATTCAAGCCATAGCTCAAGAAATACTGCTGCGCCATCAAATCTTGCGCGGCTTTGCTGACGCCGTAGGGATTGTGCGGTCGCAACGGGGTATCTTCAGCAATCGGCAGATCTTCTGCCTGAATTTTGCCATACATCTCGTTCGACCCGACCACCAACATTCGGCAGGTGGGCGCCTGTTTTCTAAGCGCCTCCAGCAGGCTAAGCTGCGTCTGCACATTCAACTCGAACGTCGTCCAGGGCTGTTCCCAGGAACCGCCCACGTCGGACCAGGCCGCCAGGTGCAGCAGATAGTCAGGCTGCACCTTCTGGATCACCTCGCTGACCCACAGCGGGTTACGCAAATCGCCGCGCCACAGAGTCAGCTGCTCGCGCAGGTGCAAGATACGCCAATCATGCCGGTGCACGATGCCGTGCACCTCGCACGCCGCCTGACGCAAGAGGTAGGCGGCCAGGTGGCTGCCGGCAAAGCCGGCGATCCCGGTGACAAGTGCGCGCACGCTCAGGCCCTTCTGCGGAAGCAGGGGGATGGGACACGGCAACCCACGCGGCTGCCGCCGACTTGATTATAACCCACGACGCAAGGCGATGCAAGGAGAGAAGTGGAGAGTGCATAGTGGAAAGTGGAGTGAGCATCCTCAGATGCGAACGGCGTACAGAATGATGAACGATGAACGATGAACGATGAATGTAGAGTGAGCATCCTCAGATGCGAACGGCGTACAGAATGATGAACGATGAACGATGA
>DAISHS010000297.1:0-5530 GCA_036822415.1 Chloroflexota bacterium
GGTCAACAACGCCGGCACCACGCGCGACAATCTGATCATGATGATGAAGGAAGCCGATTGGGACGCCGTCATCACGACCAACCTGAAGAGCGTGTACAACTGCTCTAAAGCGGTGCTGCGCCCCATGCTCAAGCAGCGCGCCGGGCGCATCATCAACATTACGTCGGTGGTGGGGCTATCAGGCGCAGCGGGTCAAACCAACTATGCGGCGTCGAAAGCCGGCGTCATCGGTTTTACCAAGAGCCTGGCTAAGGAAGTCGGTTCGCGCAATGTCACGGTGAATGCGATTGCGCCGGGCTTCATCCCCACGGCGCTGACCGATGTCCTGCCTGAAGAAGCGCGCCAGCAGGCGATTGCCATGACGCCGCTTGGACGCCTGGGCGCCAGCGAAGATATCGCCGAAGCGGTGGCCTTCTTTGCCTCCAGCGGCGCCAGCTTCATCACCGGGCAGGTCCTCAGCGTGGATGGCGGACTGGTCATGCAGTAGGCTCACGGCCTGCGCCTGTCCATGTCTATCCGCGCCGGGGCCGCGCCGCATGCACGCCAACAAAGGACCGCGCGGCCCTTTTGCGGACAGGCTTTGAGAGAAGGCTATGTGGAACAGGATGTTATGAAACAAGAACCAGAAGCCACTGAAATTGCTGCTGGCGAGGTGAGTGTTGGCAATGAGAGCGGACACCTGGGCCGGGTGACCGTTGCGCCTGAGGTTTTGCTGACCATCGTGCGGCAGACGGTCCTCAGCCAGGCAGGCATAGCCCGTTTTTCCAACCGCCATATGCCCAAATTAGGCAGCGGCAAAATGCGCACCGCCAGCGCCGAGGGCCTGCGCATCGAAATTGCGCAGGACAACAGCGTAGGCGTGGGCGTGCGCCTGGTGGTGTCGAGCCAGGTGAACATGCGCGAGCTGGCGCAAATGCTGCAGACCGAAATCACGCGCGCCCTGCAGACGATGGTAGACATGAAGACGCGCGAGGTCAATGTGCACATTGACGCGGTCGAGATGGGCGCCGGCAGCAGCCAGGAAACCACGGCCGATCACCGTTCCCATCGCCGCTGAGCAAACGAGTCGAGAGCAGGATAGGAGCTATCAATGTGAAATCTGCCCGTCGCCAGGCCCGGACGATGGTGCTCCAGGCGCTCTATGAGACAGATACCGTTCGTCATGACCCGCAGCAGGTCATTGACAACCGGCTGGCGGAAGAGCCGCCCGGGGTCGAATGGGAATCGTTTGCGCGCCACCTCTTCTTCACGGTGTTGCAAAACAAAGCCCAGCTGGACACCATCATCCAACAACACGCGCCCGAATGGCCCCTGGAACAGGTCTCAATTATTGACCGCAATCTGCTGCGCATGGCGCTGTGCGAGATGACAGTCACGCGCGATGCACCGGTCAAGGTCGTCATCAATGAAGCCATCGAACTGGCAAAAGATTTCGGAAGCGACAGCAGCCCACGCTTCATCAACGGTGTCCTCGGCAGCATCGTGAATAAGAGCGTCGCGGGCGCTGAACGTAAGTCTAAGAAACCCTGAAATAAACAGTAATCATCGTTGTGAGAGGCGCAAAGCCGCACCGACTCGAAACTGTCCACTGGAAAGGACCACTATTCAATGACGAAGCAACGAGTTCTGATCATGGGCGCCGCCGGGCGCGATTTCCACAATTTCAATGTCTACTTTCGTGGCCTCAAGGACTACCACGTCGTCGCCTTCACGGCCACCCAGATTCCCAACATTGATGGACGCCGCTACCCCGCGGCCCTGGCTGGCCCATTGTACCCCGATGGGATTCCGATCTACCCTGAATCTGATCTGAACCGCCTGATTGCCCAATTGGCGGTGGATCAGGTGATCTTTGCCTACAGCGATGTGGCGCACGAGTATGTGATGCACAAGGCGTCGCAGGTGCTGGCCGCGGGCGCCGATTTTCGCCTGTTGGGGCCGCACGCCACCATGCTCACCTCACGCAAGCCGGTGGTTGCCATCGGCGCCGTGCGCACTGGCTCCGGCAAGAGTCAAACCACACGGCGGGTGTGTGATATCCTGCGCAGCCAGGGCAAAAAGGTCGCGGCCGTGCGCCATCCGATGCCGTATGGCGACCTGGTCAGCCAGGCGTGCCAGCGCTTTGCCTCTTACCAGGACCTGGACGCCCACCAATGTACGATCGAGGAGCGTGAGGAGTACGAACCGCACCTGGAACGGGGCGTGGTGGTCTACGCGGGCGTAGATTACGAGCGCATCCTGCGCGCGGCCGAGGAAGAGGCCGATGTCATCGTTTGGGACGGCGGCAACAACGATTTCCCGTTCTATAAGCCTGATATTTACGTGGTGGTGGCCGATCCGCATCGCGCCGGACATGAGATGTCCTATCATCCTGGTGAGGCGAACCTGCGCATGGCCGACGTGGTAGTCATCAACAAAGTGGACACGGCCGATCTCGATCCGATCAGCCGCGTGCGCGACAACGTGCGCCTGGTCAACCCCAAGGCCGTTATCATCGAAGCCGCTTCGCCCATCAGCGTGAACGACCCGGCCGCGATTCGCGGGCAAGCGGTGCTCGTGGTGGAAGACGGCCCCACCCTGACGCATGGCGAAATGGCCTATGGTGCGGGCGTGGTGGCGGCGCGGCGCTTTGGCGCGGCCGAGATCATTGATCCCCGTCCGTATGCGGTGCGCACCATCGCCGACACCTACGCCAAGTACCCGCGCACCGGGGCCGTGCTGCCGGCCATGGGTTACGGCGAGGCCCAGGTGGCCGACCTGGAAGAGACGATCAACAATGTGCCGTGCGATCTGGTCATCGTGGCCACGCCGATTGATCTGACGCGCGTGGTGCGCATCAACCGGCCCACCCAGCGCGTCAGTTACGAGCTGCAGGAGATTGGCAGCCCAACGCTGAACGATGTGCTGGCAACGCTGCGCACTTAGACCGCCGCCCCACGGCTGATCTCCGATCACACGAGGCATCATGATGTCAATAGATTACGAAGCGGACGGACGGACCGAGATTCTAGCTGAAATCACACGACGCGTCAGCGATCTCAACGAAGAGAGCCTGGTGCGCCTGTCTGAATTCATCAGCTTCCTGAAGTGGCAAGAGGAGCAATGGCGCTCACCCACGCTGGAGGAGCTGGACGGCAATCAGCCTCAGGTGATCTGGCGTTTCGACATGGTGGAACAGTTTGCCAACGCCCGTCAGGCATCCACACAGGCCCCGGCCGGCATGGAGATCAAAATGGGCGCCGCTTCCAGCGGCGGCGAGCTGCGACCGGCCATCTGGGAGCATCCGCCGGTGACGGGCGCGGCCGTGATCGAGTATCAGTTCACGGTGCCGATCGCGGTGGAGCGGCTGCGCTTCCGCGGCAGTGTGGGGGTGCGCGATGGGGCTTTGATTACCGACAATAACCCGGTCGCATTCCGGCTGTACGTCAACGGCCGCAAGCTGTGGAGCACGCTCAAATCGTCGTGCCGCTGGGATGCCGTGGAGATTGCGCTGCCCTCGCTGGCCGGGCGCGAGGTCACGGTGCAGCTGGTCACGGATGGCCTGGGGGATGCGCGCTGGAATTGGGCCGTGTGGGGCGAACCGCAGGTGGTGGGCTATGCATCAGCAGCTTGATGGCGTCAGCTGGCAAGGCGTGCGCATCGTCGGCGTGCCCATGGACCTGGGGCAGCAGCGGCGCGGCGTGGACATGGGGCCAAGCGCGCTGCGCTATGCCGGTTTGCAGGCGCACCTGGAGCGCCTGGGCTACGTGGTGCACGATGAGGGCAATCTCAATGTGCCGGTGCCGGAGGCCTCGGCGGCAACGGTCAGCAGCGCGAACGGCCTGCGCCACCTGCCGGCCATCGCGCACGTGACGCAGGAATTGTACGAGCGCGCGGCCGCGCTGGCGCGCGGCCCCGACATGCCAATTTTTCTGGGCGGAGATCATTCGATTGCCCTGGGAACCGTCGCCGGCGCCGGCAGCGTGGGCGCGTTGGGCCTGCTCTGGATTGATGCGCACGCCGATTTCAACACCCCAGAGACCACGCCCAGCGGCAACGTGCATGGGATGCCGGTGGCCGCGCTGCTGGGGCAAGGCGCGGCCAGCCTGATCGAAATCGGGCGGCGCAGCCAGCTCAAGCCGTCGCAGATCGTCATGATCGGCGTGCGCGACCTGGACGGCGAAGAGCGACAGCAGCTCAAACAGAGCGGCATTACGGTCTTCACGATGCGTGAAATTGATGAACAAGGCATCGCGCGCGTCGCGCACCGTGTCCTGGACCGCCTGGCCGCTTTTCCGCGCCTGCACATCAGCCTCGATATGGATGCGCTCGACCCAGACTTTGCGCCTGGCGTGGGGACGCCGGTGCCGGGCGGTCTGAGCTATCGCGAAGCCCACCTGCTCATGGAACTGCTGGCTGAGTCTGGCCGCGTGGCCGCGGTGGATGTGGTTGAAATCAATCCCATTCTCGATCACGGCAATAAAACGGCGGAGCTGGCCGTGGAGCTGGTCGGTTCGCTGCTGGGGAAGCGAATTTTGTGAGCCAGGCGTAGAAACCAAAAAAGAAAATTTAGAGATCAAAGACCGGAGATCGGAGATCGCTATGGCTGAAGAATTTTCCTTTGGCGGTGAAATCGTGTGGCGGCCATCGGCCGAGGTGATGGCGCACAGCCGCCTGCAACAGTTCATGAACCGGCACGGCCTGCGCACGCTGGCGGAATTGCAGCAGCGGTCAACGGACGACATCGCCTGGTTCTGGGACGCGGTGCTGACCGAATTGGGCATCGAATTTTACACGCCTTATCGCCAGGTGGTTGATGTCAGCCGCGGCATCCAGTGGCCGGCGTGGTGCGTGGACGGCGTGATGAACATCGTGCACAACTGCCTGGACAAATGGCAAAGCACGGCGACCGTCAACCGTGCGGCGCTGCGCTGGGAAGGTGAAGAGGGCCAGACGCGCGTGTTGACCTATGGCGATCTCTATCGCGAGGTCAACCGCCTGGCGGAGGGGCTGCGCGCGTTGGGGCTGGGCAAAGGGGATGCCATTGGCCTGTTCCTGCCCATGATTCCCGAAGTGGTGATTGCGCTGCTTGCCATTGCCAAGATCGGCGGCGTGATTTTGCCCCTCTTCTCCGGCTATGGCGCGGGCGCGGTAGCCAGCCGCCTGGCGGACGGCGAGGCCAAGGCCCTGTTCACGGCCGATGGCTTTTGGCGCCGCGGCCGTGTGGCGCCCTTGAAAGCGGTGGCCGATGAGGCGCTGCTGCAGGCGCCCAGTGTGCAGCATGTCATCGTGGTGGCGCGGGCGCAGAACGATATTGCCTGGAGCAGCGGGCGTGATCACTGGTGGCAAGATGTCGTAGCCGGGCAGCCAACACGTGCGCTGACAGAGCGCACGCGCGCGGAAGACATGGTCATGCTGATCTACACCTCCGGCACGACCGGGCGGCCCAAAGGGGCCGTGCACACGCATTGCGGTTTTCCGGTCAAAGCCGCGCAGGACATGGCCTTCGGCCTGGATGTCCATGAGGACGACACCGTCTACTGGATGTCCG
>DAISHS010000298.1:0-5510 GCA_036822415.1 Chloroflexota bacterium
CGAACGTGGTGCGACCGCTCGGCTCGATGACAGCCACCTGCTGCAAGCGGCGCAGACGGCCAGCAAAGAGGCGGCCAATGGCGATGCGGCCCTTGTAATCGTCGTACGCAAGCAGGGTTACGAGCATTTGTGTCGGGCCGACGTTGATTGCGGGGCCAGGGAGGTAGTCCAGGATGCGATCCAACAGCGGGGTCAGGTCAGGCGCCAGGTTTTCGGCAGTTTCGCCGGCGCGGCCGTCCTGGCCAATGGCGTAGATGACCGGAAATGAGGCCTGCTCATCGGTGGCGCCCAGGTCAATGAAAAGATCGAAGATGGCGTTCGTTACCCATTCGGGCCGGCTGTCCTTGCGATCTACCTTGTTGACCACCACAATGGCGTGATGTCCCAATTCCAAGGCCTTGCGCAAGACGAAGCGCGTCTGCGGCATTGGCCCATCCACGGCGTCAACCAACAGCAAAACGCCATCCACCATGTTGAGCACGCGCTCGACCTCGCCGCCGAAATCGGCGTGTCCGGGCGTATCCACGATGTTGATCTTGATGCCTTTGTAGTAAACTGCCGTGTTCTTGGCTAGAATCGTGATCCCGCGCTCGCGCTCCAGGTCGTTTGAATCGAGCACACGATCCATCACCTGTTGATTTTCACGAAAGACCCGCGTTTGCTTGAGAATGGCATCTACCAGGGTCGTTTTGCCATGATCCACGTGCGCGATAATGGCGATATTCCGAATGTCATTCCGGGTGGTTAAGTTCAATTCAGGCATATTTGTTTTCCACGTTGTTTCAACCGTCTCTTCCCAAACGGACTATTCACACAAAAAGAGGCCCTCACCCGACGGCAAGGGCCTTTGGCGTCTCTTGGCTTCAGGGGCGAGCCGTTCAGTAACGAATGACCACCGGCATGCCGATGTAGGCGATGCTGTACAGTTGGGCGGCTGTCGTGTTATCCAACATGACGCAGCCAAAGGTGATGGGCGTGCCTACCAGGCCGGCCCACACCTGACCGCCGTTGGGATACCAGGGTTGGCCGTGAATCCCGTTTTCGCTGGAGCCGGCCCAATAGATGCCCAACCAATAGGGCATCCAAAATTGCCAGCGTGAGCCCCAGGCGTTACGGATTTTGCTCTGGACACGAAAAGAACCGGTTTTGGTGCCTGAGCCAGAGCGGCCCGTGGAGCAACGCCAGGTGTTGAGCAGCGTGCTGCCTGAATAGAGCTGGCAGCGCTGCGCGGAAATGCTGACCTGGAAGCTCAGGCCACGGCTGCCAGCCGCTGGATAGCTAGGGACGCCGCCGCCGGTTGCTGCGCCGCCGCTGGGAATGCGCAGGCGTTGGCCGACGATGATCAGATTGGCGCTGCGTAAGCCATTGGCAGCCATGATCGCGGCAACGGAAACGCCGTAACGGGCGGCAATGCCTCCCAGGGAATCGCCGCGCGCGACCACGTGCGTGCGCGGGCCGGCGGCTGGGGCGGCGCCGCCAGTCGCCGGCGCGGCGCCATTGACCCGCAGGTTTTGACCGACAAAAATCATACTGGGGTTGGAAATGCCGTTGAGGGCCATCAGGCTGGCGACCGAAGTGCCATAGCGGGCGGCAATCGCCCCCAGGGTGTCGCCCGTCTGCACCACATAGATCCCACTGCTGGCGCCGCCGGTCGCGCCGCCGCTCACGCCAGGAATCTGCAGGCGCTGCCCGACATAAACCAGGTTAGCGTTGCCGATACCGTTGGCTCGCATAATCGCTTGCACGGTGACGCCGTACTTCAGGGCAATGCTGCTCAGGGTTTCTCCCTGCTGGACGACGTGGATGCCATCGAGCGCGGGTTGTTCGATTGGGAGGGCAAAAGCAGGCGCGGTAGCGGTCAGCAGTAGCAAAAGAACCAACGCCGTCATGATGATTCTGCGTCTTGACATGTCTCCTCCATGAACTCCTTGCGGCGAAACCCGAGCTCGCCAGCGTTATTACGCTATGATGAATGACAATTTTAACACCGACTAGGCAAAGCGCCAAAACAGATGACGGGAATAGAATTCCGAACGAAGGCAAGCCATTGCCAGTGCATCATCAACGATTGGGGAGCGCCCCCCTGTTTGTGCTATAATAGCGCGACACGACAGCGCATAGGGGCCAAAAGCGCCAGGAACTAGCGCTGTCAGGGCAACGTCTGTGACCACCGATGACACGGTTCAATTCATCCGCGAAGGACGTGACAATGGCATTTTCCCTCAACCCGGCGGCTGAGGCGGCTGGCCCGGTCGGGCCACGCGGCCCAAATCCTCTTACGCTGCTCTGGTGGATTTGGGTGCGCCCACGCGCGGCGCTGACCGCCGTGCGCGACGGACGGCGCTGGCTTTTTCTGATTCCGCTCCTCATCCTGATCAGCGTGCTGGCCCTGCGGGTAGTGATCGAAGCGCCCTACGTGACCGAATTGCGACGCCAGGCAAGCATCGAGCAGCTGCGCCAGAGCCTGCCGCCGCTCGATTTTGCGAACCTGCCGCCAGAAGCCTTGCAAGGCCCGGCGCCCCAGCCGATCGTTTTAGGATTGTTGGGAGCCATTGGGCCGCTGCTCCTGGCCTGGATCGTGCGCGCGGGCCTTTTACACCTGCTGGGGCTGGCCTTTGGCGGGCAAAACACCTACGGCAGCCTTTTCAGCACGGCCGCCTGGGCCAGTTTACCCCTGGCCTTACGCACTATCCTGCAGATCCTCTTCATCATCAGCACCCAAGCGCCGGTGGTCGGCGGCGGGCTGTCTGGCCTGGTGACGCCGGCCGACCAGATCATCAGCGGGCAGTTGAGTTTCATGGGCGCCCTTTTGAGCACCGTTGATCTGTTTGCTATCTGGTTTATCGTTCTCCTGGGGATGGCGGTGCTCATCAGCGGGCGCCTCAGTCGCAACAAAACGATCGTCGTCATGGCTATTTACACGGCGCTTTCTCTCCTGGTCGGCGCGGCGCCCAGCCTGCTCTTAGGCGCCTTTACCCAGGGGTTCTGAGCGGCGACGCCAGAATGTGCAACAACGATGAGCGATTCAGACAATGGCGCGGCGCTGGTCACAGGGCGATCTTCCCCACAAACGCCGGCGGGGATGATCGAGGTGACGGACCTGCAAAAAACGTATGTGATGGGCAAGGCCCAGGTTCATGCGCTGCGCGGGGTTAGCCTGCGTGTGCAGCAGGGCGAGTTCTGCTGCTTGATGGGCGCCTCTGGCTCCGGCAAATCTACGCTGCTGCATCTAATCGGCGGCCTCGATCGGGCGTCGGCCGGCGAGATTACGGTGGCCGGACAAAAATTGAGCGAGCTGGACGAGAATGACCTGGCAGCCTACCGGCGCACGCGCATCGGCTTCGTCTTTCAGTCATTCAACCTGGTTTCAACGATGACCGCCGCGCAAAATGTAGAATTTCCGATGCTCTTTGCGCGGGTGGCGCCGGCCGAACGCCGCCGCCGGGCGCAGCACCTGCTGCGCACCGTGGGCCTGGCCGAGCGCCTGGGACATAAGCCGACGGAGCTATCGGGCGGCGAGCAGCAGCGCGTGGCGCTGGCGCGGGCGCTGGTCAATCAACCGACCATTCTACTGGCCGACGAACCGACCGGCAACCTGGACAGTCAAACCGGCATCGAGATCATGGACATCATGCGCCGCGCCAACCGCGAGGCCGGCATCACGATCCTGATGGTGACGCACGACCCGGCTGTGGCCCGTTATGCCGAGCGTGTCATCCGTCTCAAGGATGGCAATATCCTGGGCGAGGAAACAGCCGCTAACCTTGAGAAGGCGGCCGCGATCATTTAGCCTGTCTTGCAGAAGGAGCACTATGCGTTCGAGCCTGAGACTCGCCTTGTGTCTGAGTGCGCTATGGCTGCTGATCGGCGGCGCGTGGCCCCATGCCGCCGCGCACGCCCAGACCAGCACGCCGCCGCCATCCACCGAACGGCCCGTGATCTTCATCCGCAGTTTTCACACCGAGCCGGCCGTCGTGCAGGCAGACCAGACCTTCCGTCTGGTCCTGGAGCTGCACAACGTAGGCTCGGCCAGCGCGTCGAATATCATCATCTCCATTGGCAGCGAAAATTTTGCGCCCCAGGGATCCTCAAGCGTGAAAACGTTGAGCGGGCTGGCCGTAGACGAACACGGCTGGGTTTGGCAAGACCTGCGCGGCAATCCCGATCTCAAGGGCGGCGCCTACGCCATGGCGATTGCCATCAGCTATCAGGACGACAATGGCGTGCCTTACTCGTCCAATGAGACCGTCGGCATCAACGTGGCCGCAGCCCCGCCCACCCCCACCCCAACGGCGCAGCCCAAGCCAGGCATCCCGCAGCTGGTGATCGAGAAAGTCGCCACCGATCCCACGGCCATCATTGCCGGCGAGCCGTTCACGCTGACCTTCGAGGTGCGCAATACCGGCACGGGCGCAGCGCGGCGCACCCTGGTGACGGTGAGCAGTGAAAACAAGAACTTCGCACCGACTGTCGGCAGCAATGTGGTCAGCGTCGGCGATATCGGCTTCAACAAGACGCGGCCAGTGGCGTTGCGCCTGGTGGCCGACACCGATACGACGCCGGGGCTGCACACGCTGCAGCTGGACCTGGATTTTATCAACTGGGGCGATGAGAAATTCAGCTCACAGCAGGTGATTGCGGTAACTGTCGGCGGCGTGAGCACCGGCAAGGCGTCCGCGCCGCAGGCCCTGCCCATTATCGAAAGCTACGTCAGCGAACCGCTGCGCCCCAGCCCCGGCCAGCCGCTGACCTTGCGCCTGAACATCCGCAACGTGGGCACCAGCACAGCCCGGCGTCTGAACATCACCTTTGGCACCGCCTCTACCGGCGGCACGTCGGCCGTGACCGTTTTCGCTCCCCTGGGCACCGGCAACGTGCGCGTGGTGCCTGAGCTGGCCGTGAACGATCAGATCACGGTCGAGATGCAGTTCATCGTCAGCGGCTCGGCGGCGGCCGGCACGTACGTGGTGCCAATCGAATTTTCCTACGATGGGCCGACCGACAAAGCCCTGGAGCGCACCGAACAGATCACCTTACTCGTCAGCGTCGCACCGCAGCTGCGCGTCAGCTTTTATCGGCCGGTGGGGCAGCCGGTGCCTGGCGCCCCCATCGATCTGCCGATCGAGATTATCAACCAGGGCCGCAACACCGTCGGCATTACCACGGTGGAGCTTGGCCCGGTGGATGGCCTGGAGTACCAGAACGCATCGGCCTATATTGGCTCCCTCGACTCTGGTCAATCAGGCACCCTCGATGCGCAGGCAACGGCCGCGCAGGGGGGCGAGTACACCATCGAGGTCATCATCAAATACATTGATGACTTCAACCAGAACCAGGTCTACACCGCGACGCTGCCGATCAGTGTGCTCAACATGGGCGAGCCGGGCGGGCCTGATGGCAATGGCGGCGCGGACGGGGGCAACGGCGGCGGCGAACCACCCCCCGCCCGCGAACAGCGCCCCTTCTGGCAACGCCTCTTCCTGGGCCTCTTCGGCCTCGGCAGCGGCTAA
>DAISHS010000299.1:0-5488 GCA_036822415.1 Chloroflexota bacterium
TTGGCCGAAGGAGGCAGCCGGTAGCAACCATACCACATTTCGTGCCACACGACCGCGGCGATGGCGATTTCGCCCTGGTGACGCTGGAGGTTATCCATGACGTTCGGATCTGGCTTGGGACGCAGCGACTCGGCCAGGACATTGGTGTCCAGCAGGAAACGCACGGTCATAAGCTCACCTCGCGTCCTGGCGACGGATCACGCAGACCCTCGAAGACACTCGGGGCGATGTTCAATCCTTGCAGGTCAAACGCTGCCCGAAATGCCACATAGTTTTCCCAGAAATCGGTCCTACCCGCCGCCAGGCGTTGGTACTCCTCGATGGCCAGCAGCATGGCCACCGGCTTGCCGCGTCGGGTCAATTGGATTGAGGGCGTGGTTTTGAGATCGTGTACAATGGCAGCGAGCTGGTCACGAGCCTCAGCAATCGAGTATTCCTTGATCATCGCGACCTCCATATGGCTATCTTGATAGCCAGTTTAGCAGGAAATAAGCGGTTTGTCAATCACGTGACCCATCTACCCACCTGCAACCTCCTCAGATGCGGCACGCAGACGCCGCCGTTCGCATCTGAGGATGCTCACTCCGCTCCGCCATTATGCTTCATCGCGGCATATTCAATGCGGGGACCGCATCCTCAGATGCGGCACGCAGACGCCGCGGCCTCGGCGGAGGCCGCATCTGAGATGCGGCACGCGGAGGCCGTCTGGTGTAAGCGCGCTTTTGCGGCAGTGACGTGGCCTGTGCTCCTACCATTCCGTGAGTTTCCAGATCTCTGGCTGGGCATCGCTGGCCTGGACGCCAATCTCGGCGAAAATAACCACGGCTTGCTTCAAATGCGCCATCATCTCTTCATCCTGGCCGGCCGCGTGCAGCAGATCGGCCAGATTGGTGTGCAGCGCGGCCTCGCGGTGTCGATCGCCCAGCTTGCCACAAAGCGCCAGGGCGGCGTTGGTCAGCGTCAGCGCGCCGGCGAGGTCGCCGCTGGCGCGGCGCGCGAGGGCCAGGTTGTTGAGCGCAGCGACGCGCATGGCCGCATCGCCGAGTTGGTCAGCGGCCGTCAGGCTGATCTGCAGGTGATGAACCGCCTGGTCGAAGTCATTGCGCGCGCGGGCCAGGATGCCCAGGATGTTGTGCGCCTGGGCGACGTCGCGTTGATCGCCCGCCGACTCTGCAACGGCCAGCGCAGCGTGCGCCAGCGCGGCTGCACGGTCGGCCTCTCCTTTCCGGTGGGCCACCAGGCTCCAGTCGGCGTAAATGCGGGCTAACTCGCTGCGATCGCCTGCGGCGCCCAGGTCCAGGATGGCGGCCTCGAAGTGGCTCTCGGCGGCCGCCCAATCACCGCGGCGGCCGTGCAGATTGGCCAGCTTATGTTCGATGGCGGCCAACGCCGCCTGGTCAGCGGAATGGAGGGCCGCGGCGGTCTCCAGGCTGACCAGGGCCGCGCCGTATTCACCCAGCAGGGTTTGCAGGTCGCCGATAGCGGCGTGCAGCGAAGCCGCGTCAGGATGACCCAGGGCCAGGGCGGCGCGAAAGTGCGCCAGGGCCTCGGCGTTGGCGTAGAGGCGCCGCGCCTGTTCGCCGGCCAGGACGAAAAAGCGCGCCGCCTCCGCATCCTGACCGGCCAGGTGGAAATGCTGCGCAATCTGCCCGGCGGCCAGGTCACCCTCGCGCCGGCGCCGGCCGCGTTCGACCAGGGCGTGTGCGGCCCGGCCGTGGAGCAGACGTCGGCGCGCCAGGCTCGTTTCCTCGTAGACCAACGTGCGCAGCTTCTCGTGATTAAAATCGTACGCGGGGCCAGCGGGTCTGGCATCTCCCACTGCTTCCGTCAGCAGCCGCTGCGCGACGAGCGTCTCCAGGGTCGTAATCGTCTCTTCCTCGCTGCGCCCGCTAATGGCCTGCACGGTCTCCAGATCGAAAGAGCGGCCAAGCACAGCGGCGGCTTGCAGCATCTGCTGGCCGGCCGGAGATGCGCTGTGCAAACGTGTATACAAGAGGTCGCGCGCGCGCTGCGGAATCGTCCAGGCGCCTTTCCTGCCGGCCAGCAGCGCATCGAGGTACGCGGCCAGGAAGAACGGCAATCCCTCCGTTTCATCGTAGATCTGACCGCCGATCTCGCTCGGCAGATCGGCGCCGCCAGCCGTCAGAACGCGCGTCAGCTCGAACACATCAGCCAGCGTCAGGCGTTGCAAGGTGACTGCGACGCCGTTGCCCGTGCGCTGTGCGGCGGCAACCAGGCTGCGCAGCCGCGGTTGCGTAGTCAGCGCTTCACCGTCCCGCCAGGCAACCAGGATGAATAGCGGCTGATCGCGTACACGGCGCACCAGGTATGCTAACAGATCAAGCGAAGCAGCGTCGGCCCAGTGGACATCGTCGAAGAAGAGGATCGTGGGGGCCGAGCGCTGGCAAAACGTCGCCAGCGCCTGGCGCAGGCCTTCCAAAAAACGGCTTTGTGCGCCGAGCGCGTCGAGCGCGGGTGAAGGCGGCAGATCCGCGCGCAAGGTATGCAGCTCAGGCAGCAAGCGGGCAACTTCGGCCAGCCACTGCACAGGAACCTGGCTCAGCTGATCGGCGCAGGTTTTTTGGGCAAGCACGCCGCGCAGCCCATCGGCCACCGGGCCATAGGGCACATTGGCTTCACCCTCGTAGCAGCGCATGGCGATCGTCGTTGCCCCCAGGTCACGCGCCCAGGTTAGAAACTCCTCGGCCAGCCGCGTTTTGCCGATGCCGGCTTCGCCTTCCAGCGCCAGGAAGAAGCCGCGGGCGGCGCGCTGTTCGTAGGCGCGGCGCAAGGTGTCCCACTCGCGCGCGCGCCCGACCAGGGGGATAGAGGTTGCAGCCTTGCGGGTTTCGGCAAACCCCAAAGGTCTGGGGGCAGGTGGGGGCTGAGGCGTTGTGGATTTTTGCAAACCCCAAAGGTCTGGCGGATGCGCCGGCAGCCGGTTGCCCTTGATCGCTTCATACAGCTCGGTGGTCTCGGTCAGCGGTGCGACGCCCAACTCCTGTTCCAGGATGCGTACGCAGTCGCGGTACTGATGAAGGGCGGCATTGCGTTGGCCGATCCAGGCGTAAAGCCGCATGGCCTGGCGGTGCGCTTCCTCGCGCAGGGGGTCCAACGTCAGCCAACGCCGCGCGGCGTCGAGCGCGGGCGCGAAATCTTCCTGCGCGGCATAGCCATGCGCCAGCTTCTCCAACGCTGCGGCCAATTCGCCGCGCAGATTCTCAGCCTGCAGGCGCTGCCAGTCGTCGAAGTCGGCGCTATCGCGCAGGGTGAAGCCGGCCAGGAAGTCATCGCGGTAAAGCGCAGCCGCTTCGGCCAGCGGCGTCAAGCACGCGGGGCAGACATCAGCCGGCGCGTGGCCGTGCGTCTGGCAGGCGGCCAGCCGTGCGCGGAACTCGGCCACGTCGAGCCAGAGACCAGCGCCGGGGATCAGGGCGACCGTTTCCCGGTCCACGGCCAGGTGCGGTTCGTCCAGCGCCGTGCGCAGCGCCGACAAGGTGCGCCGTAGGGCCGCGCGCGCGTGCTGGTCGTCGTAGTCCGGCCACAGCAGCGCGGCCAGCGCCTCGCGGGTCTGACTGCGACCGCTGACGGCCAGATAAGCCAGAAGGGCGATCGCCTTGCGGGTGTCAACGGTCACCGGCGCGGCGTCGCGTTCGATGCCCGGCGCGCCCAGGAGACGAATGATGAGTTGAGTCATAGGGTTCACCTGTGGATGGTTGCTTGGGATCATACTGCAAAAACGGAAAAAGCGCAACGAACTGCCGCTTCGTAACGGCTGCCGTAACGATCCGGGGACGAACACGCGTTAAAATGGCGGCATGTTGAAGGTGGTAGGGGCGATTTTCCGTGGTTGACGTTGGCTCAGGCGAAACCCGCCCCTGCCCTGAATGATGCAGCATGGGAGGGCAGCATGCCGGGGGAGAAAATGATACGCACAGAGAGAATGGTTTCCGAGCGCGGGCGCACGGCCGGCGACGCGGCGGTGGAAGGGCTGCTGGCCGGGGTCGGCGCAGGCATCGCGATGTCCATCATCCTGGTGGTTGCTGGTGTACTGGCAGGCAAAGAGCCGGCCTCTACGCTGGCTCACTTCGATCCAGCGGGATCGGCCGCGCCGGTGACCGGCGCCCTGATCCATCTGGGCGTGTCTGCGGTGTACGGGCTGCTGTTCGGCGTGCTCCACCGGCTGATCGGCCGGGGGCGGTTGACCGGTCAGCCGGCCGGCGTGCTGCTGGGGCTGGCCTACGGGCTGGCGCTGCTGTTCGTGGCGCAGGGGTTGACCGGCATCAGCGCGGGCGCAGCGCTGCGGGAGATTCCGGCGCTGCACTTCACGATTGCTCATCTGGTTTACGGCGCGGGGCTGGGCTGGTTGGTCGCCCGACGGTAGGATTCGCTCCGATCAGCGGCAGGCGCGTTACAGACTTGTTCACAAATATCGGATAAGTTAACGTAATTATCATCACCGGCAAGGAACGGGCATGAAACGCACGACTACGGCTGCATGGTTCTCCTTCGGGATCATCGCACTCGCTTCCGTCTGGGCGGCGCGGCTCGACACGGTCGCCGCGCCGTCGGGCAGCGCGCCTGTGCCCTGGTCCAGCTACCTGGTCGGGCCGGTGTTTGCCCTGGTGGGGGCGTTGATTCTAACCTACCGCCCGGAGAACCGGGTTGGCTGGCTGTTGATGCTGCCGGGCGCGTCGTTCTTCGTGCTGGTGGACGCCTTTTTTCGACCGTTGAACGAAGGCAGCATGCCGCTCCCGCCCGCGCTGACCCCCGGCCTCTGGCTGGCGCTTTGGTTCAGCGGGTGGAATTGGACGCTGCTTATCTTTCCGCTGCTGTGGTTGATGCTGCTGTTCCCCACCGGACGGCCCATCGGCCGGCGCTGGGGTTGGCTGGTCTGGATCGGCGTTGTCTTACTGCTGTTCTTGCTGCTGCTGGCGACTTTTGGCACGCCAATGACATACGGCAGCGGCGGCGGGGATTGGAGCTACCCCAATCCGCTTGGCCTGATACAGATAGACGCAGTCGAAGAGACGGTTGTTTTCGCCCTCTTCACTGGGGTCATGCCCGTGTGGGTCGTGCTGTGCCTGGCCGCGCTGGTGGTGCGCTACCGCCGCGCCGGGCCGGTCGAACGCCAGCAGCTCAAGTGGCTGCTCTTCGCCACGGCCGTGTTCGTGGCCGCCTACGTGCCGGGCTTCCTGCTCACGGACTTCGACCAGGGCTCAAGCCGCGCGGTCTGGAGCTACCTCTGGATGGTCGCGATGCTGCTGATTCCGGCGGCTATCGGCATCGCCATCCTGCGCTACCGGCTGTGGGACATCGACGTCGTCATCCGCAAGACGCTGGTCTACACTGCGCTGACCGCGCTGCTGGCGTTGGTCTATTTTGGCGGCGTCATCCTCTTGCAGCGGCTCTTCAGTGCGCTGACGGGCGTGGCGCAGTCGCCGCTGGCGGTGGTGATCTCGACCCTCGCCATCGCCGCGCTGTTCAC
>DAISHS010000300.1:0-5455 GCA_036822415.1 Chloroflexota bacterium
GAGGCGGCCTTTGGCGACTGGCTCTTTGCCGCCGTGGCGCAGGCGCGCGCCCAGGGGGTGGACCCAGAGCGAGCCTTGCGCCAGGCGAACATCCGCTTCGCCGCGCAGGTGCAGGCGGTGGAAGGCCGCGCGCAGGCGGCCGGCGTCACCTTGAGCGCACTGCCTGCGGACGAACGCCTGAGATGGTGGAAATAATGGGGATTTGGCGCTACAGGCAGACGGCCCAGCGCCCACCGCGCCAGGGCCGGGGCAAAGCCCTGCTTCTGCCCAGAAACAAATAGTGCAGGTAGACAAACTCGCCGTTGAGTTTTTCTACCTGCACCACTCATCGGAGCTAACACAGAATCTGTTGCAGCCTCACGGCCCCGCCTGTGAGACTGGCGCCCCGCTGGAACACCAGGCAGCGTTACCGCTGATGATGAGATCGCTTGGTCATAAAGATTGAGGGTAAAACAACGGACGGTATTGTAGCCGTGGCGCGCATCGCTGTCAAATCTTGTAATATGGTATCCTGGAAACACCAACCTGAAGATCGTGAGGCATTATGCACATTCTGGTAACGGGCGGCGCCGGCTATATTGGCAGCGCCGTGACACAACAACTCCTCGATAGCGGTCATACCGTGACCGTTTACGACAATTTGTCCAATGGGCATCGCGCGGCTGTGCCTGCGGGCGCCGTCTTCGTGCAAGGCGACATTCTCGACCGCGCCGCGCTCGATCATGTGCTGACGAGCGCGCCCTGCGACGCGGTGATTCACTTTGCGGCGTTCATCGAGGCGGGCGAGTCCATGAAACTGCCTGGCCGTTTCTTTTATAACAACGTCACCGGCAGCACCACGCTGATTGACGCTGCCGTGGCCCACGGCGTCTCGCGCTTCGTCTTTTCGTCAACCGCCGGCGTCTATGCCAGCAAGGATGCGCCCATCACCGAGACCGATCCCATTGGCCCGGCCAGCGTCTACGGCCAGACAAAGTTCATGATCGAAGAAGTCCTGGCCTGGTACCAGCGGCTCTTTGGCCTGCGCTTTGCTGTCCTGCGCTACTTCAACGCCGCCGGCGCGTCCGCCGCGCGCGGCGAGGCCCATCATCCAGAATCGCACCTGATCCCGCTGGTGCTGCAAGTGGCCCTGGGGCAGCGCGCGGCCATCAGCATCTTTGGCGATGATTACCCCACGCCCGACGGCACCTGCATCCGGGATTACATCCACATCGAAGACCTGGCCAGCGCGCATGTCCTGGCCCTGAACGGGCTGGAGACCCGCGCACAGATGCTCTACAACCTGGGTAATGGCGCCGGCTACTCGGTCAAAGCGGTGATCGAAACCGCGCAGGCCGTGACCGGCCGCCCTATCGCATCTACGATTACGCCGCGACGGCCGGGCGATCCGGCCATCCTGGTTGCCAGCAGCGACAAGATTCGTCGTGAGCTGGGCTGGACGCCGCGTTACCCTGGCCTGCACGAGATCATGGCCAGCGCCTGGGCCTGGCACCTGGCGCATCCGCACGGTTACGCCTGAACGCGAGACCGCCGCAGTTTCAAGACTGCGGCGGCCTTTTTCATTCTCCCTCTGCCGGCACGTTGGCCTGCAGCTCTTGCAGCCACACCACGGCTTCGGAGTCACTGGGGGCGCGCCAATCGCCGCGTGGCGAAAGCGAGCCGCCGGAGCCAACTTTGGGGCCGTTGGGCACGGCCGATCGTTTGAACTGGCTGATCTTGAAGAAGCGAAAAAGGAAGACGCCCAGCCATTTTTTGATCGTTGCCAGGTCGTACCTATGCCGCTTGGCAGGCGGCAGCAGGTCTGACCAATCACCACGCGCCGTATCTCCCCAGGCGTGCAGAGCCAGAAAGGCGACTTTGCTAGGGCGGAAGCCAAAACGCGTGATGTAGTAGAGGTTGAAGTCCTGCAGTTCATACGGGCCGATGGTGGCCTGGGTGCTTTGCGCCGGTTTGTCAGACGCGCCTTCGGCCTGTGGCACCAGCTCCGGTGAAATTTCGGTGTCGAGGATCGAGAGCAAGGTCTCATGCGTCGCCGGATCGAATTGCCCGGTGCTCACCACCCAGCGAATCAGGTACTGGATGAGCGTTTTGGGCACCGAGGCGTTGACATTGTAGTGCGACATATGATCGCCCACGCCGTAAGTGGCCCAACCGAGCGCCAGCTCGCTCAGGTCGCCGGTGCCGAGCACCAGGGCGTTGTTGAAATTGGCCAGGCGGAACAAATGCGACGTGCGTTCGCCGGCCTGCACATTCTCGAAGGTCACGTCGTACAGCGGTTCACCGTTGGCAAAGGGATGGCCGATGTCCCGCAGCATCTGCAGGCACGATGGGCGGATGTCAATTTCGTGCGCGCTGACGCCCAGCGCGTTCATCAGCGCCCAGGCGTTGGCATGCGTGCGCGTACTGGTGGCAAAGCCAGGCATGGTATAGGCCAGGATGTTCTGGCGCGGCAATCCCAGGCGATCCATCGTGCGGGCCGCGACAATCAGCGCCTGCGTCGAATCGAGTCCGCCCGAAATGCCAATCACCACCTTCTGAATGTTGGTCGCGCTGAGCCGCTTCATCAGGCCGTGCACCTGGATGTTGTACGCCTCGAAACAGCGTTCGTCACGCACGCGCGGATCACGCGGCACGTAAGGAAAGCGCTCGACCGCGCGCGTCAGGGGAATCTCCCCGCCGGGGATTGCAAAATCGAAGGGGATGCGGCGCAGGCGGCGCAGCGGGTCGCGCTCATCACTCACGGCGTCATTGAAGCTCGTCGTGCGCATACGATCCTGCTGCAGGCGCTCCAGGTCAATGTCGGCCAGGATAACCTGGGGGTGGTCGGCAAAGCGTTCAGATTCGGCCAGCACCTCGCCGTTTTCAGCAATCAGGGCGTGGCCGTCCCAGGCCAGGTCGGTCGTTGACTCGCCCGGTCCGGCCCCGGAGTACAAATAGGCCGCGATGCATTTGCCAGCCTGTGAGGCCACCAGGCTGCGCCGGTAATCGGCCTTGCCCACGGTGATGTTGCTGGCTGACAGATTGGCCAGGACGGTGGCGCCGCCCAGCGCCGCCCAAGTGCTCGGCGGAATCGGCACCCAGAGGTCTTCGCAAATCTCCACGTGCAGACGCAGGCCAGGCAGGCTCGTTGCCTCGAAGATCAAATCCGCGCCGAACGGCACGGTCTGCCCCAGGAAGGAAACCTCACGGGCCAGCGCGCAGCGGGCCGCCACGAACTGGCGTTTTTCGTAAAATTCCCGGTAGTTAGGGAGATAGCTCTTGGGCGCCAGGCCCAGCACGCGCCCGCGGTAAATCACCACGGCGCAATTGAACAGCTTGTCTTCCAGCCGCAGCGGTGCGCCAACGAGCAGCACCGGCGTCAGCGAGAGGCTGGCTGTCAGCAGGCGCTGCAGGGCGGCGGTGGTTGCCTCCAGCAGCGCATCCTGTTGAAACTGATCATCGTTGGTGTAGGCGGTGATTCCCAGCTCAGGGAAGAGCGCCAGCGCCGCGTGCGCGTCGGACGCCTGCTGCGCCAGCTCCAGCGTGCGCGCGGCGTTATGCTGCGGGTCGGCCACCTTGACGGACGGCAAGCACACGGCCAGGCGTGCAAAGCCGTGGGTATAGAGCGAATGAAAGGGTTGGGTCATAGCTGTTCTTGGTCGCCGGTTGCGATGAGGGGCGAGGCTGCGCGCCGCACCAGCGCCCTGAATTCTCCTAGAACCATCGCGGTGGCGCCCCATACCTTATGGCCTTCGACCTCGAAAAAGGGCACTTCCACCGGATAGCCGCGCAGTTCCCACGTTTCATGGCGCACATTGCTCCCGCTGGTCAGGGCGCTGAGCGGCATCTCCAACACGGTTGCAACCTCGCTTGGGTCGGGACGAAAATCGGGTCGCCGCGGCGTATAGGCCACGGTGGGATAGATGCGGTAGTCGCTGGGCGGAATGTAGAGCGGCGTCAGCGCGCCCAGGATGATCAGGGTTTCGGGTTGAATCCCCAGTTCCTCCAGGGCTTCGCGCTGCGCCGTCTGCACAAAGTCGGCATCGCCAGGCTCCCATGCTCCGCCCGGAAAAGAGACCTGCCCGCGATGATGGTTCAGTGTGTCGGTGCGTTTGGTCAGCACCAGCGTTAGCTCGCCTGCTTTGGGGTAGAGCAAGACCAGCACCCCGCCTTCGCGCGGATTGTGCGTTGGATCGAGGCCGCGCTCCATGCCCGGCCGCGGCTGCGGCATCATCTCCATCTGACCTTCCAGCCCAGGGAGGGGCCGCTGCAATGCCTGCTGGATGCTGCTGATCTGATCTGGTTGACGGCTATTCACATGACTGCCTTTTTACGGCCCGGTAGTACCAAAGTAAGCGGCGATAATCTGGATATCCTTCACATCCAGGTCCTCATCGCCGGCGCCGTTGAAATCCACATCGTACAGTGGATTGTAGGTTCCGTTGCTCCAGTACTCCTGTACGGCCTGGGCGGTGAGCAGGATATCCTGCACGTCCACTCCATTGGCGCTGCAATTGACATTGGCCCACGAACAGACGGTGATCCACTGCGCGCTGAGCGGCCCCCAGTTGTTTAGGTTGTCGCGACCGCGCACCAACGCCAGGTATTTGCCAGCCGCGCGTCCGGCCGTGCTGATCGTGGCCTGCACCGCTTCCGTTGGGCTGTTGAACGTTCCGTCCACGGCCGTCATGACGCTGCCTGTGCCCGGATCGCCCACCGGCGCCGCGCCGGCGGCTACCAGGTAGGCCTCAGCGCCGGCGATGGGCTGGTTGCCGTTTTGCGTGTCGTTGATTTGCGCCGTCAGGTTGAAGGGGTAGCCAGAAACGACGCTGCCAGGCAGCACCGCCAGGCTCTTGGCGTCCGGCCCAAACGCGCGCTGATAGGGAAGGTCGGCGATGAGCGCCGCATACTTGAGCACCGGCAGCATGGTGTTGATGATGCCGGGCACCAAACTGCACGAGGTGAAGAAATCATCGCCGTTCAGTTCGATGACATAGGCCGGCACGCCCAGCTCGCCGTAGCCCCAGTCACGTGTGTTGCCGCTGACCGGGTAGAGCGCATGACTGACATCGTAGGTGTTGCCGGTCAGGGTGTTGAACTTGTTGCCAATGGCCATCAGCTCGGTGTTGTTGGGCGGCAGCGCCGTCGTCCAACCCCAGGGCACCAGAATGGAGCCGGGTGAGGTGTAGTTGTGGATGTTGATCATGATGCCGGTCGTGGTGGCCGGCGCGGGATCGGTGTCGCCCGGCCCGCGCTGATCGGGAATCAGGCTGCGCACCAAATTTTCATACGCGCTAATTTCCGGCTCGGAGCCAGGAGAGGCGCCGCGGTAGGTCTGGTCACACGCCGCCGTTGACCCACCGCCGGCCACGTCCCATTTGAAGACGTGATTGCGATTGAGGTCAATGCCGTAGTGGCTGGAGGCATTGGGCGGCCACGCGCAGCTGGCCGAACCGGCCGCGCTGTTGTTGGTGTT
>DAISHS010000301.1:0-2238 GCA_036822415.1 Chloroflexota bacterium
ATCGAATACGGACAACATGTAAGGCGTCTTACGGATTGCCAGCTTGTTTGTAATGATAGTTACAAAGCTATCGGGCTTGTCGCGGCGCCAAACCAGGCCGCCAGCGACGGCCTGGCAATGTCAACCGCTGTAACCAGCGCGACGTGAACCCCTCCTCGCCGGCGCCAGCCAACTTCTCGTCGCCGCCCTGATTTCAGCTGCTCTCTGTATCGTTCGATCGTAGAAAGGAAAGAGGAACATGCGTATGCCAAATCCCGTTCGTTTTCATCGTGCTCTCCTGTTGGCGTTGGCCCTGATGATGATTGCCGCGAGTGTGGCGATCGCCAGTGAAGGGGTGCACTGGAGCTACAGCGGCGAAAATGGCCCTGACCATTGGGGCGATCTCAGCCCCGACTATGCTACCTGCGCCAAGGGCGTGGAGCAATCGCCTGTTGACATTCCGGCCGACGCCGCCGTCAACACCGCCGACATCAGCTTCAATTATAAGCCCAGCGCCGTCGCCATCTTGAACAACGGCCACACGATTCAGGTCAACTACGATCCAGGCAGCTCGCTCACCCTGAACGGCGTGCGTTACGACCTGGTGCAATTCCACTTTCATGCCCACAGCGAGCATGCCCTGGCCGGGCAGTTTGCTCCCCTGGAGGTGCACCTGGTGCATAAGAACGCCAAAGGCGGCCTGGCGGTGGTGGGGGTGCTGCTCAACGCCGGCGCCGAGAATCCCAGCTACGCCGCCGTGCTGAATAACCTGCCGGCCGAGGAAAGCGAAGCCCATGCGGTCAGTGGGGCCACGGTAGACGCCAATCAACTGTTGCCTTCTGAACGCACCTACTGGCGCTACAACGGCTCGCTGACGACGCCGCCGTGCAGTGAGGGGGTGCAGTGGCTGGTGATGAACACGCCGGTCGAGCTGTCCGCTGCGCAAATTGGCGCGTACACCGCGATTTACAACGCTAACGCCCGCCCGTTGCAGCCTTTCAACGCGCGCACCTTCGTGCTGAGCCTGACCCTGCCGGTCACGGGGGGCGCGCTGCTTACGTTCGACGTGGTCCTGCTGCTGGCGGGCGGCACGCTCCTGCTGCTTGGACTGCGACTGCTGCGCAGCCAGCGCTCTGTCGCCCATTAAACTGCGCGTAAGGCGAAACGGCATCCAAACCAATTGCGCTTCCGCTGCCTTGTCCTGCTGGCGCTCTGACCCACAAAGGCGCCAGTGTTCATCAGGGATTCCGCGCGAATCCCTGATGAACCCCTGACCAACTTGACAAAGGTTGTTTCTATCGTTATACTGAAAGTGCTTTCATGTAAGGACAATCGGCGGCGATTTCACGAAGAGGTGCTGGCTGTCGTGGCAAGTGTAACCATCTATGACGTTGCCCAGAAGGCAGGCGTGAGTATTGCTTCGGTTTCGCGCGTGCTCAATTCGCCTGAGCAGGTTCACTCTACGACGCGCGCCCGGGTCATCACCGCGATTGATGAACTTGGTTTCGTCCCCAAGGCCGAAGCCGCCGCCCGGGCGCGGCGCAGCAGCCGGCGCATCGGCGTCTTGGCCCCTTTTTTCACCTATCCCTCCTTTGTTCAACGCTTGCGCGGTATTGCGACCAGCCTTTCGATGGTCGCCAACGAGCTGGTTATCTACAACGTTGACTCATCAGCCCACCGCGACGCTTATCTGACCAGCCTGCCTTTGACCCGCCGTCTCGATGGCATCATTGTCATGGCCTTGCCTTTCGCCGAGCGCGTGGCCGAGCGGCTGATGCAGCGCCTGGCGGCCCATGAGATGGATATGGTTTTGATCGAGTGGTCGCACGCCATGTTCAGCAGCATTGTGATTGACGATGTGGCCGGCGGGCGGCTGGTGGGAGACTACCTGTTGGGACTGGGACGCCGGCGCTTGGGTTTTGTGGGCGATTCCGATCTGCCGGATTATGCCATCCACACCAGCGATCAGCGCATGATCGGCTTTCGGCAGGCCCTGGAAGGCGCGGGCCAGGAACTGCTTCCCGATTATGTCGCATTGGCGCCGCATGGCCTGGAAACAGCCTACCGCCAGGCGCTGCGCCTGTTTGCGCTTCCGACGCCGCCTGACGCCATCTTTGCGGCCAGCGATACGCAAGCCCTGGGTGTTCTCAAGGCCGCGCGTGACCGCAGCCTGCGGGTGCCGGGCGATCTGGCGATTGTCGGTTTCGACGATCTTGACATTGCCGACTACATCGGCCTGACCACCGTGCGCCAACCGCT
>DAISHS010000301.1:2338-3646 GCA_036822415.1 Chloroflexota bacterium
GCCCCGGAAGCCACCAAAGCCCCGGAAGCCAACATGTCGGTTGGCGGCAGTGAAGCAGGCGCCCGTGCGAAGGGTCTGACGGAGCTGGCCGATGCCTATACCGGCAAGTACAAGGGCACCAAAGTCTCCATGACCGGGCCGTTTACCGATGAAGATGCGGTGAAGTTCAATAACTCACTGAAGGCTTTCGAGGACGCCACCGGCATTGACATTCAATATGAAGGCTCGAAGGAGTTCGAGGCGTCCATCACGGTGCGCGTCAAGGCTGGCGATACGCCGGATGTGGTTGACTTCCCGCAGCCTGGTTTGCTGGGCACGTTTGCCAAGCAGGGCAAGGTCGTGCCGGTCACCAAGTACATTCCCGAAAGCTGGCTGAAGGAAAACTACCTGCAGTCCTGGCTTGACATGGCGATGCTGCCGGGCGCGGATGGCAAGGCCGATATGTACGGTGTGTGGCAGCGTTTCAATGGCAAGTCGCTGGTGTGGTATCCGAAGAAGGCGTTCGATGCGGCCGGTTACAAGGTGCCCACCACCTGGGACGAGCTGCTGGCGCTGACCGATCAGATTGCCAAGGATGGCGACACAGCGTGGTGTATTGGTATTCAATCGGGCGCCGCCACGGGCTGGCCGGCCACCGACTGGACCGAGGACCTGATGCTGCGCACGACCTCGCCTGAGAACTACGACAAGTGGGTTAAGGGTGAGCTGAAGTTCTCGTCGCCGGAAGTCAAGAAGGCGATCGAGACCTTTGCCAACATTTGGAACAACGACAAGTACGTCTACGGCGGCCGCGCCAAGATCGTGACCACGTTCTTTGGCGATGCGCCGGCGCCGATGTTCGAGAACCCGCCCAAGTGCTGGCTGCACCGCCAGGGCAACTTCATCACCTCTTTCTTCCCCAAGGAAGCGGTGTCAGGAACCGATTATGACTTCTTCTACCTCCCGCCGGTAGATGCAGCCTTTGGCAAGCCGTTCCTGGTGGCTGGCGACATCTTCGCCCTGTTCAACGATCGCCCAGAAGCCCGCGCCGTGATGCAGTTCTTCTCCACGGGCGAGGGCGTCAAGGGTTGGTTGGCCGCCGGCGGCGCCCTGTCACCGCACAAGGACGCCATGCTGGAATGGTACGGCAATGACATCGAGCGCGGCATCGCCAAGATCGTCAAGGACGCAACCGTCGTTCGTTTCGATGGCTCAGACATGATGCCCGGCGCCGTTGGCTCCGGCTCCTTCTGGAAGGGTATGACTGACTACTTCTCGGGCGCCAAGGACCTGGACACGGTTCTCAAGGAAATTGACGCTTCCTGGCCG
>DAISHS010000301.1:3746-5454 GCA_036822415.1 Chloroflexota bacterium
CTTGTAAGCGGCAGCTTAGACCAGTGACAGGAAGGCTACCAACGATTGACAGCTTTCCTGTCACTCATACCAAGGAGCGTGACCCATGCAGCAAATGACCGAGCGAGTAGAGCCTAAAAGCTCTTTGGAACAAATAACCACGCTCATTGTGCGCGTGTTGATTTCACTCTTTGTTCCCGTGCTCACCTTCCTGGTCCTCTACGCAGGCTTTCAGTTTTTGCGCGCAAGCAATGCCCCCAAAGGTATCATTGCGATTGTCGCCGTGGTTTGGGGCGTCGGCGGCGTCGCGTTGCTCTACCTGGTAGCCAACTGGTTTGTCGAACGGTTGGGGGGCCTCTGGCGCGACCGTATTCTACCGTTTGTCTTCATCGGCCCAGCGGTGGCTATCCTGATCTGGTATTTGGCTCTACCCAGTGCGCGCACGCTCTGGATCAGCTTGTTTGACAGCGATGGCAAGGCTTTCGTGGGGCTGAGCAATTATCTCGCTGTGTTCACCAATCGAGAGATGTTCACCGCCTTCCGCAACAACCTGATGTGGATCGTCATTGGCGCCACATTCTGCGTCGTGTTTGGACTCTTGATTGCGGTCCTGGCCGATCGCAGTCGCTTCGAGAGTCTGGCCAAGTCTTTGATCTTTCTCCCCATGGCCATCTCGATGGTGGGCGCAGGCGTCATTTTCAACATGCTGTACAACGTCAGCCCTAACATCGGCCTGCTCAATGCCATATGGACCAGCCTCTTTGGCCGCACGCCCGTTGCCTGGACGGCGCAGGCCTCGATCCAACCCTGGAACAACCTTTTCTTGATCTTGATCGTGATCTGGCTGCAGACCGGTTATGCGATGGTGCTCTTTTCGGCCGCCATCAAAGGCATCCCTGCTGAAATTATGGAGGCGGCCCGTGTGGACGGCGCCACTGAACTTCAGGTCTTCTTCAGGATCATGATTCCGTACATCTCAGCCACGATCATCTCAGTTACCACCACCATCGTTATCTTTACCTTGAAGATCTTCGATGTCGTGCAGGTGATGACCGGCGGTCAATTTGGCACCCAGGTGATCGCCACCCAGTTCTATCGTGAATACTTTACCTCCCAAAATTCCGGCTATGCCTCCGCCATTGCCATTGTGCTGCTGATTGCTGTTATCCCCGTCATGATCTACAACCTGCGCCAGTTCAACCAACAGGAGGTGTTCTGATGGCGGCTAAAACCCAGAGTGCCAAGCGCCAACGATTGACCCAGGATATCCTGGTCAACGGCGGCTTGATCCTGTTGATCCTGTTGTGGACCATTCCTACCATTGGCCTGTTAGTTTCTTCCTTCCGCACGCGCGCCGACATCCAAAGTTCCGGCTGGTGGAATATCTTCCCGCATCGGGAATGGGTGCAGACGGAGACCTTCCCGCTGCCTGCTGGTCTCAATGTGGATGGGGAAATGACCATTCGCGAGGCCAAAGGCACCTTCGAGCAGTTCCGAGCCGGCGTCATCGCGCCGGATGGCAAGACCCAACTGATCTGGATCGGCAACAAACGCGCGGGCAACATCCAGGTGCAGGAGCGCCGTTGGGTTTCTGGTCTCAAGCTAACCCTTGATAATTACGGCCAGGTTTTGGCCGGCAAACAGTTCGAGATCAAACAGGCTGACGGCACGGTCGTCAAGGAACAGGGCGACAACTTCGTCGGCGCGTTTCTCAACAGCCTGATCGTCA
>DAISHS010000302.1:0-5440 GCA_036822415.1 Chloroflexota bacterium
GTCGCTGGGTCTATTTGCAGCCGCAGCGCGACAGCGTTTGCATTTTCACGCGCGGGCTGGACGAGCTGATCTTCTGCCCGGTCGCGCACGGCGAAGGGCGCTTCGAACTGGCCCAGGCGGCCGATTTGCCGCGTTTGCAGGCGCAGGGGCAGGTTGCGCTGACCTACGTGGATGCAGCCGGCGCGCCTGCGGACGGCGCGTACCCCCTCAACCCCAACGGCTCGCTGGCGGACATTGCCGGCGTCTGTGACCGCACAGGCACCATCCTGGGCCTCATGCCGCACCCGGAAGATCATCTCAGCCCGTGGCAGCATCCGCAGGCCGCGCGTGGAGTCAGGGGGCAGTACGGCCTGGCGCTCTTCGCCAACGGGATTCAGTACGCCGCGCAGTAACACGGCCGCTGGCGGGGGTTGTGGTATAATCGGGGCGGATTGAACCATCGTTTGCGCCAGGAGGCAACCATGCGCTTCTTCAACACCGAAGGGCCGGTGAACTGCACAGACCACTATTGCCTGCCGCCGTTGGAACGGCTCGATCTGCCAGAGCTGCTCATCCTGATCCAGCAGAAAAAGTATTTTCTGCTCCACGCCCCGCGGCAGACGGGCAAGACTTCCTGTTTGCTGGCATTGGCGGATTATCTGAATCGGGAAGGGCGCTATCGCGCGGTCTATGCGAATATCGAGGTTGCGCAGGCGTATCGAGAGAACGTGGACAAGGGGATGGTCGCGGTTGTGGAGCAGATCGCCCGCGGCGCGCGTGATCAAATCGGCGACGCTGCGGCGCCGCTGCTGGCACGGGAGATTATCGCCACATCGGCCGGTGGCACCAGCGTCGAGGAATTCCTGACGCGTTGGTGCGCTGGCGCCGAGCAGCCGACCGTGCTGCTGCTCGATGAGGTGGACGCGCTGGTGGGCGACACGTTGATTGCGCTCCTGCGCCAGCTGCGCGCCGGCTACCCCAAGCGCTCTGCGCTCTTCCCCCAGACCGTGATTCTGTGCGGCGTGCGCGATCTGCAGGATTATCGTATTCATTCGAGCAGTGAGAAGTCGCCTATCACCGGCGGCAGCGCGTTCAACATCAAGGCCAAGTCGCTGCGCCTGGGCGATTTCAGCCGCAGGGAGACCGAGACGCTGCTGCTGGCGCACACCCGTGAGAGCGGTCAGTCCTTCACGCGCACAGCGCTCGACCTGGTGTGGAATCTGACCGCGGGGCAGCCGTGGTTGGTCAATGCGCTGGCGTACGCGGCCTGTTTTGGCTCGAAGACCGGTCGCGATCGCTCGCAGCCGATCACCGATACGCAAATCCTGGCCGCCAAAGAACAGCTGATCCTCGATCGTGTGACGCACCTGGATCAACTGGCGGACAAGCTGCGCGAGCCGCGGGTGCGCCGGGTGGTCGAGCCGATCCTGCGCGGTGATGAACTGGACGAAGCCGCCACCCGCGACGACATCCAATACGTGGTAGACCTGGGTCTGGTGCGCCGCGGCTCCGAAGGCCCTCAAATTGCCAACCCGATCTACCGCGAAGTCGTCCCGCGCGAGTTGACGCTGATTACCCAAATGAACCTGGAAGCGCAGCAGCGGGCGGCATGGTACATCGGCCGCGATGGCCGGCTCGATCTGCCGAAGCTGCTGGCTGCGTTCCAGCAGTTCTTCCGCGAGAACTCGGAGGTCTGGCTGGAGCGGTTCGATTACAAAGAGGCCGGGCCGCAGCTGCTCCTGCAGGCGTTTTTGCAGCGCATCGTCAATGGCGGCGGCCGCGTGGAGCGGGAGTACGGGCTGGGGCGGCGGCGGACGGACCTGCTGGTGATCTGGCCCGCGCCGGAGATGGAGGATCAAGGGGCAGGCGTCGGTATCCCGACCGCTCAGCGTAAACCCCTGACGTCTGATGCCCAACGCGCCGTCATCGAGCTAAAAGTCCTCAACAAATCGCTTGACCAGACCATCGCCGAGGGGTTGGCGCAGACGTGGGAGTACGTGGATCGCTGCGCCGCCGATGAGGCGCATCTGGTGATCTTCGACCGGCGGCCGGCGCGCCCATGGGAAGAACGCATCTGGACGCGTGCGGCGCAGTATCACGATTTCCCGATCACCATCTGGGGCATGTGATCCTCGGCCGTCGGCGCGATCGGCGCCAGCTCGCGGCAGTGCTGGTAGAACTGGCGTAAGGGGCCATTGCCAATTTCGGCCAGCGCCTCTTCCCAGGTGACGAACGTGAGCTGCACGGCCTCAAGCAGCGCGCGCCAGCCGCGCGCAAAGGCCGCCGTGGGAGACAGGCCGAACCCCTCCACGCGCGCGGCGATCTGACGTTCCAGGTACGATTTGCTGTAGCGCGCTGGGTTGATGCCCCGGTGGTCGACAGGGTAGAGCACCACGACATGAACAGAACGAGGATCGGCGCACCCGGCGCGTAGCAGCGAGTTGATGAGGCAACCGACGATGCGTGTGACCTGGTCATAGCCGGGCGCATTGCGGGCGCCGCCAGCGATGGGGCTGGCCAACTTGGCTTCGAAGACCGCCAGATACCGGCAGTCAGCATCCACTTCAATCCCGGACCTGGTCGCGCCGATCACGAAGTCGCCGACGATGCCATCTACGTGGGTATGCGCTTCTGCCAGTCTGTCCCCACGTTGGCGGGGGGCAAAGGGGCTGCACAACTGACCTTCGGAGTAAACTGTCGCATCAGTGGGGAAGGGTAAGAAGGGCAGGCGCGATGGGCCTGGGCGCAGCTTCCACTCGCGCAGCACCGCGCGCAGCAGCCAACCTTCGTTGAAGATCAGGGTTGGGTTGAAGAACGACGCCGGCTGGCCTCGGTTCAGCAGGCTTTCTTCGTAGATGTGCAGTAGTTCTTCGATCATCTGGCTGTGACCCTGGGTCAATCTGCAAACAAAGCGTCAACAAAACGCTGTCCAGCCGCTTCCAGGTCGCCATCCAGAGCAAAGACCAGGCTGCGCACATGGATCTTCTGTTTCTCGCCCACAAAAACGTCGAGCGGCGAGGGGAGTTGCGTCGGATAGATGAGGACGGCTTCATCACAGTCCTTGGCCGTGGCGTAAGCCATAACCTGGCCGATGTCTGCGGCAGATGGGGTGTCCGGCGCCTTGTATTTTGTGTCCAGTACACAGCGCACCGTGCCTGACGCCATGTCGTATAACACCAGGTCAATGTCGAAGCGCGGCCCATTGCCAGCGCCGATCTGGTAGCGTTCCTGCGCCGTCACTCTCCACTGCGGCGGCAGGCGCGCCTTGAGCCACTCCGCCACGAACAACTCGAACAGGCTCTCCATGTTTACGAGGAAGGGCAATACCTGCCGATCTCCCTGGCGATGGCTAGGCCCTGTTCGCTCGAGGAAGAAACGGCACAGGGCATGCAGAGGGTGATAGTCCTCGTTCAGCCGATTGTAGTCCCGTTCCGTGCATGCCGTGGGTGAGAAGGGTTGCAGGCTGGTTAGCCCTTGCAGGCTGCGATACGCTTGCCGCACCGTCGGTAGAACGCGCTCGGTGCAGATGCCGCGTCGGGTAATGTCCCACAGCGTCCAGGCCAGGATCTGATTCTCTTCGATGTCCGCGGTGTGCTCCTGGTAGTGGCAGTGGGGCCGTACGTTCCACGGCTGGGCTGCCGAGCGGGCAATGTCCAGCCGGCCGCGCACATACGGCAGCTGCTCCGTCTGGGCCAGGTAGTCACGGTAGAAGCCCTTGCGCCCACGATCCAATACCCGCTTGGCCAGCACATTGGCCAGCCGCTCGTAGTATTCCTCCAGTGTTTGACAGCCGATCAAGTCCTCCAGAAAACGGAAGCTGTGTAGACGGTATGCGTACTCCAGCATGCGAAACAAGTTGCCGATTTCGACCTTGGGCGACAGGCGTAGGCCAAAGTCGGTAGTCAGAGGAATGTAACCAGCCCAGCCTTTGGCTGTCAGCCGCCACTGGTAACCGGTGCGATAGCCGGGCGCTTCGATGTCAACCTGGTCGCGGTAATGCTCCACCAACGTTTTTTCCAGGTCATCAAGACGCCCGTGCGGAAGCAGCGTCGCTTTGTACTCCACCAGCTCTACAATCTCTGGCCCTGGATTGCTCATGAGGCGCCTTGCGCGGTTGGCGATGTCTGAAGCTCCGCGTGCACTTGCTCCCAACGGAAAGCATTGGCTTTGTCCGGCTGATCGAAGAAGTACTCATCCAGGTACGGCTCAATCTCCATGCGCCAGATGTCGGCGATTTCGGCTGCCAGCGCCTCGCGCAAGAAGTAGGTGATGCCGACATGGTAATGACGGTCGTCGATCGCGGTGTTGAGCCCCTCCAGCACCTTGATCAGCTTCTCGACGGGATAGCCGGTGTTCTGACGCTGATGAAAGTCGCGCAGTACGTCGAAGCGCGGATAGAGCGCCAGGAATGCAAAGCGCCGGCGCAGGGCATGATCCACCAGCGCGATCGAGCGATCGGCCGTGTTCATGGTGCCGATGAGGCGGACGTTGGTCGGGATGCGCAGCCTGCCGCCGCCAGCCAGCGGCATCTCGCGGTCGCGGTACTCCAACAGGTACATCAACTCACCGAAGACGCGGGCCAGGTTGGCGCGGTTGATCTCGTCAATGATGAGCACGCACCTGCCCTGGCGTCCGGCAGCTTTGGCGCAGAATTCCAGGAATCGCCCAGGTTCGGTGGGATAAGATAGACCCCCGCCAGCGGTCGTCTTGGGCCGGATGCCCTGGATGAAGTCCTCGTAAGCATACGCGGGATGGAATTGGACCAGGTCATAAACGCCATCACCGCCGCCGATAAGGTGTCGAGCGAGCCGTTCGGCGATGAAAGTCTTGCCGGTACCAGGTGGGCCGTAAAGGATCACCTGACCCTTGCGTTCGATGGCGCGCACCCAGCCCGCAAGCTCCTCTTCGGAGAAGCCGGTCTCTGCAGCGCACTGCGTCAGGGTGTACGCCGGGTGCGGTTGCTCAGTTGGTAGTGGCTCCAGGTAGTCCTCAATTGCGGGAAGGGGATCATCTTCTACGGCAAGCAGCACGAGTGGAAACAGCCGTTCGAACGTCTGCGCCATATCCGCAATCAGGTCCTTCGCCGGTGTGCGCAGTACCGTGGCCCTGGGAAAGACCACGCTCACACGACAGCTCGCCCGTTCGGGATCGGCCAGGAACTCCTGCCAGGTGCACCCCTCCTGACTGGATACCTCGCCCTTCTCAGTTATCGTGATGCCTTCGGAGCGACCAAAAACGAATCTCGTATCGGCCAAGGTCTCTGACAGCAGATTGACCAGCGCAGCGGCATGGGTTTTGCAGTTCTGCTGAAATCGCTGACGTTGCTCGCTGGCGTACGCGCCGAAACTGAAGCCAAAATGATAAAATCCTGGGAGGATGCTGGCAAAGAGCTGTGCGTCCTGCGCGCGTTTACCTCCTTTGGGGTAGAACGCACCCCAATAGAAATCCCAGGCGCCGCCTT
>DAISHS010000303.1:0-5433 GCA_036822415.1 Chloroflexota bacterium
ACGTAGACCGTATCGGCTCCGTAGCTGATGGCTGCGGCTGCCACGGCGTCCATTCCGCTGCCCAGAACCAGGGCGCCGGTGGTGACGCCAAGTTCGCTCGCCAGCTGGCGCGCTTTGCCCAGAATTTCCCAGGAGGTGCTGGTTGGTTTGCCGTCGAATTGTTCAACCCAAATAAGAACTGACATCGTGAGTCTCCTCCTTCCTAGAGTACCTTATCGGCTAGCAGCCGATCCATGAGGATGGAGGCTTGCTGCTCAACTGTGTCGGCCTTGATGATCTCGCATTTCGTCGCCCGCGCGGGCGGTTTGCGCATGTCAACCCACTCCATCACTGAACCGGCCTTGCCTACCTGGCCTGCGCTCAGGCCCAAGTCGCCGGCGGCCCAGGTCGGAACGGTGGCCTTGGATGCCTTGCGGATACCCATGAAGCTAGGATAGCGCGGCTCGTTGATCTCACGCGCCACGGAGATGACCGCCGGCAGGGTGGCCGTGACGGTCTCTTTGCCCTCTTCCATACCGCGCTCAACGGTGATCTTGCCGCCGCTGATGTCCACAACCTTGGTGACGCCGCTCAGATAGCTGGCGCCCAACAGGCGTGAGAGACCTACAGACACCAGGCCGCTGTTGCCATCCACGGCCTGCTTGCCGGTGATGACCACGTCGGCCGCGCCGCTCTTCTTGATCGCGCCGGCCAGCACACGGGCGGTGGCCCAGGCGTCGCCATCCTTGAAGGCGCCATCGGTGAGGAGAACCGCATTGGCGATGCCCATGGCGATGGCAGTGCGCAGCGCCTCGATCGCCTGCGCAGGGCCGATGCTGATGGCCGTCACATCGCCCTTGAACCGTTCGCTCAGGCGAATGCCCTCTTCGAGGGCAAACTCATCCCACGGGTTGACCACCATGGTCACCCCCAGCTCACCTGACTTGGCGCGCGCCAGGTCTACCTTGGGCAATTCTGCCGTGTCAGGCGTCTGTTTGACGCAAACAACAATCTTCATACACCTCTTCCTTTCACTCGCCGGGGGAGTCGTGAGTACCGGATTTTTGTTGAAAATCTAAACCCTGAAAGTCGCCTGGGTGCGGTCATGCGGCTCCGCCGCCAGGCTCAGTCAGAAGTTTAACAGCATCGCGCGTGCGTGCCATGAGGAAAATCATACAGAAGCATTATAACATTTGATGACGCGTTGCGCAACAAGGCCAGAGGCCGTAACCGTTCGCCAGCGGTGCAGCCTGGCCCGCCGACGTGCGGACGGGCGCAAGGCCTTACACGCGGGGGGCGGTTCAAGAGCCGGAGAAGGTGATCTCTTGCAATAAAATCATATCTTCTTGCCACGATACCGACCCTTCGGTGATGACCAGGCGCTCATCGGTTGCCTGGTCGTACATGCCGCAGACCAGGCGGTACATTCCTGGCGCAAGATCGGCCGGCAGCGCCAGGCGGTGCTCATCGCGAATGTCCTGGCCCGGCATCCAGATGGAGGTCGCGGCCAGGCCCTCGGCTGGCTCGCCATCGTGCTGGGCCACGATGGTACCATCGCTGCTGAGCAGGTGAACGAACACCGTGTAGTCGGCGTTGACATTACGGATCGCTTGCCACTGCAAGACAACTTCCAGCGCGCTGTCGGAGCGGCGCAGGGAGTAACCCAGGAGCAGGATGCGATCGCCCAGTTCGACATTCAACCGCCGCTCTGGGGGCGTGGCCGGTCGCGCCACGTCGGGCAACAGCCCAATTTTGCCAATGGTCAAGGGCGGGGCCAGGGCTTGGATGCCGCCGTTGGTCTCGTCGCTCCGATACATGCCCGCCAACAGGGTATACACGCCAGGCTGCAAGGTCGAGGGCAGGGTCATCGTAAAGACATCGCGCAGCAGCTCACCGGGGCGCCAGAGGCTGGTTGGGTAAAAAATGCCGCCCGCGGGGTGATCTTCGCCTTGCGCCACTTTGACGCCTGCGGCGTCGAGCAGCTGGACGAAGCCGGTGTAGTCGGCGTTCAATTTTTGCTGCGGCTGCCAGTAAAGGCTGACCTGCAGCGCGCCGCTGGGGCGCAGCTGGTTGTTGGGATCGGTGCTGTAACCGGTCAGGTTCAGGGTGTCGCCCAGCGCCAGGCTCAGCGGACGCTCGGGCGTGCGCGTCACCGCCGGGCCGTTGACTCGCATCACCTGCCCGGTGGCGGTCAGATCAAATTTGATGTCGAGGCCTGGCATGGGCTTGACCAGCACCACCGGCCGGCCGCCGCCGCGGTTGAGCGCGCTTTCGACGACGCGCACGACATTGCCGAACTCCGCGCCAGGCACAACCAGGGGGAAGAGGCCCGTCAGGTCTTGATGCTCGCCTCGCACCCATTGATAATACCAGAGCGGCGTCATCTCGTCGCGATCATTGCTGATCAAGATGCTATTGGCCGGGATCGGCTGGCTGAAGATGCGCTGCCACCAGGCCGCAGCCGTGTTTTGCTGGCTCAGATCAAGCATGGGCAGGCGTAAGATCAACCAGAGGAGAGGCCACAGCAGCAGGCCCGTGGGCGCAATGACCGACAGGTCCCAGGCGCCCCCACGCGAAAGATAAGCGCTGGTCTGCAACGCCCGCCCCAGCGCACCCAGGCCGGTTGCAATCCAGACGCCGAGCACCAGGTAGATCGGAATGTACATGACCGCAATGTCGCCGATGCCATAGAAGAGATTGAAGCACAGCAACGCCAGCAGCATCGCGCCGGTGATGGTCAGCATGCCGCGGCGTTGGCGCAGCAGCAGATACAGCACGCCCAGCGCGGCCAGACCCAGGCCCGCGATGCCGAACTGCTGTCTGGCCCAGGTCAGCGCTTGCGGCGCCTGGGCCAGGGCGGCTTCTGGCCCGCGCAACGAGCCGGCAAAGCGCAGGCCCGTCGTCCATTGCAAAAAACCGTTCACGCCCGTTTCATACAGCTGCAGCACATTGCCCTCACTCAGCGTCAGCCGGGCATACGGCGTGTGCAGCGCACGCCAGGGAATGGTCAGGTACAGCAAAAGCGGCAGCGCCGCGCACAGCAGCAGGATCAACAAGCGGCGGAATTGCAGCATGATGGCGGGCTGCACACGCAGCATGAACAGAAGCACGGCCGGCGCCAGCAGCAGAGTCGTTTGATGGTGGGTCAGGCTGAAGCCGAACGTGACGGCCGCCGCGTTCAGCCAGCGGCCCGCGCCAGTCTCAGCGGCCCGGTAGGCCGCGGCCCAACGCAGCAGCAGGTAGAGAATGGCGAGCATCAGCACAGCGTTGAAGGTGTAGACTTCGGCGATCGTGGCTTGCGACCACCAGGTCGGCGAAACCGCCAGCAGCAGCGCAGCGAAGACGCCGCAAACCTGCCGGCTGCGGTCACTTTGCGCCGGCAGCACCCGCACCAGGAGATGCTGCGTCACCAGGAAGAAGAGGCCCAGGGCAACGCCGCCCCACAGCACCGAAAAAGCGTTGACGCGCGTCGCCGGTTCCGGCCACCACGGCGTGACCTGCGTCCACAGCCAGCCGAGCAGGCCGTACAAGGGATAGCCTGTCGGATGGATCAGGCCGCCGATGGGCACGGCGAATTGCAGCTCGCCAGAATCGCCAAAGAGCAGTCCTGGCGCCATGGTGGCGCCATAAAGCGCCCAGCCGCCCACCATCAGCGCCAGGCCAATCCACATCTGCGCCGAGAGTCTCCGCCGTCCTTTTTTGTTCGCGCTCACGCTGTTTTCAACCGTCATCAACCCTCTCCGCTCATGGCCGGTTTGCTCACTCGATGCGCACCCAGTCCACGGCTGCGGCCAGGGGGCGGGCGTCGCCGCCCACCTTGAGATAGGCGTCGCCCGGCGCCAACGCCTGCGCGGCGCGGCCCTCACCCGCGCCCTGCACGCCGACCGCGGCCAGACTGGCGTCGGCGCTCAAATCAGCCGCGATTCCCAGCCGCGCCAGCGCGCGGCGCGCGGCCGCGGTCAGATGGCGCGCCGCCTCGCCTTTGGTAGCCACCACCACCACGCGCCCGGCCGGCACCTGGGCCAGGTAGGCGGCCAACGCCTCCGCTTCGAACTCGTTGGCCGCAGTGTCGAACCCACGCTTGTCCAGAAGCGCGCCGGTTTGCTCATTCAGCACCGCCAGGTTGACGCCGCGGCGGCCAGCTGAGGCATCGACGCGCGATCCGTCAGGCCCGGTCAGCGTGATGAAGGCTTCGCTGAACGCATGCGCCTCGATAATGACCGGCGCACGCGCCCCCGTCGCGCCGATCAAGGCGGTCTCCGGCTGCGCCTCGCGCGGCGCCTTGATCCAGCCGCTGCGCAAGGTCACGGTGTTGGGGCCGCTCTGGATGGCGTTCGCGGGCACGTCGAAGGTAAGCGCCTGCCAGCCTGGGGTCAGGTCGCGCTGCCCCAGCGCCCGGCCGTTCCAGGCCACGGCCAGCGTCTGCACGGGCGCGCCGGGGTAGCTGTAGGGCGTGATGCGCAGCGTCAGGCGCAAAGTTTGGCCGGGCTGCGGCTGCACCGGGAGAAAAAGCTCTGTCTGGCGGCCGGTGATCCAGACGGCGCTGGCGCCAGCCAGATCCGCTTCATCCACATCCCAATCAGCGCCGCGGTAGGGCAGGGTGTCTTGCGCGCCAAAATCGAGCACAAAGGGCAGCGGCGGCGGCGGCGCCTGCACGCGGTAGACCTGCACGCCGTCGGCCTGGAACACCGGCTGCGGCTGCACGGGCAGGACTTGCAGGGCATAGTCACGCGTGGCCTGCCAGGTGTCCACATAGGGATAGCGCCCGGGCGTCGGCGGATTGACCACCAGGTAGCGCACGTTGAGCAGGGTCATCAAGTCCGCCGCCTGCTGACGGGCAGCTTGATCGAGCGCAGGGGTGGGCGTCTGATACATCTCCAGCCCGGTCAGAGCCTGGAAGAGCGGCAGGCGTTCGAAGTAGTCGAATTTGAAAGGAGGATTGCGCACGGCGTTGCCGCCAATGATGGGCTGGCCGTGGAGATGCTGGTACCACTGCACGCGTGTGTCCTCAGAACCGAAGACGCGGAAACCGTTGCGCCAGCCCAACGGCAGCTGCAGCACCGCAAACGACCCCGGCTCCTGCGCCAGCTGTTCGTAGACGGCCGGCGGACGGGTGTCGGTCAACGGCAGCGGCCAGGCCAGGTGTTCGAAGAGCACGGCGGCTGCCAGCAAACCGCTGAGGCTGGCCGTCACGGCCGCGCGCGGCCAGCGCTTGGCCGCGCCCCCAACCAGGCGCTGACTGCCCAGGGCCGCCAGCACCGCCAGGGCAAGCAGCAGCGGGATGCTGAAACGGTTGGGCGTGCGGTTGGCGTTGATGAAGGGCAGGTAGTGCAGCAGGGCAAAGGGCAGCGGGAAGGTGACGCCCTCCGGCAGCAGGTTGTCTAGCCCAAAGCGCCATTGGCCGTTGATTTGCAGCAGCGGGCCGAGCGAGAGCAGCGCGCTGAGCGCCGCCAG
>DAISHS010000304.1:0-5415 GCA_036822415.1 Chloroflexota bacterium
AGTGCAAAGTGCAAAGTGCAAAGTGCAAAGTGCAAAGTGCAAAGTGCAAAGTGCAGAAGCCAGAATCTCTGATCTCTGATCTCTGATCTCTGATCTCTGACTTCTGACCTCTGACTTCTGACTTCTGACTTCCGAGGGAAAAGATGGACGAAGCAAAAATCAACGCGCTCGTCGAAGCGGTTCTGAAGGAACTGGCCGCGGCCAGGGTCAGCCGCGCGCCGGCCCAGGGGCTTGCGCCGCCGACTGGCGGCAGCCTGCCATTGTCCGCGGGCAATCCCATGTCCGCGCTGCGGATTGACTTGCCCGACCCCACCACGCCCGACATGCGCATGCGTCCGCAGGTCAGGACGCCTTACGACGCGGATGGCCTCAAGGCGCTGATGGCAGCGACCACCGCGCGCATCGGCGTCGGGCGGGCAGGGCCGCGCTACACGACTCAATCCCTCCTGCTTTTCCAGGCCGATCACGCCGTGACTCAAGACACCCTTTATCGCGATGTGGATCAGCGTCTGCTCGATGACCTGGGGCTGTTCACGGTGCAGACGCAGATTACCGGCGGCAAACAGGAATACCTGCTGCGCCCTGACCTGGGCCGGCTGCTGACCGATGAGGCAAAACGCACCCTGGCCGCGCGCGGGACGCCCGGCGCAAACGTGCAAGTGGTCGTGGGCGATGGCCTGAGCGCGGCCGCCGTGGAAGCCAACGTGCGCCAGATGTTCCCGGTGCTGAAACAGGGCGTGCAGGCGGCCGGCCTCACCTTTGGCGCGCCGTTTTTCATTAAGTACTGTCGTGTGGGCGTTCTCAACGACATCGGTGATGTGCTCAAGCCCGACGTGGTCGTGCTGTTGATCGGCGAACGCCCGGGGTTGGGACGCGCTGAGAGCATGAGCGCTTACATGGCCTTTCGCCCCACGGCCGGCGATACCGATGCGGACCGCGACGTGGTCTGTAACATCTTCGAGAATGGCGGCACCAACCCGCTGGAAGCCGGCGCCTTTGTCGTGCAGATTGCGCAAAAAATGCTCAAGCACCAGGCGTCTGGCGTCAAACTGAAGCTGATGAATTAGCAGGGGAACAACGATGGGAATACTCGATCCATTATATGCCACGCCTTTGGCGGTCAGGATGATCTCCAACGTAGACCGGGGCCTGGCCGAACAGCTGGGCTTGCGGCCTGAGCAGCGCTCGTTGGGCCTGATTACCGCGGACAATGATGATGCCACGTACGTAGCCATTGACGAAGCCACCAAGATGGCCGAGGTCGAAGTGGTGTACGCCCATTCCTTCTACGCCGGGGCCAAACACGCGTCGGGCAAACTTTCGGGCGAAATCATCGCCGTTCTGGCCGGCGCCAACCCGGCCGAGGTGCGCGCGGGCCTGCAGGCTGCGGTGCAGTTCATGAAAAATGACGCCATTTGGTACGCGGCCAACGAGGACGCTTCCATTGCCTTCTTCCCGCATGTGATTTCCCGCACCGGTTCGTACTTGTCGAAAGTGTGCAACATTGCGGAAGGTGAGCCGCTGGCCTATCTGGTGGCGCCGCCCATCGAAGGCGTGATTGCGCTCGACGCGGCGCTCAAAGCCGCGGCCGTGCGCATTGTGGCCTATACCGCGCCGCCTTCGGAAACTAACTACATGGGCGCCATGCTCACCGGCGATCAGCCGGCCTGCAAGGCCGCGGCCATGGCTTTCCGCGACGCCGTGCTCGAAGTCGCCGCCAACCCCCTCAAATACTAAACCAGGACAGCCATAGATAATGCGCCGTGCAAAATAGCGGGTACATAACGTCTACCCTTTGCGCGCGCCGGAGTGACCTCAATGCGCCAGGTTTTCACGGCTGCCGATATTCGACGTTTGCGTGATCAGGGCACGCGCGTCTTGGTGCTGGGACAGACAGATTTGATCTCGCCGGAGGCGTTCGATGTCGCGCGCGAGGCCGGGATCGAAGTTCGCCGCCCGGCCTCGCCGCCCGCGGCCACGACGCCGCCCGCGCCCTCTTTGCCGCCGCTGAAGGTCGTGGCGCGCGGCAGCGTCAGCCTGGAGCCGTTTGGCGAAGGGCTGGCCACGCCGGGCGCCAACGTGCGCCTGAAAGATGTCATTACCAGCGACGATCGTACGCCCATGGCGGTGGGTTACATGAGCCTGGAGCGCGGCGAGTTCCCCTGGACGCTCACCTACGACGAAATTGACATCGTCCTGGAAGGCGAGCTGGTCATCGCCCGCGGCGCTGAGACGGTGCGCGCGGGGCCAGGCGATGTCCTTTTCATCCCCAAGGGGTCTCACATCACCTTCGGCACACCCAGCCGCACGCGCTTTGTCTATGTCACCTATCCCGCGGATTGGAACAAGTAGCGTATGAACCCCAATCTGCAGGAGCTGCTCAGCCGGACCGACGCGGTCATGCAGGGGCGTCCTCCCCGGCCGCGCGGCCGGCCGGCGCACGTTGGCGTTGACCTGGGCACCGCCTACACCGTGCTGCTGGCGCTGGATGACAACCAGCAGCCGCTGGCCGGCGCGTATCAGTTTGCCCAGGTCGTGCGCGATGGCCTGGTGGTTGATTTTCACGGCGCCATCAGCCTGCTCAAACGCCTCAAACAGCAGGTCGAACAGCGCCTCGGCGTGGAATTAACGCGAGCCGCTTCCGGCTATCCGCCAGGGGTGCCGCGCAGTGAAGTGCGGGCCACAGCCAATGTCCTGATCGCGGCCGGGCTGGAGTGCTCTGATCTGATTGACGAACCGACGGCGGCCAACAACGTCTTGCAGATTCGTCACGGCGCCATTGTGGATGTGGGCGGCGGCACCACCGGCATTGCCGTGGTCGAAGATGGCAAGGTCATCTACACCGCGGATGAGCCGACCGGCGGCACGCATTTTTCGCTGGTGATTGCCGGCGGGCTGGGCTTGACCTTCGAGCAGGCCGAGGAGCTTAAGAAGGATCCGCAGGCGCAGGCGCGCCTGTTTCCGGTCTTGCGCCCCGTGATGGAGAAGGTGGGCAGCATCGTGCGCCGTCACGTCGCCGGCTACGCGGTCGACGCGCTTTACCTGGTGGGCGGCACGTGCGCTTACCCCGGCATGGCGCAGGTCATCGAAGAGTACACGGGGATCAAAACGCTGCTGCCGGGCAATCCGCTCTTCGTTACGCCGCTTGGCATCGCCATGCACGACCGGGCGGGGCGTTGAGCGCACTTTTCGTTTTTGCCTCACGAGGAACGTATGCCAAAGAAATTTTTGACTGAACGCGACATTGATGCCCTTCACGCCCAGGGCGTAACGAGCCTGGCCGTGGACGCCGACACGGTGCTCACCGCCCTGGCCCAGGATCGCATGCAAAAACTTGGCATGGGCATCCGCCTACCGCCAGCGCCCTCCGCGCCTGGCCCATCCGGCCCTGACCTGGCTGCGCAGGTCAAAGCCGCGGTCATCGCGCGCCTGGGCGACCAGGTGGACGCTGCGATGCTCGATGCGATCATTCACCGCGTGCTGGCGCGGTCGTGACAGGACGTTCGGCTGGCTCAGGCGCGCAGGACAGAAAAGCGCTGCCTGACCGTGCTATCTGGCGGCGCGCTGACCGTTGCCGCGCGACCTGGCTTCCAGGTAATCGGTGTACCCGCCGGTGTAGTTCACCAGAACGCCCTGTTCTGGATCCAATTCGACCACGCGATCCACCACCTGATCCAGGAAGTAGCGGTCGTGTGAAATGACCAGGACGGCGCCGTTGAAATCGTCCAGCGCCTTCTCCAGCACATCGCAGGAGGCGATGTCCAGGTTATTGGTCGGCTCGTCCAGCAGCAGGAAGTTGGGCTGTTGCAGCATGAGCAGCGCCATCTGCAGGCGGCTGCGCTCACCGCCGCTCAGGCTGCCCACGGTTTGTTCATTGGCTCGCTTCCACTCGAAGAGGAACTGCGTCAAGAATGCCGCCGCTTCGCGCTGGTACATCGGCTTGACCTCACGCACCATCTCCACCAGGGTCTTGTTATAATCCAGGCTTTGGTGCTCCTGGGTGTAGACGCCCATCTTGACGCTTGGCCCGATCTTCACCACACCGCTCGTGGGCTGCAGCGCGCCGATGATGCAGCGAAACAGCACGCTCTTGCCCGCGCCGTTGGGGCCAACGAGGCCGACGCGTTCGCCGTGCCACAAAAGCAGATTGGCTCCGGCCAGCACCAGGTCATCATCGAAGGCCTTGACCAGGTCAATAACCTCCAGCACTTTGCTCGATCCGCGCCAGCCTTCGAGTTCGAGGCCCATGGCCCGCTGCTCGACCACGGCATCCACCTTATCCATGCGTTCGATCTGACGGCGCTTATTGCGCGCCTGAATCACATGGCGCCGATTGGACGCGCGCGGGTCCACCAGGCTGGCCCACAGCTCCATGCGCGCGATCGCGGCTTCCAGGCGGCTGATTTCCTTTTGCTGTGCGGCCGCCATCTGCGCCTGACGCAGGCGCCGCAGTTCCCGCTCGACCACATAGGCCGTGTAATTGCCTGTATAGAAATCGAGCTTGCCGCCTTCCATCTCCACGATGTTGTCTGCCACCTCATCCAACAGGTAGCGATCGTGTGAGACGATGACGACCGCGCCGGGGTAAGCGCGTATGAATTTTTCCAGGAAGACTTTGCCGGCCAGGTCGAGATGATTGTCTGGCTCATCGAGCAGCAGGCAGGCCGGCCGGTTGATCGCCAGCTTGGCCAGCGCCAACAGTTTTTTCTGACCGCCGCTCAGCACACTTGTCGGCAGGTTGAAATCGGCGTCGCTGAACCCCAGTTGACGTAAGGTGGCCTTGACTGTGTTATCGTATTGCAGCCCGCCCGCATCACTGTAGGCAGCCAGCAGGCGCTGCTGTTGCTCCAGCGCGCGCGCCAGGGCGCGCTCATCGCCATAGACGGCCGGGTCGCCCAGGGCAGCTGCAATTTTTTCGAGGTCGGCTTCGATGGCAGCCAGGCGCGTGGAGGCGGTCAGCGCTTCGGCCAGGACGCTGTGTTGTGGGTCAAGCCTTACTTCTTGCGGCAGATAGCCGATGAGGGCGCCTTTGGCTGTCACCACGAAGCCGCTGGCCGGCGTCAGCTGCCCGCTCAGTAGTTTGAGAACGGTGCTCTTGCCCGCGCCGTTTGGGCCGACAAAACCAAGCCGGGCATCGTCGGCAATGGCCCAGCTCAGATTTTGCAGCCCAGGGCCGCCGGGGTGGGTGTAGGAGACGTTGTCGAGACGTAGAATAATCATGGTGTATCGCCGGCAAATTATAGCGACGGTTTCATTAGCGTCAAGCGCCAACCAGGCAAGAAAAAGGCTCTCCTGTGGCTGTTCAACAGACAGACAATGAGTCCTGCCCCTCTCTCGCTTCCCCACACTTGAGAGGTTGAACAGACACCGAGAGCCTCGACGTTGCGTGGCTGCGGCTGGTGGGGGCGCCAGCCG
>DAISHS010000305.1:0-5403 GCA_036822415.1 Chloroflexota bacterium
GCCAGCGGCGCCAACATCGTCATCTTCGATGAAGAGCTGTCGCCGCGGCAGCAGCGCGAGCTGGAAAAGCTGCTGGGGCCGGAGATCAAGCTGCTGGACCGCACCGCGCTGATCCTGGACATCTTCGCGCAGCACGCCAGCACGCGCGAGGGCGCCTTGCAGGTGGAACTGGCGCAGTACGAGTACCGTCTGCCGCGCCTGACCCGCCAGTGGACGCACCTGGCGCGGCAGACGGGCGGGGGCGGCGGACGTGGGGGCAACGCCGGCGTGGGCCTGCGCGGCCCCGGCGAAACGCAGCTCGAAGTGGACAAGCGCGAGATCGGCCGGCGCATCACGCACCTCAAGCAGGAGCTGGAGGAGGTGCGCAAACACCGCCAGCAGTACCGCCAGCGCCGTCGGCAGGCGGCCATCCCGGTGGTCTCCCTGGTGGGCTATACCAACGCGGGCAAGTCCACGCTGCTCAACGCGCTGACCGGCGCGCAGGTCTACGCGGCCAATCAGCTCTTTGCCACGCTCGATCCCACCACGCGGCGGCTGGTGCTGCCGGGCGGCCGTGAGATTCTGCTGACCGATACGGTGGGCTTCATTCAGAAACTGCCGACCGACCTGGTGGCCGCCTTCCGCGCCACCCTCGAAGAGGTGAGCGAGGCCGATTTGCTGCTGCACGTTGTTGACATAACGCACGTCAACGCGTTGGAGCAGGCCGCCACCGTGGCCGAGGTGCTGGCGGAGATTGGCGCGACCGACAAGCCGATCGTCACCGCGCTGAACAAGATTGACCGCCTGCCGGCGGAGGAGCTGGCGCGCACGCATGAGTTGCGCGCCCGTTTTGCGGGCAGCATCCCCGTCTCCGCGCTGACGGGGCAGGGGCTGGAGAATCTGATTGTCGAGATCGAGGAGCTGTTGACCGAGACCTTCAGCGCGCTCAAGGTTCACATTCCCTACCGTGAGGGCGAACTGGTGGCGCTGTTTCATCAGCGCGGCTTGATCGAAGAAGAGACGCACGACGCCACCGGCACCACCCTCAGCGGCCGCCTACCCGCCCGCCTCGTCCCCCTCTTCGACCGCTACCGCGTCGCCAAGCCCCGTCGCGCAGAGATGCCAACTCTCTAAGAGTTGGCATCTCTCGCCAAACCCCGCCGCCGCGCAGAGATGCCAACTCCCTATGAGTTGGCATCGTATTCACCAATCAGTGAACGATGACGCCGACGTCAGCCGCCGGGGGCAGTCCACACCACAAACGCGCCCAGCTCATCCCCCCTCGGCTGCACATGATATTAGGCCGCCTGTTACGGATAGTTTTTCAGCATAACAGGAATGTACACTTTGCATGGCTCGTCTACGCAGACACTCACGTCGTAAGTCGGCCAGCTACGGTCTTTGAACCAAAAATTGCCATAAGCAGAAGTGACATAGATGTCGAAACGGATGGTGTAAGCTCCAGGCCCCCAGTTGGGGATGTTTTGGATAGTCAAATTCACCGTAGGAGAAGGATCGCCCGTTGGCGTGCCGCATACCGAAGCCAAACTGCTGCCCGCGACTTCCCCATAACCTGCCCTGACCCAACGATACGTGAGTTCGTAGCTGAAGTTGGGATAGCCACACGTCCAGTCGAAGACGCCTGTGTTTTGCACTTTCACAGAGATGGGATACGTGCTGCCGTGATACATAATGGGTGGCCGGTTATCAGGTGTGCCCCAGTTGATCTGCAAGGGGTTCCACCGATATGATGGGGTAAGCAAAGCATCGTTGTTGCCCGCATCTCGAATATGGACACCGGTGTAATAGTGTACCAGGATCTGCTCAGGCCGCTCCCAGTGCACGCTCCAGGCGCCCAAATCCCGGTTGATATTGTAACTGAGGTTGCCCCGCGCCCAGCGGCTGGCTCCCTTCTGGCTCATGCCACGGCCATAGCCATCTTGAACGATGTCCGGGTGAGAGCTGATGGGGTCATCTACGGCGATGAGGTAAGGTTGTCCACCGCTGAGAGTGCGATTGCGAATGTCGGCGAAGTACTCGGTGAAGGCAGGCAGGTCATCGTTGGGATAGGTACCATAGGAGATGTAGTAGCGAGGAGCTACGGCGCCACAGACGATTCGTTGATCGGCATTCAGATTGCTGCTGGCGTAGGGATTGCTGGGGGTTATCCGGGAAGTTAGGCAAGGCCGCCGATGGGAGGGCATCAAAAGCATAGGGAACAAATGCCTGGAACTGGGTGGAGTTGTTGATCGTGCTTCCCTGATGAAGATGCCAGTAGGCGTAGGAACGAGCAGCAATGGCGTGCGCCTGGATAGCAGTAGGGTGGAACGCCTCCGGCGAGACTTCTTTGGGCACCACATCTAAAAGGTAATCGGTCTCAATGGGGATAGTGACCGGGTTATTGAAACCATACGGATAGGCGTGGCTGGAGTCGCCAACAAATGCCGTACAGCCATAAGAGGTGTCGTTAGAGGAGCACAAAATGCCCGTTGAACCTCCCCCACCAAATAATCTGTACATCCGCACTGTAATGTTCGTTGGAGGCGCGAACGAACTCATAGGAACGGCAATTGAACTTGGAGGCATGGTGCTCAAAAGTATGATGATCAGCAAAGAAATCGAGTCGTTGAAGCGTGTGCCTCGCATCATGCACCTCTCCTTCATGGCTGGAGCGTAACCGAAATCAGGCATATGTGGTCTTCGGCAATAGTAGGTTCAGTCTCGAGCCAAGTGGGACACTTGACAGCAAGGGCTTTCCCATTCGATGACCATGCCAATTGCCGACCCTCGATTGTTCCGCCACCAAAGATATTAGGCATAACCTGCTGGGAATCTCCTGTTCGCGCGTCTATGAGATACAATTTCTGGATAGGACGCCCCCATCTGGTCTCGGTTTGTGCCAATGCAATAAGCTGTTGACTGTTTGTAGCCCAAACAATATCGTACACATAGTGCTGTCCTGGTTCAATGTCTGGCCCTGGTGATAGCGTTCGCCGCTCTCCAGTTTCTGTGTCAAGAATGGTGAGTTCCGTGCGCCGAAGAGGAACTTTGAGACTGTCAGTAGTGATAAAAGCCAAGAAGCGTCCATTGGGGCTCCACTGCGCCTCTATGGCCCACGGAGGAATGTCCATCGCTTCTGGGTTATACTCTCCCAAATCAAGTTCACATGCCTGATTTGTTCTGGTGTCAAGGAGGAATGTCCAGAACTGGGAATAAAGCGCCATCTGAGAACCATCAGGACGCCAAACCATTGTGAAGCTGGGGGACCCGTTGCGCATGGCCCACTCCAACCCTGGCTTCGGATATCGCAATGAAGCAAGATCCAATGGCGCCGGTTGGATGGCTCTGGTTTCCACATTCAACTGCTGAGGGCGGTCAGGTTCTGAACGGGAAAAGTACCACAGGTGCTTTCCATCCGGTTCAACCGCCAGTGATAACCCCCATACGTCTGGCACCAGGCGCTCTACCTGTTGAGGGTCTCCGTAGCTTATCCACAATTCAGGATGCTGTTCTACAAGAGTAGCGTACGCAACTGCCCTCAAGGCCGACAACCAAACCGGCTTTCCGTTGTACCCTTCACGCTCGGCGTAGGTGCTTAGCCCAGTAGTGCGAACGTTGAAAACATCAATGCTATTGCGATTGGTGCCAGGAATATCCCGGGTGATGAGCAACTGTTGGCCATTCGGCAACCAACTAGCAATCCCAATGGCACCTGTATGGGTCAGCACCACCTGCGGTTCGGAAAACCGGTAAGCCTCCAGCGGTAGCCCTGGCTCAGCCGGAACAGGACGAGCCGCAAACGTACAACGGGGTATGGGTATAGGAGCGACCGTAGGCGTAGCCGATGGGCCGGACGGTGTAGGCGTCTCGATAGGCGACTGAAAAGCCTGAGACGTTGGCATCACGTTTGTCCGCAGTCCTCCGAAAGTGAAGGCAAGGGCGACGGCTAGCGCTCCCAACGTCAGCAAACCCAACAACCCTCCTGTGATACTCAGAAAGCGTTTCATCATTGCACCTCTTTTACCTCTCAGGCAACGCGCCGCGAGTTGTCAAGCCATCTGGCGATGCGTTGCTCAAGAGCGGCCACATCCTCTGGGCAAAGCTGGCGAACCCTACCATAACGCCGCGCCGCTTCGATGCCCAATTGCTTGCGCCCCTCTCCCGGTTCCTCCAATAACCTGCGTTGGCGAACGTATGGCAGGAAGAAGGTCTCTTTGGGGATGACAAGAACATTCATGGCGTAGTCGCCTCGCTGGCCAGGTATGACATCACATTCTCGAACCAGCCCCCTGCCAACAACTGCCCGATGTCTTTCTGCTCGATGACCTGACGCGCGTCCGCTGGCAGATCGCCAATGCGGCAGATGCGTGCATCGGCATGGCCGGTCAAACGAAAAACCAGCGCCGCAGCCTGACGATTTTCGGGGCGCAGGAGGCGCAGCAGTTGCGGCGAATGGGTGGTCGCCAGCACTTGAAGGTCACGTCTGGCCACCCGCTGTTCGATGAGGTCCACCAACAGATGTAGCCGCGCCGGGTGTAAGCCGTTTTCCAACTCCTCGAAGAAGTAGAGCTGCGCCGGCTCCGGGCCGAGCAATGCAGCCAGGACGGTCAGGAAGCGCAGCGTGCCATCTGACGCGCTGTAGGCCGATGTCTTGCGTTGGTTCTCCTCGACCAGGCTCACCAGAACACGCCCCGTTTGGTCGGCAGGAAAGGCCAAATCTACGACATCCATTGGCGTCAGCGCTTGCAGCCAGCCAATCAGCGCCTGTCTGCGCCCCTCGTCTTCGTAGATCGCCTGCAACACCGAGGACAGGTTCTCGCCGCGGTCGCCCAGGGTGATTTGACCGGGAAGCGAGGGCAGGCGCATTGCCTCGAGGCTGAAATCAAGAAATCGCATCGAAGCGAACGAGGTCAGCGCAGCCTTGACCCACTGGCGCACATCGCTCGCTCGCTCATCTTTGCGTTGCGCCACGCGTTCGCTCAGCTGAGATAGAACGGGTTGGCTGGCAATGAATGTCTCGACCTGACCCTTGCGATATAGGCCGCCAGGGGCAATGCGTACGATGATGTGTTGAGAGTCGCTCTGCTGCGGCGCGTTGCGCGGCGGGTGCGAATCGAAGAGCATGGCGTCCCCCACATAGAGCGATTCGCGCACGACACGCGGCTTACCGTTGCGGCCAGGCTCGACTTCGATGGTGTAGGTCCCGGTTGCAGGCTGCAGGAGGGGAAGGCCGTTGGCGGATTGGAAATCGGCGGTCAACGCAAAGGTTGCCGCGCCCATCGTTCATCATTCATCGTAGCCGTTCGCATCTGGGGATGCTCACTCCGCCGCCATTCATCGTGCATCATTCATCGTTTTACACGCCCGTTCGCATCTGGGGATGCTCACTCCGCCGCCGCATCTGGGGATGCTCACTCCGCCGCC
>DAISHS010000306.1:0-5379 GCA_036822415.1 Chloroflexota bacterium
GGCAGCGGCGCCTAACATCAGGTGCAGCCGACCGGGGATGAGCTGGGCGGTTTGTGTGTGGAATGCGCCCGGCGGTTGACCTCGGCGTTAGGCGGCTTTAGACAATATCGCATCGCAAGCAAAGGCAAGGTCAGTCTATGACCACTGAACAATTCACGAAACTCATCGAAGCGATTGCTTCACTTGTGCAGGGTCGTAGTTTGTTTGAGATACTGCGTTGGCAGTTGGACATAGCTGACCTTGTCGCCGTACTTCTTGTGCGGCCCGCGGCCACTGTAAGGGCCATCGTACACGAAAAACAGCGCCGAGTTGACCGCCAGCTTGGAAATCAGGGCATAGCCGCAGCGCCGGACCATCTGCAGAGCATAGTTGTTGCCGAAAGCGCCATCCAGCACCTTAATCAAGGCCGTTCCCCTGTCTTGACAAACCCGTCCACCTTAGTCTTTACCACAGCTCTACCACGAAAGCCCGGTTATCTCATATCCGACTCACCGCTATTTTGGCGAGGGTATTGTTGAAAAGTGCCGTTATAAAGGTTTTGGACGTCAATATCAAGAGGACAGTGCTAAACAAGGGCGGCGTCGCGAGGAGCCAGGACGGTAAGCATGACAAACACGGCATTGACGAGCACTGAGACGGTTGATAGGGTGGACAGAATGGAAGATAGCCTGGGCATCACCAGCCTGGAACAGTTTGTGCGCCTATGGTCGCAAACCTACAACGCGCAGGGAAAACCCGACTGGACGCACATTCTTCCCTATTACGCTGAGGATATTCGCTTCCTTGATTCGGTACAGGAAGTGCGGGGTTTCCAAGAGTTCAAGGAAATGACAGAGCGCCTGACCCGCCGCTCCGATGACCTCAGGATGCGAATTCTAAGCGCTTCGATGGAAGGCAATCTCGTTTTCTTCGAATGGGAAATGACCATCCTCTTTCGCAAGACGCGCACGTCTGTGGTGCATGGCGCGAGCCGGCTGACGCTCAACGAGCAGCGGAAAATCATCCTGCAACGGGACTACTACGACTTGTGGGGGGACATTTTTGACAATATCCCTCGATTTGGCAAAATATACCGAAAATTTATGCGGAAGGTATTCGGGTGAACAGGTTGGCAGGTTGGCGTTCCGTTCTCAAGTATTGGCCTCAATACCAATGGTCGAACGTCTGGGAAATGGTCAAGAATATGCAGGCGCGGCCGGAGCGCTGTGAGGGTGACTTCAGCGGCAGGCTGGTCGTCATTACAGGGGCTACATCGGGGATTGGCTATCACACGGCCAGGAAATACGCCGCGCGCGGCGCTAAGCTGCTCCTGATCAACCGGAACCGCGAAAAAAGCGCGGCGCTCTGCGCTGAACTGCGCAGGGATTTCGGGTCGGACTGTGATGACCTGCTGGGCGATTTGAGCAGCCTGGCTGATATGCACAGGCTTGGACAGGCCCTGGCGCAGTTGGACAGTCCCATCGCTGTGCTGATCCACAATGCTGGCCTGTATGTTACCGGGCGGACGCAAACCGTCGATGGCCTGGAAACGAACTTCGCGCTGCACTGCCTGGCTCCTTTTATCATCAACCACCTGGTCGCCGAAAAGCTGAGGGCGCAGGCGCACGGGCGCATTCTGCTCGTCAGTTCGGAGGGCTATCGCTTCGCCGTCTGGGGCGTGCGCCTCGATGACCTGAACTGGGAAAGGCGGCGCTTCGGTGGGTTACGTGCTTATGGCGCGGCCAAAATGGGGCAATTGCTGCTGATGATGCGTTTTGCCGAACATTTCCAGGGGACTGGCGTCACCATCAATGCCATGCACCCTGGCATGGTGCAGACCAACACCGGCAATGAGAATGGGTCTCTTTACCGCGGCTTCAAGCGTCATGTCATTGACAGGATTTCGCAGCAGCCGCAGGTATCGGCCGACGCGCTCTATTACCTGGGGGCCTCGCCCGCCGTCGAAGGCGTCAGCGGGCGTTTCTTCCATCTGACGCGTGAGGAAGGCCTGGCGCCGCCCGCCCGGGACCGTGAAGTGGCCGAGGATCTTTGGAAAATCGCTCTCTCGTTAGGCAGATTGCAATGATCAAAAAAGATGTTATTATCGTCGGCGGTGGTATGGCCGGCCTGACGGCCGCCGCCTACGTGGCCCGAGCCGGCAAAAGCGTGCTGTTGTTGGAGAAGAACAACAAATGCGGCGGGCTGGTCAACTCGTTTGTCAAAGACGGCTTTCTTTTCGAAGGCGGGGTGCGCGCGCTGCTGAGCGCCGGCATCATCGCGCCCATGCTGCGTGAACTGCAGATCTCGCTCGACTTTCTGCCCAGTCCGGTTTCAGTCGGGGTGGAAGATCACATCATTCACGTCGAGCGCATGGAGCACATCGCCGAGTACGCAGCCATGCTCAAAGCGACCTATCCCGATGATTCTGCCCAGGTTGACCGCCTGATCGCCGTTGTCCAGCGCGTCATGCGAGACATGCAGGTCCTCTATGGGGTGGAAAACCCGCTGTTTCACAATTTCCGGGAGGATAAGGTCTATTTCCTGCGGCACTACGTGCCCTGGTTCTTCAAGTTCGCCTTGACGCTCTACCGCATCAATCATATGCGCGGGCCGGTCGAAGACTTTTTGGCCCCGCTCCTGCCCAACCGCTCGCTGCGCGACATCGTTGACCAGCACTTTTTCCGCGCTACGCCGGCCTTCTTCGCCTTGAGCTACTTTTACCTCTACACCGATTATCTTTATCCCAAAGGCGGCGTGGGGCAGCTGGCCGAAAAAGTGACCGCCAGGGTGCTCGAACTGGGCGGCGAAATCCGGCTGCAAACGCGGGTCAAGCGCGTCGATGCCGCCCAACGCCTGCTCGAAGATGAGGGGGGCGCCCAGTACACCTACGATGATTTGATCTGGGCCGCGGACTTGAAAACGCTCTATCGCATGGCGACGTTGACAGGCCTGCCGACGCCCGTTCAGGCGCAAATTGAGCAGCAGAAGGCCGCCATTCTAGCGAGCCGGGGCACCGATTCGGTTTTCCAGGTCTACCTGGCCGTGGATGAACCGCCGGAGACGTTCCGACGCATCGCGCATGGGCACTTCTTTTACACGCCCTCGCGCGCGGGCCTGGGCGAAACGCACCGCTCTGAACTGAAGGCCATGCTGCGAAACTGGGCGCAGGTCTCGCGGCAAGACGTGCTCTCCTGGCTGGACCGGTTCTTTGCCTTGAACACGTTCGAGATCTCCATCCCCGCGCTCAAAGACCCCGCGGCGGCCCCGCCCGGCCAGACCGGCTTGATGATCAGCACCCTGTTCGAGTACGAGCTGGTGAAAAGGGTGATGGACGATGGCTGGTACCAGGAGTTCAAGGCGGCCGCGGAGGAGCGCATGATTGCCGCGCTGGCAGGCAGCATCTATCCTCAGCTCAAAGAGCGCGTGCTGTTCCGCTTTTCGGCGACTCCCATCACCATCGCAGAGACGGTCGGCAGTTCCGAAGGCGCGATCGTCGGCTGGTCGTTCGAGAACCCGGTTCCGGTCGTCAACAGCATGATGCGGATCAACGAAGCGGTCAAAACGCCGATTCCGCATGTGTTCCAGGCTGGACAATGGTCGTACAGCCCCACCGGCGTCCCCACTGCGATTCTAACCGGACGCCTGGCAGTCGACGCGCTGTCGAAGTGAGTTCACTACAGCCCCGCGATCAGGCGACGGCGCGATAGAGCTGCAGCAGGCCAAAGACGGCGAGGGCGAGGACGGAGATGCCGAGGAGCGCGCGGCTGACCTGCGGGCCAAATGGCCGCGCCAGGCCAAACAGCAGGATGATGCCAACCAGCGCGCCCACCATCATGCCGTAGAATCCCAGCAGGAAGGCGATCCCAAATGCGGGCGCGGCCTGCCAGCCGCGAACCAGAATCGGGCCGGTGACGAGGCTCCAGTAAATATAGGGGCCAGGGCTGAGCGCGTTCATCAACGCGGCGCGCCACACGCTCTGGCGCTGGCTGGGGCCAACCTGCTGCCATTGCGCGGCATCGAAGCCGCGCCAGGCTCGCCAGGCGCCCCAGGCCAGGTAGAGGATGAAAAGCCCACCGGCCAGGTACAGGCCGCGCTGCAACCAGGCCGGCACGCGGCTGAGAATGAACAGCACCAGCAGGATGATCGGGCCGTCGCTGAGCAAGGGCGCGCACGCCGCCGGCAGTGTACGCCGCCAGCCATGCTGCATGGTCTGCGACAGGAGGTAGGCCTGGAACGGCCCAGGCTGCGCGGCGGCCGCCAGCCCCAGCCCCAGGCCCTGCACCAGGTAAAGCCACATGGCTAATGCGCCATCGTCTCCACAAAGCGGGCAAACAGCTCATCCGCATCGTGTGGGCCGGGGCTGGCTTCCGGGTGATACTGCACCGAAAAGACCGGCCGATCCTTGAGGCGCAGCCCTTCCACGGTACCGTCGTTCAAATTCCAGTGCGTGACTTCGGCCTCTGGCGGCAGGCTGTCCGCATCCACGGCGTAATTGTGGTTTTGACTGGTGATTTGCACCCGGCCGCTGACCAGGTCCTTGACCGGTTGATTGCCGCCGTGATGGCCGAATTTGAGCTTGTAGGTGCGGCCGCCCAACGCCAGCCCCAGAATCTGATGCCCCAGACAGATGCCAAAGAGCGGAATACCGGTCTCCAGGAAACGCCTGACCGCGGCCGCGGCGTAGGTCACGGCTGCGGGATCGCCTGGCCCGTTGGAGAGGAAGATGCCGTCCGGCGCCATCGCCAGCACCGCGTCGGCGCTCGTGTGGGCAGGCGCCACCACCACCCGACAGCCATAGCTGGTCAGGCGGCGCAGGATGTTCCATTTGCTGCCGAAGTCATAGGCAACGACCAGGGGGCCGGCCGCGGCCGCTTGCGCTTGACCGGGCAGCTGCCAGGCGGACGCGCTGGCCTCTTCCCAGGTGTGCGGATCGGCGCAGGTGACTTCCTTGACCAGGTCACGGCCATCCAGCCCGACCCAGCTTTGCGCCATCTCCACCAGGCGTTGCGCGGATGTTCCATCCGTGGTAAGCGCGCCCTTGAGCACGCCGCGCGTACGCAGGTGACGGGTCAGGGCGCGCGTGTCAATTTCGCTGATGCCCGGAATGTTGTGGCGCGCCAGGTAGGCCGGCAGCGATTCCGTCGCACGCCAGTTCGATACCAGCGGGCTGATCTCGCGCACGATGAAGCCCTGCACCCACGGCCGCGCCGATTCGACATCCTCGGCGTTGACGCCCACATTGCCAATGTGCGAGGCCGTCATCACCACCATCTGCCCGTGGTAGGATGGATCGGTCAGCACCTCCTGGTAGCCGGTCATGCTCGTGTTGAAGACCACCTCGGCCACGGTCGTGGCGGCGGCGCCGAAACCTTCACCGTGCAGAATGGTCCCATCTTCCAG
>DAISHS010000307.1:0-5353 GCA_036822415.1 Chloroflexota bacterium
GATGTGCACCTCGACGTGCGCAGTCAACGCAGTGCGTTGCAGTGCACCCAGGGATCCTCTCATCGCGCCGGGCGGGCAAACAGCAAACAAATTCGTGGCAAAATAGCGTCCGCTCAGGCAAGCGGCGCTGATGGGGCGGGATCCGGCGACGTGAGCGTGTCTTCGATGGTTAGGGTAGCTTTCCCAGTCTGGCGCAGCATCAGGTCGAGGGTCAGGGTGTGCGTCTCTGCCGCGAGGCGCGGGCCAATGCCGATCAAGGTGATGTCCACGTTGATCGGCCAATCGAAGGGAAACTCTGCGGCGATCTTTTCCGCCGGGCGCGTGCTCTTACGCGTATGCAGCAGAAGTTTGTCGCCCTCGTACCGCCGGCCGTCCACCGTCAACGGGCCAAGTTGCAGGAGGGTGCCCGGCGCCAGGCGGTTGCGCAGCATGAATTCAAAGCCGTCACGCCGATTGCGCAGGCTGCCTTCGACGTACAAGCGGCGTAACAACGCAGGTGGTATGGGCATGCTCTCTTTTCCGGTTTCCTTCAGCCGTCAGACGACGGCGCCGCCATCCACATGCAGGACATGGCCGGTAATGTAGGCCGCCTCGTCCGACGCCAGGAAGAGATAGGCCTGGGCAATATCCTCTGGCCGCCCCAGGCGGCGCAGCGAGATTTTGGCCTTCAGTTCTTCCATCACTTTGTCCGGGATGCCGGCCAGCATCTCCGTGCTGATGAAGCCCGGCGCCACGGCATTGACGCGCACACCCTTGGGGCCTAATTCGCGCGCCCACACCTTCGTCATGCCGATGACGCCCGCCTTGCTGGCCACATAGTTCGTCTGGCCGTAGTTGCCGTAAACGCCCACAACCGACGAGGCGCTAATGATGGCTCCGCTGCCCTGCGCCACCATCAGCGGCGCGATGGCCTGGGTGCAGTTGAAAACGCCCTTCAGGTTGACATTGATGACAAAATCAAACTCCTGCTCGGTCATTTTCAGCAGGCTGTGGTCGCGCAGGACGCCCGCGTTGTTGACCAGGACGTCAATGCGTCCAAACTGCGCCTGCACCGTCTGCACCAGCGCGTCCACGCTGGCGCGCTCGGTCACGTTGACTTGCACGAAGAGGGCGCGCCCGCCCGCGGCGCGGATATCGGCCGCCGTTTGTTCGCCGCCGGCCACGTCCATATCGCACACAATGACCTGCGCGCCTGCGGCTGCAAAAGCCAGGGCCGTGGCGCGTCCAATGCCGCGCGCAGAACCGGTAATAATCGCCACTTTATCCTGTAAACGCATGGTTGTCTCCTGGTTTCCCGCTGCCACGGGCAAAGGGTATGGCGCGCCCGCGCGGGCGCGCCGCTGCATGAAGCGTCGTCAGGCCGCCAGTTCCAGACTAAGGGCCACCGCTTCACCGCCGCCCAGACACAGCGTCGCCAGCCCAGTCTGTTTGCCGTGCTGTCGCAGGGCATGGATCAGCGTTACCACGATGCGCGCGCCGCTGGAGCCAATCGGATGGCCCAGGGCAATCGCGCCGCCGTTGACATTGACCCGCGCCCAGTCCCAGCCCAGCTCCTGACCGTCGGCCAGCACCTGCGCCGCGAAAGCCTCGTTGATCTCGATGAGATCATAATCGTCTATGCTGGTATGCGTGTTCTCCAACAGGCGGCGTACGGCGTAGATCGGCGCCGTGAAGAGGGCCAGCGGCCTGACCGCGGCCTGCGCGTAGCCGGTGACCCGCGCCAGCGGCGTCAAGCCCAGCTCGCGCATGCGCGTGCCGCTCATCACCACCACAGCCGCGGCGCCATCGCTCAAACCCGGGGCATTGCCGGCCGTGATCGTGCCGCCTTCGGCAAAGGCCGGGCGCAGACGGGCCAACGCCTCCAGGGTGCTGTCGCGGCGCGGCGTCTCATCGGCCTTGAGCAGCAGGGGCGGCCCTTTGCGCTGTGGAATTTCCACCGGCGTGATTTCGTCGTCGAAATGACCGGCGTCCTGCGCGTCCAGCGCCTTTTGATGGCTGAGATAGGCAAACTCGTCCTGCTCGAAACGGCTGACGTTATACTCCCTTGCCACCCATTCGGCCGAATTGCCCATGTGATGGTGCTCGAACGCACACCAAAGGCCGTCATGCACCACGGCGTCTACCAGCTCGCCGTTGCCCAGGCGATAGCCGCTGCGCGCGTTGGGCAGCAGATACGGCGCCATGTTCATGCTTTCCATGCCGCCGCATACGTAGGTGTGGCCGTCGCCGGCGCGGATGGCATTGGCGGCCAGCATGATGGCTTTGAGGCCAGAGCCGCAAACTTTGTTGATGGTCGTCGCGCTAATGGTTGCAGGCAGGCCGGCCAGGATGGCCGCCTGGCGCGCCGGCGCTTGACCCGCGCCAGCCTGCACCACATGCCCCATGAAGACTTCATCCACGCTGCCCGGATCAATGCCGGCGCGTGTTACGGCGGCGCGCAGGGCAATGCTGCCCAGGACCGTGGCCGGTACCTCTTTCAGCGCGCCCTGGAAGCGCCCGATGGGCGTGCGCGCGGCGCTCACGAGATAGACTTCGGGTTGATCTGCCATAGATGCCTTTCTATCCCAGTCCACCCCCGTGGACCTGGTCCTCATGCCCCGACGTTTTGACGATGCCGGGTCGCCAGCGCGCCAGCCGTAGCCTGGCCTCAGAGCGTGGCGGCAAAGGCGCGCAGCTGCTCACCCGCGGCGCCGACGATGGGCGGCCCGTGGCCGACACACAAAACCTCGACATCCAGTTTTGCCAGCCGCTTGATCGTTTCCACGGCCAGAACGCTGCTCGGCGTCAAAAAACTTACCGGCGGCGTCAGCCGGCCGTCACGATGCGCGAGAGCATCCCCGGCGATCAGGATCTTACGTTCTGGATGATAAAGCGCAATCTGCCCTGGGGCATGGCCGGGCGCGTGCAGCGCCTGGAATCCTTCCCGCAGCAGCTGCCGGTCGAGCACCATTTCGTCAACCGCGGTGGGGTGGTAACGGAAGATGACGCGGTCCATCAGCCGGAACAGCGGGGTCAGTGCGTAGCCCAGTGGAGATTTGGCCAGGGCGCGCACGCGCTGGCCGGTGATTCCCGGCACTTCGGCCGCGTGGGCAATCACCGCGGCGCCGGTGGCTGTGCGAATCTGGGCCAGGCCGCCCACGTGATCGAAATCGGCATGGGTGACGATGATGCGGTTGACGGCGTGCGGCCCGTATCCGGCATCGCCCAACGCCTTGAGGATCGTAAAGGCATTCCAGGGCATGCCGGTATCAATCAGGGTCAGGCCATCGGCGCGCTGCCAGAGGTACACGTTGACCCCGCGCACCTCGTTGAACAGCCATAGGCCGGGTACGATCACTTGCATGGACTCACAGGCCTCCCAGGTGGAAGCGATCCTGGTAGAGTTTCATCGCGCGCACGATTTCGGCCTTGGCCACGGCCGCATTTTCCCAACCGATCGGTTTGGTGCGCATGCCTTCGAGGTCCTTGTAAACCTCGAAAAAGTGGGCGACTTCGACCAGGAAGTGCTTGGGAATGTCGGTGATGTCGTGATAATCGGCAAAGATGGGGTCACGCGCGGGGACGGCCAGAATCTTGTCATCAGCCACGCCTTTGTCCAACATTCGAAAAACCCCAATCGGCCGCGCTTCGATCAGGCAGCCCGGGAAGGTCGGCTCGTTGATCATCACCAGGATGTCCAGCGGGTCGCCATCATCGTAGAATGTCTGCGGAATCAACCCGTAATCGCCGGGGTAATAGAGCGACGAGTAAAGCACGCGGTCGAGCTTGAGGACGCCGAATTCTTTGTTATATTCGAATTTGTTCCGGCTGCCTTTGGGAATCTCCACCAACATGTAAACGATGTCTGGAGCGCTCGGGCCGCTGCGCAGTTCGCGCCATAGATTCATCATACTATTTTTTCCTTGTTCACAGATCAAATTTTAAGCGTTCAGTTCAACGCTATCCAAAATACCAACCACCACGGAAATGATAGGCGCATCAGCAATCCCTGTGATCTGGCGCGCGCCGCTGCCTTCGCGCAAAATCAACACCGTGTCGCCCATGCCGGCCTGCGCGTGATCGAGCGCCACAAAATCAGCGTCTGGCTTATCCCCAGGTAGATGCAGCGGCTGCACCAGCAGCAGCTTGTAACCGGTGTAGGCCGGATGCTTGATCGTTGACACCAGCGTGCCGATGACTTTGGCGATAATCATATCAGTTCAAGCGACAGCCGGTCGTCCACGTCCACGCTCTCAACGATACCGACGACGGCCAGGTCAATGGGCAGCATGGCCGTCGTGGTGTAGGCCAGCATGGCTTCGCGTGAGCGCATCAGGCAGACGATGTCGTGCAGGCCGCTGCTCAGGCGCGCCGTATCCACGGCCACCTGCACGCTGCCACGTGGGCGTAGATGCTTGTCGAGCGGCTGCACCACGAGCAGTTTCACACCTTCCAGGCCCGCGTACTTCTGTGTGGCTACAGCCGTGCCGATGATCTTGCCCAGAATCATGCGGCGCTCCGCCAGCGCCGCGGGGGCGCGCAAAACCGGCCGCGGCCGACAAGCCCTGCCCACCCTCGAAAGGCGGCGCGCTCATGGTCATGACCCCGCCGGCCTTGCCGCGCCAGCGGCCGGCCCGTCGGCTGAACGGTGACTCTTGGGCCGCGAAATCTGGTTTCTCCCATTCACTTGCCCTTGAGCTGGCTGATCACGTTCACCGCGGCCGCTTTGGCCGCCACAATTTCCGCTTCCGTGCCTGACATCCACATGCGGCCGTAGCGCCCAACGGACGAAATGTGCACCAGCTTGATATTGGCGGCCTTCTCCGCTTCGTTGGCGGCCAGGTTGATGTAGGCCGCCGGCGCCACTTCGAGCACCAGCATCGTTTCACCCGCGACGATCATGGCGCCGCGGCGAAAGCGGTTGAGCAGCTGCGCCTGATACGGATCGACGTTGGTGATGACCTGAACCGACGCGACCTCTGGTTTAACCCGGTCTTCCTCGCGCAGTCCCAGGCGGTCCAAGACCATGCGACCGGCCTCGATCACTTCGGCCTGCGCCAGCGAGTGCACCTCGAACATGCCAAACTCGCGCTCGACGATCTGCGCGCCCGGTTTGGCATCGGTGCTCTTCACGGCAATGTCAACGACGCGGAAAACTTCATTGCCCGGCGCCATTTCGACGTAGAGCGAAGCCATGCCCTCCACGGGCAGGTCGCCTTGCGTGATGGTGCCGACAAAGGCCGCGTACTGGGGCTGCATGCGGTCGAGAAAGCAGTACGCTCGTAACGAAAATTCATCGGCCATAATCGCTCCCAAGCATGAGGAAAAAATTACGCTCCCACAAAGAAAACCTTGACCCAGGTTGGCGTCGTCA
>DAISHS010000308.1:0-5347 GCA_036822415.1 Chloroflexota bacterium
TTCTTACGTAGGGTTGATTGTACCGCAGGCGGCGAGCAAGGGCAAGCCGCATGGGGGGGGCGTATTGGGGGGAGCGGAGTTCGCATCTGAGGATGCGAACCCCACCTTCGCCGCGGGAATTATGGCGATGGCTTGATGAGCAGGGCGCAGGGGACGAAAAAGCTGTCATAGCCGGTTGCGCTGTCGGCGAGGGCGGCGCGGTAGCGCAGGCCGGTGGACGAGCCGCCATCCAGGTTGACGGCCTGCACCAGCTGCAGATCGGATGCAGCCAGGATGCCGGCAAATTCGGCCAGGGTGGTCGAGGTCACATCGGCGATGAAGAGGATGCGCCCCTGGCTGTCCACGGCCGCCGCGGTGCGGGCCGCAGGGTCGCTGTCATTGAGACCCGACACGCGCTGGCCGTTGCGCACCAGCATGGGCCAGCCCTGCACGCCCAGGCGTAAACCGCTGTTGACGCTGGTGGGAGCCACGCTCAGGCTGGCCTTGTTGCCGCGCACGAGCAGGACGCCGCCCCACCCGCTGCGCAGCGGCGCCAATATCCCGTTGGGGCCGGCCAGCAGGCCAATATGACGATTCTTGCCGTCGTCCGTGGTGAAATAGAAGCCGCAGTTGACCGCAGCCAGCGCGGCTTGCTGATTCAGCCAGGCGCCAATCGTTTGCATCTGCTGAGGATCGCTCTCGAAAGCCACGTCGAAAGTCACGGCCGCGGGGTCGAGCCGCAGCGCCAGAAGGCCGCTGTTGCCCAGGTTGCTGCGCACCTCTGCGCCGGTAAAGAGCGCTTGCCAGCCACGGTCCGCGCTGACGTTGGTGGGCGTCGGCGCAAGGGTGGCTGCCTCCGGGAGGATGGCTGTCGCCTCTGGTACCTGCGGCGTGGGAATCTGACACGCGACCAGCAGAATACACAGCATAAGCCAGGTTGCAGCGACTTTGATTGCTTTCATTTTCCACCGGTCACCTGCGCGAACAAGGCCTCGTACGCGTCGGTGATCTGCTTCCAGCGGTAGTGCGCGTCGGCGCGCGCTTGCGCGCGCTGACGGTACGTTTCGACTGTCTGCGGCGAGGCCAGCAGGTGGTCAAGCAGCGGCTTCAGCCCGGCGCTGCCCAGCTGACCATCGTAGACCAGCCCGGCGTCGCCCAACGCTTCCCGATTCTCCGGGATGCCGTTCGCCACCACGCAGTTGCCCAGGGCCATCGCTTCGAGCAGCGCAGGGTGCGTGCCGCCGACTTCGGATGGCTCCACGAACAGGTAAGCGTTGCTGCACAGCTCGCGATAACCCTGGCCGAAGACATAACCCGTGAACAGCGTGCTCGGCCCGGCCAGGCGATGCAAATGTGCAATGTAATCGGCCTGGTAGGGCGCATCGCCCACGACAACGCAGCGGTAGCCGCTGTCCAGCCCCTGGCAAGCCTCGATCAGGTGATGAACGCAGTTTTCGGGCACCAGCCGTCCTACGAAAAGGACGTAGCGCCGCGGCTGCAGTTCGAAACGGGTCAGGGTTTCACCGGGCGGGAGACGGCCGATATCTGCGCCATAGGCAATCACGGCCGCGGGTGCGCGTTGAAACCGATTTTGGTAATAGGCTGAAACCACCTGCGAATCGGTGATGAACGCATTGGGCAGGCGCAGCGCCAGACGCTCCGCAGTTTGGATGTAGCGGGCCGCCCAGGCGCCCCACTTGGCTCGCCGCCAATCCAGGCCATTCACGTGCAGGATCACTTTTTGCCCGGCCAGGCGCGGAATCCAGCTCACCAGGCTGTTGCCGGCAATGACCATCAACACCAGGTCATAGCCCTGACTCAGCGCATGCACCGCGCTCAAGGTAGTGTGGACGATGGTATCCAGGTGTTTGTGGCGCAGCGTCGGCAGTTTGACCAGGCGCACGCCGCGGTAACGGTTGCCGGCGTACTGGATGTGCGGCACGCGACAGTAGACTGTCACCTCATGCCCGCGCGCGGCCAGGCGCACGCTCAGCTCTTCCATCATCGTTTCGAAGCCGCCGTAGTTCGCGGGGATACCCCGGCCGCCCATCAGTGCAATTTTCATACGCTCTTCTTCGCCATTCTACTCACATTCCCTCTCGCTTCTCGCTCACCGCGGCGTAGATCGCCGCGACGCGCGCCACATGCTGCGCCAGCGTGAACTGGCTGACCGCACGCGCCTGGCCGGCCTCCCCCAGGCGCCGGGCGTGCGCGGGATCGCGCAACAGGTGCGCCACGGCCGCGGCCAGGGGCGCGGCCGCGCCCGGCGGAACCAGATAACCGGTCTCCCCTTCCACGATCAAGTCCTCCGGTCCGCCCAACGTTGCCACCACCGCTCGCCCCAGCGCCATGCCTTCCAGGACGACCAGCCCAAAGCCTTCCATGGTGGTTGTGGGGACGACCAGGACATCGAAGATTTGCATGATCTCCGGCGCCTGCGCCCGCGGCACTTCGCCGGTGAAGATGACACGGCCGGTCAATGGCGCCTGCTGCGCCTGGGCCAGCAGCGTTTGGCGCAGCGTTTCATAGGCCGGCAGCGCGCCGCCCACCAGCACAAAGCGCGCCTCGGGGAAAGCGGCGCTCAGTTGAGCCGCCGCTTCCAGGAAAACCGCCTGCCCTTTGATCGGGCTGATGCGCCCCACCAGGCCGACTACCGGCGCCGCGCCCAGGCCCAGCGCGGCGCGCACCTCGGCCGCGGTTCGGCGCGGCGTGAACGCCGACAAATCGAGGCCATCGGGCACGACGTGCAGGCGCGGGTCGGCGGCCAGAAGGCCCCATTGGCGGCGCACGGCCTGGCTGTTGACAAGCACCGCCGCTGAAAGCCGCAGCATGGTTCGACACAACAGGTCGCGCAGGCCAGCGCCCAGCGGCAGGCGTTCGCGCACGTGCCAGAGATGCGGAACGCCGGCCAACGCCGCGGCCAGCGCCCCATCCAGCGCCGCGCTGCTGTTGGTGTGAACCAGCGCTGCCTCTTCTTGCCGCAGCCAGCGCGCCAGGCGTACCACCGATGGCGGCAGACGCCAGCCCAAGCGCGCCAACGCTGGCACAGAGCGCAAGTCTCGCCGCGTGTGGGGCACGGCCAGCGGCCATACGCGCCACGCCACGCCTGCTTCAGTCAACGCCTGGCTGAACGGCCCGACAAAGGGCAGCAGCACCAGCGGCCGCCACTGCGCGGCGTCCAAATGGGTCGCCAGGTCGAGCAGCATGGCCTCGGCGCCGGCCCAATAGCCGGTCGCGTTGATGAAAACAACGCGCCGCCCGCCGCCCGTTTCCCAGGCTGCCGATGTTTTCCCCGCTATGGGCATGGCGCACGCTGATAAAGCGTTAGCTCGCTGCCCGGCCAGCGCCAGGTCGCGACCGGCATTGCGCTGGCGGCCAGCGCGGCGGTCAGCGCATCCTCACGATCAATCAACCAGGCCCGCGCAGACCACAACCAAATGCGACAATGCCCGGCGCTATTTTGCCTGGCAAAGGCGGCCGGCGATTGGCTGCGGGCGGTATCGCCATTGTACCACGCCAACGCGCCCGCCGGCGCGCCGTAGAAAGCGAGCGGCGCCAGCAAATAAACCTCCGGCGCGCGCAGGAGAAGGACATCGGCCGGCTGCACGGCCGTCTGCAGGAACTGCGCCGGCAGCTGCAAGTTTTCCTGCGCAAAGGCCGGATCGGTGACGCCGCGCAGCCAGAACACGACCGATAAGGCTACGGCCACGCTCACCAGGCGGCGATCGAGCGCGGCCATGCCCACGAGCAGGGCCGGTAGGGCGAACAGCACATAGCGCACATTGAAGTTCGTTTGCGCCCACCATGTCAGCAGATTGGCGCCAAGCAGGGGCGCGCTCAACCAGAGCAGGACAAGCCCGCCGCGGCTAAGGGCCGGGCCGGGCGCCCTGCGCAGGGAGAGCAGGCGTTTGCCCGCTGCGAAGAGCAGAAACGTCAGTCCGCTTGCGCCCAACACGAGCCAACCCAGGTTTTGCTGCGCCAGCGTGCGCAGCCCCACGCCGCTGGCCAGCGCCTGGCGCAGCGCTTCTGGCGCGGGGCCGACGGCAAAGCCCCAGGCCAGGGTCAGCAGCGAGTAGACCATTTGCGGCAGCGGCAGCCCCGGCCGCGTGACCGGCGTTGACCAGCCTGCCGCCACGCCCCGCAGGTAGACGGCCAGCGCGGGCGCGCTCAGCAGCAGCGCCAAACCCAGGACGATCAGGTAAATGCGGCTGCGCGCGCGCCGCCAGCTGAACACCCAGGCGCCCAGCGCTGCGCTCAGGAAGAGCGTCCACGGCGAGGAGGCCAAGAGCAGCGCCAGGCCGAGCGCCCACCGCACGTGCTGACGGCGGGATGCGCCTGGCGCCAGCGCCGTGCTTTGCCAAACCACCCACAGGGCCAGCGCAGTGACAAACGTATAGAACGACGCTTCCTGACTGTACCAGATGTGCAGCGGATTCAAGGCCAGCAGCAGCGCGGCGCCGTCGCCCACGCGCGGTCCGGCCCAGGTGCGCGCCAGACGCCAGAGCAAGGCCACACTCAGCACGCCGGCGAGCAGCGCGGGCCAGCGTGCGGCCACGGCGCTGTCGCCGGCCACGGCCAGCCAGGGCCGATAAAGCACAAAGAAGAACGGCGCGCGCGCAGTCGTGATTTCGACATTGAACAAGGCCTGGACGGCTGGCCGTGTGAGCACGCCGACATTGGCGATTTCGTCCAGCCACAGGCCCCGGCCGAGGCCCACGCTGCGCACGGCCGCGGCCAGCAGGAGAATGCCGAGCAGGCGCCCATAGGCGGCGCGGGAATCAGTGCGCATCGTCATGCCATTCCTGCCTGCTGCCGTCCAGCAGCCCCAAATAGATCCAGAAGTAGGCCAGCCAGCTCGCCTCAGTCGCCTGAAAAGCGACGAGCAGACCCACCAGCGCCAACAGCAGCCCGCCCAGCTGCGCGCGCGCCCACCCTGTCGTCTGACGCCAGGCCTGGAAACCGTTCCAGCCCGCAACAGCCAATGCCAGCAAAAAACAGCCGAGACCGAGGATGCCGGTGTTGTACAGCTGATGCACCACCAGGTTGGGAATCCACGACGTTGCATTGGCGTTCGGGTAATAGTAAACCTGGCTGTAAGCGCCAATGCCCCAGCCAATCCAGGGATGCTCTTGCCACACACTCAGCGCGTGACGCAGAATTTGCTGCCGCACCCACACGTTGCCATCGGTCTCCAGATTGGCAAAGGTTGCCAGGCGCTCAGCCAGCGCGCCGCTCGTGCTCAGGTCCACCTGCGGCAGCATGAAGCGCAGGTCTGACCAGCCGAAGATAGCCAGCAGGCAAAGCCCGGCCAGGCCTAGTCCGGCGCCCGCGGCGAGCGCGGCCCAGGGGCGCCGCCAGGCCCAGGCGA
>DAISHS010000309.1:0-5317 GCA_036822415.1 Chloroflexota bacterium
CCGTGGACGCGCCGCGCCAGCGTTTTTGTGCACCTGCTGGCGTCTGACGGACGCACCGTGGCGCAGGGGGATGGCGAGCCAGGCGCGGGGCAGATTCCTACCACCAGCTGGCTGACCGGCGAATATGTGGCCGACGCCCATGCGCTGCTCATCCCGGCGACGCTGCCGCCGGGCAGCTATCGGGTGGCAATCGGCTTCTACTTCGACGATGCGACGCGGCTTCCACTGATCGGCCGTGATGGGCAGATCGTGGGTGATCAACTTGTCCTGGCAACAACACTTGTGGTAAACTGATGATGGTCAGGCGCAACCTAAAGCCGACGTTGTGCGTACTGTAGGCGATAGCGCCAGTCTGAGCAGTGCACAGCGCCATCGAAAACGTAGTTTTTTGTCGGGAGCGCGCGGCAATGAACGCAGCGACGAGCCTGGCAGCCAATATGAACGTTCGCAATCGCAAAGGAGTACAAAAATGACTGAGGAAAGCCAAACAACCGAACAGACGCCGAAGGGCGACGCGCCGCCGAAGGGCGACCTTTTTGCAGAATTGAATCAGATGGGGCAGAAGCTCGGCGCGGCCATGCAAACGGCCTGGGAAAGCCCAAAGCGCAAGGAGCTGAGCGACGAAGTGCAGGAAGGATTGCTCGAATTGGGCAAGCAGGTTGATTCCGCCATCAAATCGGCCCGCGAGAGCAAGTTGGGCGAAGAAGTGCGCGGAACGGCCGAGAAGGTGATGGAAGAAGTCCGCCAGAGCAAAGTGCTCGACGAGATTCGTGACGGCATGCTGAGCGGAATCAAGCAGATCAATGCACAGCTGGATAAGCTGATGAACCGCATGGCGCAAAAACCGACCGAAACAGCCGCGGAAACAGAGAAAGCCGAGGCTTCTGAAGTGGTCGAAACACCAAGCGCCTGGGCGCACGACGCGCTGGATGCCGAAGCGGCCGGCGAACCGACGACAGACGCGTAAACGCAGCAGTTAAATTTCTGGCGAGAGACGTCGCGTCGCCAGGCAGGCCTGAAAACAACAGACGCCGGGTCAACCACCTGGCGTCTGTTGTTTTCTCCCGCAGGCAGGGCATCGGGAGCGTTCGACGCAGTTTACCGCCAAAACGCAGAGCCTGCCCTGGGCGCTGAAACAGCGCCTGCACCTTGAGTTGAACGAATTGTCATCGGGCAGAGCCTCGATGCCCCGCTATTTTCATCTTGTTTTCAGGCAGATGTGAGACAATTTGCCAAAATACCTGTCGGTGTTAGACTTGCAAGAATTTGCGCCGATTGCGTGCAATCGGACCGAAATCGCATCGAAAAATCAATGGAAAGGATCGTCCATGACTTTGCACTCTCCACGCCTGATAATTTTCTACACCATCCTGCTGCTCAGCCTGTTGACCGGCGCGGTGGCCGCGCAAACCAGCCTGCCATCCCCGCACGGGGCAAACACCAGCCGCGCCCCGCAATCCCCGCAGACGATTGACCTGCAGGGGCAGTTAGGCGGCCCGGACTACGCCGTGGATGTCGTCGGCAGCTACGCCTACCTGGGCGTTGGCCCGCGCCTGGTCATCCTCAACATCAGTAACCCAGCCAATCCGGTCTTCGTGGGTCAAAGTGAGCTGCTGCCGGACCTCGTCCGCGATGTGCAGGTGGTGAACGGCATCGCTTACGTGGCTGCGGATGAGCAAGGGGGTCTGCAGATCATCAATGTGAGTAACCCCGCCGCGCCGCTCGTGCTCAGTTCGTACAACACCCCCGGCGCGGCCTACGGCATTGCCGTGGTTGGGCCTAACGTTTATGTGGCCGATGGCCTGCCGGGCGCGGCGCTGCGCCTCTTCGAGGCCAGCGACCCGGCGCACCCCATCCTGCGCGCCAGCCTTGAGCTTAACGGAAACCCGCGCCATGTGGCAATAGGTGGAGATTTTGCCTATGTCGCCGCCGGATACAGCGGCGGCTTGCAGATCATCAACATCGCGAACCCGCTTTCGCCCGTTCTGCGCGGCGTCCGCGATACGCCGGGCGCCGCGTCCCAGGTGCGCCTGGTGGGAGATCGGGCCTATGTCGCGGACGGGGAGCGCGGGGTGCAGATTATCAACGTCGCCAACCCCAGCGCGCCCACCACCCTGGGCAGCTATGACACGTACGGCGCAGCCACGTCCGTGAGCGTGATTGGCACGCAGGCCTACATCAGCACAGGGCTGCCAAACGGCGGGCTGGAAATAGCCAATATCGCCAATCCAGCCGCGGCAGGACGGATTGGCATTTTCAACGGTTCCAGCGGAGCGAACGATCTCGCGCTGGTTGGTTCCACGGCCTACCTGGCTCTGCAAGATGGCGGCGTGGCGACGGTCAATGTCGCCAGCGCGGCCAACCCCACGGCGCTTGGCGCGTTTCGGGCGCCAGGGGCTATCGCACGCGTGGCCGTGGCCGGCAATCGAGCCTATGTGGCGGCCAACTTCGGCGGTCTGCACGTGATTGACGTGAGCAATCCAGCCGCGCCGCTGCGCCTGGGAAGTTTCGATACCACGGGCGCGGCCCTGGGCGTGGCAGTCAGCGGCAACCTGGTCTACGTGGCGGATGGCTACGCCGGGCTGCAAATCATCAACGCCAGTAATCCGGCGAATCCCCAATGGCTCGGTACGTATGATTCCCCCGGTTACGCCAGCAGTGTGCAGGTGGTAGGCAACCTGGTCTACCTGGCAGACGGCTACAACGGCGGCCTGCTCATCATTGACGCCAGCAATCCGGCCAGCCCGGTGCTGCGCGGCAGCTACAATACCCCTGGCTATGCCGTGGATGTGGCCGTCGCGGACAACGTGGCTTATGTCACCGAGGGCAGCACAGGCACGCTGCAAATCATCAATGTGAGCAATCCAGCCGCGCCGGCGCTGTACAGTCAGCTGGCAGGATTTTTCTTCGCTTATGCCGTGGCTGTGGATGGAACAACGGCTTATGTGGCCGAAGGCGGCAATCTGCGCATCGTGGATGTCAGCGATCCCGCCAATCCGATCTTGCGCGGCGCCTATAACACGCCAGGATGGGCCGTGGGCGTGACCGTCAGCAATCACCTGATTTACGTGGCAGACGGCCGTGCGGGCGGCGTCCAGGTCATCAGCGCGGTCAATCCGAACCAGCCGCAATTCTACGACGGCCTGACCACGCCCACAGGGTATGCCAATGGGGTGGCGGTCTCCGGTAATCAGATCTACCTGGCGAACCAGGAAGGCGGATTGTTCGTGCTGCGACGCACCGATCCACCGACCCCAACGCCCACCAACACCCCCACGATGACGCCAACGGCCACCCGTACGCCGACGCGCACGGCAACACCAACGGCCACCCGCACCCCGACGCCCACGCCTAGCCCCAGCGCCACGCCTACGGCCACGGCGACGCCCACAAGCACAGCGACCAGTACGCCGACCGTTACCCCTACGGCCACGAATTCACCAACGGCCACCGTCACGGCCACGAGTACGCCATTCGTGCGCGTGCGTTACTTCCCCTACGTGCCGCGGCGCGGGCGCTGACAACCGATCCATTCTCGCCCCTGACGCCGATGGCCGGACGAAATAGGGCGTAGAAAATGATGCGGATCAGAAGTGACATCCGGCGCGGCGGCGGCGTCAAAAGAGGAAGATGTCAAGCGAGCGGCGGGACGCGCCGTCCAACCCCGCTCAAGCAAGCCAATCTTGGCCAACAAGCGCTGGTCAAGACTGAAAACAAAGGAGATTCAATCGTATGGCAGTTCGAAGTGCACAGGCAACCTGGAATGGCACACTGCGTGCAGGGAATGGCACGATGCGTGTCGGTAGTGGTTTTTTTGAAGGGCCTTACACCTTCGCTTCGCGTTTCGAAGAGGAAAAAGGCACGAATCCAGAGGAATTGATTGGCGCAGCCCATGCCGGTTGCTACTCGATGTTCCTGTCAGCGCTCCTGACCAACGCAGGCTTCACGCCCACCAGAATTCAGACCACGGCCACCGTACACCTGGGCGCCGGGCCGACGATTACCAAGATCGAGCTCAAGACCGAGGCCGAAGTTCCGGGCCTGGACGAGGCCACGTTCGCGGAAAAGGCCGCGGCGGCCAAAGCAGGTTGCCCGGTTTCTAAGGCGCTGGCCAGCGTTGACATCGAACTGAGCGCTACCCTGCTCGGGTAAGCGCCCGTTTGCCACATGCAGCCCCCCGCATGGCTGATAGCCCCCACAGCCGGCCTGCTCACTGAAAGGCAGCCAACTCGCAGCGAACGTTAGGCTGCCTTTCATCATTTCTTTGCAAAATTTCTTTGCACCAACTCCCACTCATTTTCTTTCACCCTTCAGACCCATTTCCGGAGGATGATCCGATGACCAAAGAACGCCGATGGTGGCAGACGCCGCAACTACGCATGTCCGATGAAGAAGAAGAGCGCAGAGTTTCGTGGTTGGAGCTTTTCTTTGACCTGATTTTCGTCGTCATCGTGTCCGAGCTGGCCCATAGCCTGGCCGGGCATGTGACCTGGGCAGGCGTTGGCGCCTTCATCCTGCTTTTCATTCCGGCCTGGTGGATGTGGATCGGAGGCACGTTTTACAACTCGCGCTTCGAGACCTTCGACGTCAGTTACCGGCTCTTTACCCTGCTCCAGATTGTGGCCGTTGCGGCCATGGCCATTTTCATCCATGATGGCGCGGGCAAGACTTCTGTGCCTTTCGCGCTGGCCTACGCCGGCGCGCGCGTGCTCATCATCGCCATGTGGCTGCGCGGCGGCTATCACGTCCCCATCATGCGGCCCATCACCACGCGTTACGCCATTGGCTTTACGCTTTCGGTCGCGCTGTTCGTTGCTTCGATCTTCGTGGCGCCGCCCTTGCGCTTCGTCCTGTGGGGCATCGGCCTGTTCAGCGACCTGGTGACTCCGCTGACGACTGCCCAGCTGCAGGCCAGCCTGCCCCGTCTGAGCAATGTTAAGCTGCCGGAGCGCTACGGCCTTTTCGTGATTATCGTCTTGGGTGAAGCGATCGTTGCGGTCATTCGGGGAATGGCGGCCGATGAAGGCTTGACACTGGCGCTGGCTTTCAACGGCCTGCTGGGCATCATCCTGGCGTTTGGCCTCTGGTGGATCTACTTTGATTTCATCGCCCGGCGCCATCCACGTTCGAGCATCTGGCAGCTGCTGAGTTGGTCGTATCTGCACCTGCCGCTGGTGATGGGCATCGCTGCGATCAGCGCGGCGCTTAGCAAGGCCCTACCGCTGCATGAAAGCGATCTGACCGCCAATTTGCGGCTGCTGCTGGCCGGCAGCGTCAGCTTTGTGCTGCTGGTGACTGGCCTCATCGAGCTGACGCT
>DAISHS010000310.1:0-5281 GCA_036822415.1 Chloroflexota bacterium
GCCGCTCCGAAATCCCCGAGGCAGGCACGACATGCTTTTGATGATCGATAACTACGATTGAGGTCTACTGGCGTCTATCAACCTCCATGGAACAACTCTAAGTCTATGTTTTTAAAGGGTTGATCGTCCATCGAGCGATTCTGAAAGCTGGACAAATCCAGTGCTCATGTGTGTAATGGAGTGTGTAACGGGCCAAACTGGAGGCGTTATACACATGGCACTCACAGCACTCAATCTTCTCTCGGCGCGCAAAGTGGAAACGGCGCAGCCCAGGCCCAAGGTGTACCAACTCCGGGACGGAGGCAGCCTCTTTTTGCGCGTTCAGCCCAACGGCTCCAAGCTCTGGTGGTACCGCTACCGGCTGGGCGGCGCTGAACAGGTGTACTCAATCGGGGTGTACCCAAAGGTCACGCTGGAGGCAGCCCGTGCGGAACGGGACCGGGCAAAGGCGTTGGTCAAGAAGGGCCTCGACCCCATCGTGGAGAAAAAGGCGGCGATCGCCCTCCAGGCCGACACATACGAACGCACGTTCGAGACCGTTGCTCGGGAGTGGATCGTCAGCAATGCTCACTGGAGCGAGTACTACACCAACCAGGTCACCAGCTACCTTGAGAAGGATGTTTTCCCCCGGATTGGCAAGTTGCCGATCAGCAGCATCAGGGCTCCACATCTGCGCCCCATCATCAAGGATGTGGCGGCTCGTGGCGCGAAGACTGTGGCGATCCTCATCCGCCAGTGGTGTGGGCAAATCTTCAGTTATGCGGCTGCCCAAGGTCTCTGCGAATACGATCCTGCCGCCTTGCTCAAGGGACTGGTCAAGCGCCCTCAGGTCCGCCACAACCCTCCGTTGACATGGGCAGAGATCCCGGACTTTCTCAATCGTGTGGACAACGAAGGGGGTTACCAGACGACAGTCCTCGCCCTCAAGCTGATGGCTTTGACCTACGTGCGCACCGTAGAACTGCGCAAGGCCTCCTGGGAAGAGTTCGACCTGGACAACGCCATGTGGTCGATTCCGTCCGAGCGCATGAAGATGCGACGCCCCCATCTGGTTCCCCTGTCACGGCAGGCGGTGGCCGCTCTTAGGGAACTACATGCTCTAACTGGCGGCGGCAAAGTATTGTTCCCGAGCTACAGAAAGCCGGGACAAGTGATGTCGGCAACGACGCTCAATCAAGCACTCAAGCGCATGGGTTATGGCGGACGGTTTTCGTCCCATGGCTTCCGCTCGACCGCAACGACGATCCTTGGACTGTTGGGATATCCGGAGAAGCGGGTCGATCTTCAACTCGCTCATTCCAAAAAGAGCAAGGACTCATCGCGCGCGCCCTACGATCACACGAAGTTTGTGGAGTCCCGCAAGGTAATCATGCAGGACTGGGCTGACATCCTTGACTCATTGCAGGCAGGGAAACCCGTTGAAGGGGTCACGAAGGCGTTTGGCCCCATGTCGAAGCGTAGAACGGCGCTGCTCCGTGTCATAGAGCGCGAGTGATGTCTGCTGCTTGGCGAGTGGAATGCCTAATGCACGTGTAGCACCTTGAACTGAAGACGCAGAACGAGGACATTGGCACTCGACTAGGTTGGAGCATTCTTGGCGACCTGCAGTGCTCTGCGCTCGAACCGCTCTGAAACAACGTCGGCTTGTCCGCAGGGCCGCTGCAGGTGGGTCACGATCTCGTAGGGTCCGTCAGACAGCGGCCGTGTGTGAATGCCCCATCCCTGCGCATGCTCAATGCGCGATTGCGCGGATACCCCGACGCCGTAGCCGGCAGCGACCCATAGCGCGATCATCTCGAAGGAAGAGACACGCTGAATGTTCTGTTGACTCACCGCGGGAAGAGAAGGCAGCCGCTGATCCAGCAAAGGGCAATTCTCTGCAGGCCAGCGAAAGACGGAGTAGTCCAACAGTTCGGCGATCGTGAGCTTCGCCTGGTCAAGTAAGGGAAAGCGCAACGGCATGGCGACGGCCATGTTCTCGGTCCATAGAGGTTGGCTTTTCAGCGACGGATCGCTCGATCCTTCAAGCGTCATGCCCGCGTCGTAGCGGCCTTCCCGAAGTCCCGCAATCAAATCATCGGCTGTGACCTCATGAAACGAAATGGTGACTTCCGGCTCTTCCGCACGCTGCAACGCAAGCAATGCCGAAAGATGCGATGACGGTACGCCAGGCGCTATGGCAAGCCTGAAATTGGAAAAGGAAAACTGGCTGGTGGCGTCGTGCATGAGAGCCCCCACAAAGCGATCGGATCAAAAAGGCGAGCCACCATGATAGCCAAAAGAGATATCTTTAACGTGGTTAAATTCGGTCGATTGATCGACGCTTCTGGTGATGCAGAAGCGCAGCGTTCAACCGGGCCGCCCCCCTGGCACAACCACCTATGAAGCCGAGCCGGCACTGGCCTTCGGCCAAGCGGTGCGTGCTGCCCGCTTGGCGCAGGGAGTCGCTCAGGATGAATTCGCGTCCATGGCTGGTATAGCTCGCTCGCATATGGGCAAGATCGAGCGTGGGGAGCACATGCCCACGCTCGCATTGATACTGAAAATCTCCGCTGCCCTCAGCATAAGTGCGGCAGAGCTGATGAGTGCAACGGAACGCAATCTTCGTGCCGATGCCCAATCTTAAGTGGTGCGGTCCGTTGCGTCAGTCGCTCGAAGGGTCCCGGAGGCGGTCGATAAATCGCACCAGCGAAGCCGATGAGTTGCTGCTTTCGAGTCGAAGCAGGTAGGTGGTGATCACGGCTGTATCCAGCGCCAATGGACGGATCACCACGTCCGGTCGCTGGCTGACCGGAATCTTGGTCGCCGTCATGAAGCCCACGCCGTAGCCGGCACCGACCAAGGTGAGCATCATGTCCAGCGAGGAAACCTCCTCAACGACATTCAGTTTGTGTTCCTGGGTCTGCAGGAGGCGCGCCAACTCGCGGCAGTAGCCTTCGCACACCTGGGGATCGCACAGGACAAGAGGATGCCCCCGGAGTTCATGGAGTGGAACCTCCTTGTGGACGAGCAGTGCGTGCCGGGCTGGCAAGGCGACCACCAGCGGGTCCTGCCAGATAGGTTCGGCGACGATGCCATCACCGACGTCGGCGGTATGAGCGAATCCGATGCAGAAGTCGCCCGAGCGCAGGCCGCGCAACTGCTCGGCCAAAGGCACTTCGGACATCCGTATCTCGATCTCGGGTTCTTCGGCACGGCAACGGGCTAGAAACGCCGACAGCCGGGGATCGAGCGCGCCGTCGGATACGGCGATGCGCAGGCTGCCTCGCAAGCCCGCCGCGACAGCCTTGACGTTCTCGCGGGCCTGCTCCAGGACGGTGAATAGCCGGCGAGTGTCCTGCAGGAACACGGCACCCGCAGCGGTCAGTCGGGTGCCCCGGCGGTCCCGGTCGAAGAGCACAGCGCCTAACTCGTCCTCAAGCTCCTTGATGGCGCGGGACAGAGGAGGTTGCTCAATGTGAAGACGCTCAGCCGCCCGTGTGAAATGAAGTTCTTCGGCCAAAACGATAAAGCAACGCAGGTGCCGCAGTTCCATGAGCAATGTTCCTATTCAGGCGCTGACGACCTCCTTCTGTTTGCTCCACGCGATGCAGGTTGAAAACTTCTTTTAAGCGATGTTTTTTCATATGTTCTTGAGCATGAGATGTAGGCGTTCAACTTTTCCAAACGAGAGGCCGGGCTGTGTTTGACCGAGCATTCAAGAGCCCTGTTTATCCACGGCGCTAAGGTTCAATCTTTACAATGTCCCCAATGCCTTGTACGTATGCGAGTGCATAGGCCATCTCTCCAGAGGTTTGCGCATGCAAAAACATCAATGGTTGTCCGCGTGTTATCTCGTCACCTAAGCGCACCTGCAATTGAATCCCTGCGGCTGGACTCTCAGGCGCACCGGCCAATTTGGCTAAACGAGAAAGCTTACGGTTGTCGATGTGTACTGCTCGGCCTGAAGTGGTTGCCAAAAGCGGTTCGACATAGAGAGCTTGGGGCGGCTCACGAAATCCCCCCTGAGCCGCGCAGATTCTCTGAAATTTTTCCCACGCGCGGCCACTGCTGATCGTCTCATGAGCCAACCGAAGTCCCTCCCCTTCTTTGGCGACGCCGCCAAGCTCAAGCACCGCGCCCGCCACCAACGCCACGCGGTCACATAGGTCTTGCGGCGCATCCGCCTCGTTGCGCAATACGGCCAACACGTCGCGCGCCTCCAACGCCGGGCCGATACCTCTGCCGACAGGCTGATTCCCGTCTGTAAACAGGCAACGCAATACAAGGCCAAATGACGCGGCGACTTCCGAAAGGTGATGCGCAAGATGCTCGGCAGTTTCCCGGCTGCGGACTTTTGCGGTTGGCCCAACCGGAATATCGATCACGATGTGGGTCGCCCCTGCTGCAATCTTCTTGGATAACACCGAGGCAATCAGTTGTCCTTGCGTGTCGATATCCAGTTCACGCTCAATACGCACGAAGATGTCGTCCGCGGGGCTGAGGTGCATCGCGCCGCCCCACGCCACGCATCCACCCTCTTTCTCCACGACCTTTCTGAGCGTATCCAGGTCCAGGTCTACAGGAGCCAGCGTTTCCATGGTGTCCGCGGTGCCAGCGGGAGAGGTGATGGCGCGTGATGAGGTCTTGGGCATCACCAATCCATTGGCTGCGGCGATGGCAACCACCAACGGCGTGGTGCGATTTCCCGGTAATCCGCCCACGCAATGCTTGTCCACAACAATCGGAGCCTGCCATTGCAGGTGATCCCCGACATCGACCATCGCACGGGTGAGATGGATGGTCTCTTGCATATCCAGAGGCAGTACCGCCGTTGCGGTCAGGAAGGCCGAAAGTGCGACATCGGTATAGCGACCATCGACCACATCACGGACGATCGCCTGCAACTCCGTCGTTTGCAGTCGGTGGCCGTGAATTCGCGCACGCACGGCCGACAACGATTCGAGCAGCGGAGGATGCCGAACCTGCACAAGATCGCCCTCATGAATGTCCAGGGCATCCCAGGCGGCCTCGGACAGAGCGATCTGTCCGGTTTTGAGCAGATCGCTGTCGATTTGGTACAGTAGCGCTTGCACAGTGCGGTCGCCGGCAATGATCAGTACCTGTGACCGCGGTGCCAGCCCTTCGGCACGGCAGACATGGCAATCGGTACGCATCAAGACGACGGGTTGATGCTGGGCATGCAGTCGCATGCGCAATGCTTGCAAGGCGGGTGTCTGGGGCGTGATGCGGGCACTCACAGGGCGAACTCCTGGTTTTGCATGGGCACCGATGCGTGCCA
>DAISHS010000311.1:0-5242 GCA_036822415.1 Chloroflexota bacterium
TGAAACCGTACTTCCACGGCACGACCACGCGCAGCGGCGCACCGTTTTGCGGCAGCAGCGTCTTGCCATAGAGGCCAGTCGCCAGGATGGTCAAGTCGTGCATCGCTTCGTCCAGGCGCAAGCCTTCGACATAGGGCCAGGTGTACCAGCCGACCTTCTGCCCCGGCATCTGTTCGGGATCGAGCAGCGTTTCGAAGCGCACGTATTTGGCCTCGGCGGTTGGCTCCACGGCCTCCAGGAGCTTGCGCAGCGCAAAGCCCTGCCAGGGGATGACCATGGACCAGGCCTCGACGCAGCGCAGGCGGTAAAGGCGCTCTTCCTGCGTGAATTTGCTCAGCAAATCTTCGATGCCGAAGGTGGTGGGTTTGGCGACCAGGCCGCCCACCTGCACGGTCCAGGGACGCGTGCGCAAATTAGCCGCCAGAGGGGCAACCGCCTGTTTGTCGGTGGAGAATTCATAGAAGTTGTTGTAGGTGGTGATGCTCTCGAAGCTGGTTATCTCCTGACGCAAATCGGGCGTTGGTTCTGGCGTACCGGCTGGCGTCGCCGTCCCGCTATCGGCGGCCGGCATGGCGTCGCCGCAGGCCGCCAGCACGGCTGCGCTCAAGGCCAGGCCGCCGACGCCCAGCATGAACTTACGCCGTGATAAGTACACCTGTTCGGGAGTAATTTCAGACGATGGAATGGTCGGAATCTTCTGCATGGTACGCTCCTCGGTCAATCAAGCTGGAATTTCCACAAAAATCACTCTTTGGACGGCTCTCCTTACGTCTTAGTCTCGCCTGTGCAGGGTCTATTACATGAAGAAGCCTGACTTCGCTGAGAAGTCAGGCTCCTGGTTGGCCGATGGACTGACCGGCGCGCAGCGTCCAGAGATCAGGCCAGCTGATCCTGATCCACATTGGCGATGAGGGTGCCTACATCTTCGCCCTGGCACAGGCGGAACATCGCGTCGGGATGATCGAAGCTGAAAACGTGCAGGCGCAGGCGATTATCGCGGGCCAGGAGCACGGCCGCCTGGTCCAAGGCGCGCAGATTCTGGCGCACCACACTGTCATAGCTGATCTGCGAATAGCGCCGAGCCGTCGGGTCGAGGTTGGGATCGGCGGTGTAGATGCCGTCGGTGCCCGATTTGGCTGAGAGCAGAGCCTGCGCGCGCACCTCGATGGCCCGCTGCACCGCCGGATAGTCGGTGGTCATGAAAGGCTGGCCGGTGCCGCCGGCGAAAATGCAGATATAGCCCTTGTCCATGTGGTGGATGGCGCGCAGCCGGATGAACGGCTCGGCCACGGTGTCAATCGGAATCGCGGTCATGACGCGCACTTCGGCGTTGCCGCGACTGGTGAGGACGCCGCGCAGCATCAGGCTGTTGATGACAGTGGCCATCATGCCGATGTTGTCGGCTTCGGCGTGCTCGATGCCCCATTGCGCGCCCAGGTTTCCCCGGAAGATGTTACCGCCGCCAATGACAATGCCAACCTGGATGCCAGCACTGTGCAGTTTCAAGACTTCATCCGCGATAAAATTGAGCGCGGTGGGGTTGAAACCAAAATCCTTGTCACCGGCCATCGCTGCGCCGCTCAGCTTGAGTAAGATACGTGAATAGCGCACAAAAATAACATCCTTTCTTTGTTGTTCCTGGAATCTGCCTTGACTGCCTTTCGGCTGATGCACTGGCGCAGGTTCCCTTCACCAACGCATTGTACTGCAAGAGGCCGCGGCGCGCAATGTTGCCCACGCTTTGGGCGTAGGTTTTCAGCGCGGGGTGGATGTGATACAATGCAGCGAATGACCGATCCTGTGCGGAGGGATGCGAGGCTTATGCAAGAGAGAACGAATCAAACGCTGGCTCGCTACGGGCGCCAGATCATTTTCCCCAGCCTGGGTGAAGCCGGCCAGCGCCGGCTGCTGGCCGCGCGGGTGGTCATCATCGGCTGCGGCGCCACCGGCACGGTGATTGCCAATCATCTGGCGCGCGCTGGCATTGGCTATTTACGCCTGGTGGATCGCGACTATATCGAGCTGAACAACCTGCAGCGCCAGCTGTTGTTCGACGAGGACGATATTCGCCAGGGGCTGCCAAAGGCGGCGGCCGCCGCCAGCAAACTGCGGCGCATCAACACCGAGATCGAGATTGCGGCCGTGGTGACCGATGTCAACCCCGGCAACGTCCTGCCCTTGATTCAGGACGCTGACCTGGTGATGGATGGCGCCGACAACTTCGAAACGCGCTATCTGCTCAATGACGCCTGTGTCAAGCTGGGCAAACCGTGGATTTATACGGGCGTCATCGGTTCCTACGGCGTGTCGCAGACGATTGTACCCGGCGAGAGCGCCTGTCTGCGCTGTGTGATGGGGCAGATGCCGGCGCCGGGCACGACGCCCACCTGCGATACCGCCGGCGTGTTGGGGCCATCCGTGGCGGTGGTGGCCTCGATCTCAGCCGGCGAGGCGCTCAAACGCCTGGGGCAGTTCGGCGAGCCGAACCGGGGCATGCTGCATTACGACTTGTGGGATAATTCGCTGGAGGCGTTCGACCTGGGCGGCCCGCGGGCCGATTGCCCGGCCTGTGGTCAGCACGATTACGAATTCTTGAACGCCGAACGCGGCACGTACAGCATCACCCTGTGCGGGCGCAACGCCGTGCAGATTGGTCTCAACCGCGACGGGGACGACGCAGCGGCGCTCAACCTGGCGCGGCTGGCCGAGGTTTTGCAGCCGCTGGGGGCGGTGCGCGTCAACGCCTATCTGCTCAAGGTGGACATCGAAGGCTACAACCTGACCATCTTCCCCAACGGCCGCGCCATCATCGCCGGCACCAGTGATCCCGACGTGGCGCGCACGCTGTATGCGAAGTACGTGGGAAATTAAGCGTACGTAGCAACGACTTCGGTCGTTCTTCGGTGCAGACGACTGAAGTCGTCACTACGAATCGTCACTATGAATGTTTATCTGACAGCCTGTAGCCTGCGCTCTGATCGTGGGCTGCCGGGCAGAGGGCGCGGCGTCAGCTTACCCGCAGCCGCTGCGCGTACTTCTGCCGGAACTTCGCCACCTTGGGCGCAATGACTACCCGGCAGTAGCCCTGGTAGGGATTGCGGGCAAAGTACTCCTGGTGATATTCCTCGGCCGCGTAGAACGCCGGCGCGGGCGTGACCTCCGTCACCAGCGGGCGGCCCCACAGATCGGCCTTGTTGAACTCCTGGATGACCTGCTGCGCCACGGCCTGCTGCGCCGGGCTGTGATAGAAAATGACCGAGCGGTACTGCGTCCCGACATCGTTGCCCTGGCGGTTGAGCGTGGTCGGGTCATGGATGGTGAAGAAAATCTCCAAAATCTCGCGGTAATTGATCACAGCGGGATCGAACGTCACCTGCACGACCTCGGCATGGCCTGTGCGTCCGCCGCAGACCTGTTCGTAAGTGGGATTGCGCATGGCGCCGCCGGCATAGCCGGACACCACATCGGTGACGCCCTTGACTTCGTCGTAGACAGCCTCCAGACACCAAAAACAACCGCCGCCCAGCGTCGCTACCTCACGGGCGCCTGGCGCCTGATGGGATGATCCGTTCATATTGATCCGTCTCCTTGTCGCTCTCTGATTTCATCATGTACTTTTGCCTGCTTTTGACCCTCTACGCAGTCTAGCGGTCACCAGAATCGTTACAGGTCGGGGTGACGCAGCCGGCTGCCTCCGCACGTGACGAATTCTGGTCGTGCAGCCTGCGTGAAATTCCGCCGGCCGCAGCGCAGTCCTTTCCGCTGCGGCCACGTTCCGCTACGCCTGCCGCCGTCCCTTCCCCAGACAGAGCAGGACTTATAGGTAATTACCCGAATTGGGTGCATTTCAGTTTCGGGGTGTAGTCCACGCAGGTGGACTTTGCAATCGTTGCAGCGACTTGCAGTCGCCCGATCTGCCCCCAGTTTGAAATGCACCCACCCGAATTTTGCCTGTTGACAAAGCGCGGCGCGTCTGGTATAAAGAGTCCAACAACGAGACTTCAGATTGGCGCTATTTCCAAGCCGGCGCCATTCCAACCCGTCTCCCCAACCCTGAGGTCCGCCGCGAGAGCCTGAGATCTCAGACTTGCGAAGTCTTGTAGACCTCGCAAGTCTAACACGCAAGTCCGCTCCCGCTCCAGACATCCTTTGGCAGTCAGGAAATGTCCCTGACCCCGCGTCGTTTCGGTTACTGCGTCCAAAGAGTCACAGCTCATGTCACCGTCGTTGTCATTGTTCCACAATATGGCGATCCTAGCGAGCGCGTGCTTGTCACCTTACGGGCGTATTGGGTGAAGAAAGGTGGCGTAGATTAGTTAGGATGGGACAATTTTGGCAGCAAGGCAACGTGCGAGTGAGCGGTGCGCAGAGAGCGGCCGCCTGGGCCAACCAGCGGCCAGTGAGGGTCGTACCATGACAGCACCCACTGGGAATTATCAATGGCGACGTTGGTTGTTCGGTCTCGTTGTGCTGCTGCTGGTATCATGCCTGGAAACAGCATGTGTGACATCAAAAGACCCGCGTGTCATCGCAACGTCCACGGAAACACCCATCAATCGAATCGAACGAGGTTTGATGGACGCTACAGATTTGCCGTTTGGGTGGCGCCGCGAGTCTACTGGAGTTCCTCGTGACTTACCAGGCGGAATCATCGCCCGCTACAGAGACTACCGAGGGCCAACGGATACCCCGATTTTCGTACGGGCGGGTCAGTCGATCGCCCTATATGCAAGCGAAACTGAGAGTGATGCAGTCTATCAGAAGGCTGCAAAGGAAATGATTCCGATAGAGTATGTGGATAAGTGGCCCAAGCCAACGGAACTTGACTTCGCGATACAGGCTGATTCAATCATTATCGGCTGCCACGCAGGTGTTATCAATGGAATCTCCGCTCGCACCTGTGTGGTGGTGGCACGATATGGTAAATTGGTCACAACCCTCGATGGTCAAGTTTTCGAGGACCGCTGGCTGACAATGGAGCAGTTTCGCCATCTGCTGGAGCGGGTGGACGCCAAGATGGAGAAAATCCGGGAGCCTCAGGCTGACTCGGCGCCGACCAGCGAACCGTAGACAGCAGCCGCAGCGCCTTTGAGGCGTCCAATCACCGGGCAGGTGCTGGACGGTGTGGCCGGCGGGAGTGGGACGTTTGGATCACGAAGGTACGAAGGTAGCGAAGTGCGCGAAGCACGAAGCACGAAGACGCTGGCGGCGGCGCGTGTCTTCGTGGGCTTCGTTGACCTTC
>DAISHS010000312.1:0-5242 GCA_036822415.1 Chloroflexota bacterium
GTAATGCCGATGCGCCCCAGCACCTTGCGGTCGGTAAAATCGGTGACCAGTTCGCTGAGATGATAGGCTTGCAGCGTCTCCAGACCGGTAATTTCCGGCCCCAGATGGTCAAGATACCAGGCCAGGAAACGGATTGTTTCCCAGCTGGTCTCATAGGTTTCGGTATCTGCGCCGTGATTTGCCAGTTCGTGTAGAAATCCTTCTACATAGCGACGCTCGATGTGGGTTTCCCACTCGACCTCTACTTCGTAGAAGTGCGCCACCTGTTGTAACACGCGCTGCAAAGCCACTGCTTCCGTTTCGTGTGCCGTTGTGTCCATGCCTTTGTGCTCCACATGGGGAAATCGTCCATGGTTTTCTATTCCATCTCTCCCTTGATTATACTCTATGACAGCGTTCGCGGGAAAAAACCAAATTTTGCGCCTGCCCTGGGCGACCGCAAGGGATCGCCCCTATCACGAAACATGATCTGAACATCTATAGCACGACGAGTAATTTTTCCTACCAGGCGCACTTATGGCATAATGGATGCGTAACCCCGTGCGATGATTTGCCCCGCCATCGTGCTTGCGACCGCCTGTGGAGATACCCAACATGGTCAAACGTAAACGTGAGGATTTAGACTTACAAGCCTTGCAGGCTCGTCTGCAGGATATCGTGCGCATTCAGACGCCGGGCGCCCTCGCACGCGTGATGCCCGCAGCCGCGCCAGAGCTGGCGCCCATCTATCAACTCAAAATCACCCTGCGCTACATCAGGCCGCCGATCTGGCGTCGCGTCCAGGTCCCCAGCGACATCACCCTGGCGAAACTGCATCGCTTGATCCAGGTTGTGATGGGCTGGACCGATTCTCACCTGCATTACTTCGAGGCGGGCGGCGTCACCTATGGCCTGCCCGATCCAGATGTAGATTATGACCTGGATGTAAAAGACTCGCGCCGCGTTCGCCTGGCTAAGGTGGCGCCAGAAGAAAAAGCCAAAATGGTCTATGAGTATGACTTTGGCGATAGCTGGATGCACGATATTCTGGTGGAAAAAATACTGCCTCCCGACCCCGACGTGCGCCTGCCGATTTGCCTCAAGGGCCGGCGCGCCTGCCCGCCAGAAGATTGCGGCGGACCGTGGGGTTACGTCAGATTCCTCGAAATCATTCATGACCCTGAAGATCCAGAATATGAAGAAATGAGAGAATGGTACGGCGGAGATTTTGACGCCGAGGCTTTCGATGCAGCAGAAATCAACCGCGAACTGCAAGAGATGAAATGGTAGGACGCGCGAGGGGGAAATGGGCATGATCGGCAAGAATAATCAGAGGGTTCATTGCGACGGTCGAAAGTTTCTGTTGCTCGGTTTGCTGTTCGTCATGCTGAGCGGGCTGAGCGCCTGTCAGCTGCAAGCGCCGCCGCCCACCGCCACTCCCCCTTCGCCCACGGCAACGCCTGTTCCTACGCCCCTCGGCGCTGCCGTTGCGCCCGTCCAGGGTTTGCCGCAGGGAAGCGCTGGCTTAGCTTGGTGGAACAACACGGTGTTCTACGAGGTGTTTGTGCGCTCATTTTATGACTCCAATGGCGACGGCATCGGCGATCTCAATGGCCTCACCGCCAGGCTGGATTACCTCAATGATGGCGACCCCGCCACCACCACGGACCTGGGCGTCACCGGCCTCTGGCTCATGCCCATCATGCCCTCCACCAGTTACCACGGCTACGATATCACCGACTATTACCAGGTCAACCCAGATTACGGCAGCCGCGACGATTTCAAGCGCCTGCTGGCCGAGGCTCACAAACGCGGCATCCGCATTATCATTGACATGGTGCTCAACCACACCTCTGTCGAGCATCCCTGGTTCCTCGAAGCGCAGAAGCCCGGTTCCGCCCGCGAAAATTGGTATATCTGGTCGAACGAAAATCCGGCCTACCTGGGGCCCTGGAACCAGCGGGTTTGGCACAAACTGGGCAACCGCTACTACTACGGTATTTTCTGGGAAGGCATGCCTGATCTCAACTATCGCAATCCTGACGTGGTAACGGAAATGGATAAAGTCGGCGCATTTTGGCTGCAGGAGATGGGGGCCGATGGCTTTCGCCTGGACGCCGCGCGCTACGTCCTGGAAGACGGCGCGCAACAGACCAGCACTCCTGAAACTCACCAGTGGTGGAAGCGTTACGATACGGCAATGAAGGCGATCAACCCCGACGCCTTGTTGGTGGGCGAGGTGGGAGCAGCCACGAAAGAGGTGGCCGAGTATGTCAAGAATGGCGAACTGGATCTCAATTTCGAGTTTGATCTGGCCGGTTCCATGCTCGACGCTGCGCGCAACCGTTTTGGCGCAGGCCTGGGTACCATCCAAAACGCAGTCTGGAAGGCTTATCCGCCGAATCAGTTTGCCTCCTTCCTCGCCAACCACGATCAAAATCGTGTCATGAGTGTGCTGGGCGACGATACCGCCAAAGCGCGCATGGCGGCTGCCGTGCTGCTCACCGCCCCAGGCGTCCCCTTCCTTTACTACGGCGAAGAAATCGGCATGATCGGGACCAAGCCTGATGAGCAAATTCGGACGCCGATGCAGTGGACGGCCGCCGAAAATGCCGGTTTCAGCACGGGCAAGCCGTGGATTGCAGTCAAACCAAACTATGACACGAGCAATGTGGAGACACAGAACGCCGCCGCCGCTTCACTGCTGTCCTATTACCGGTCGCTGATTCATCTGCGCAACGACCACGAGGCCCTTCGTGTCGGCGACTATACCCAGCTCAGCACTGATAATAGCCGCGTTTATGCCTTTTTGCGCCATAGCGCGCACGAGAACATCCTGGTGCTGATCAACCTGGACGCTGCGCCCACGGCCGATTATAAGCTGTCCCTGACGCCCGGCGCACTCAGTGGTACGCTCAACCCGGTGGACCTGCTGACGAAAACAACCTTGCCCGCGCCGTCGCTCAATGCCGATGGCAGTTTCAACGATTATCGCCCCTTGCCCGAACTGGCCCCACAAACCGCTTATGTGATTCAATTGTAGGACTATGAACATTTCATTCCTGGGCGGCGCCGATGAAGTGGGCGCCAGCTGCATTTTGTTGGAAATTGGCGGCCAGCGCCTGTTGGTTGACGCTGGCCTGCGCCCATCGCCTAAGACGCATTGGGATCTGGCGGGCGATCAATTGCCCGACCTGAGCCAGATCGAGCGCGCCGGCGGCATTGACGCCATTTTGGTCACTCACGCGCACACCGACCACACCGGCGCACTGGCGCTGGTGTGTGAGCGCTATCCGCAGGCGCCGATTTACGCCACCCCGGTCACCATCGCGCTGACGCGTGTCTTGCAGCAGGACGCCAGGCACATCATGCAAGCGCGCCTGGAGCAGGAGGGCGAGCTGCCGCTGTTCGATGATGTGGCGGTCAACCGCTTGCTGGCCGCCTTTACGCCGATTGCCTTTCGCCAACGCGTGACCCTGGCGCCTGGCCTCGTGGCTACATTTTTCCCGGCCGGCCACATCGCCGGCGCGGCCATGATCGGCCTGGAGAGCGACGAGGGGCGCATCCTCATCACCGGTGATGTTTCCATCTCGCCGCAGCGCACGGTGGACGGCGCGCGCCCGCCCGCGTTCAAACCAGATGTCGTCATCATCGAGAGCACCTATGGCGGTCGTTTACATTCCAATCGCACGGCCGAGGAGCGGCGCCTGCTGGCAACGATCAATGAGGTGACGTCGGCCGGCGGCAAGGTTCTCATCCCGGCCTTTGCCCTGGGACGTGCGCAGGAAATTTTACTCATTCTGGCTGAATTTCAGCGCCGCGCCGAGCTGCCGCCCATCCCCATCTGGGTTGATGGCATGGTGCGCGCGGTCTGCCGCGCCTACACCACTTTTCCCGACGCCTTACCCCTGGCCCTGCAGGCGCGTGAGGCTCAATTCTTCAACGACACCATTCGTCCCATCGAACGCGGCGCGCAGCGCAATGAGCTTCTTTGGCAGCCTGAGCCGCTGGTGATCGTGGCAAGCTCTGGCATGCTGGCCGGCGGCCCTTCGCTGCATTACACACGCGGCCTGGCCCGGCAGCCGCAGCATGCGATTCTACTCACCGGCTACCAGGACGAAGAGTCGCCCGGGCGCCGCTTACAGGAAATTGCCACCCGTGGCCATGGCGTTCTGCACATCGGCCGGGACGACCGGCTCGACGTGCGTTGTCGTCTGGCTACCTATGCGCTCTCGGCTCACGCCGACGAGGCTCAGCTGATCAACCTGGTGGAAACGCTCGATCCGGCCCAGGTTTTCCTGGTGCACGGGGATGAGACCGCGCGCCAGAGCCTGGCCAAGGCCTTGCGCAGCCGCGGCCGGTTGGTGCAATTGCCGCGCGCAGGTCAGGCGTACGATTTACGCTTTGCGGCTTCCCTTCCCATGGCCGCGCTGCGCGGCATCGGCGCCGACCGTCCGCTGCATCTGCGCCGCCTGTGGGAAGCGCTCAGCCAGGCTGTGAACCAGGAGGAGCCGCTTTACTTCACCCTGGCCGAGCTGGCCGCAGCCTGGTGGGGCGACAAGCCCGCGCCGCAGCACCTGCAGACGTTGCGCGTCGCCCTGGCGCAGGATGACCTCTACTTCGCGGCTGACCCACAGCGCGCTGAAATCTACCGCGTGCGCTCAGCCGGCCAGGTGCAGCTGGGCGAGCGCCGCCGCCAGCAGATGAACGCCTATGCCGATGCGGTCGGCCAGTGGTTGCTGATCAAGGCTCCCGACGGACAGCCGGCCGTCGTCCGCGGCGTGGCGCGGGCGTCCGATCATCTCCAGGTCACAGCCCTGCCGCAGGAGCAGGCGCGTTGGAACGATGACTGCGAGATCCACACAACCTGGCCGGAGGATGTGGTGGGCCTGCTGGGATTCGGCGAGGAATCTCCGGCCGATCTGGTGGCGCAGTTGGTTGCCAAACTGCCGCACACGCCGCAGGAAGTGACCATGGAGCCAAACCAGGTCTTGATTTTTGCCCGTCAGCAGTTCCCGGCCGCGGCGCGCCTGCGCAAAATTGGCTATCGCCTGGCCGAGCGCATCCTGGTGCTGACGTTCGATTTCCCTGCCGTCGCGCAGACCGCTTTTGCCGACATCATAGCCGCCGTCGAAAAGGATTCTGGCTGGGTCGTTGAGGTCGCGCCTGAGGCTCACCAGGGCGCCCTGGCTACGCTGGTGACTGAGCTGCTGCCGGCAGGCTGGAAGATCAGCAAAGCGCCGTCCATCCATCGCGAACAGGG
>DAISHS010000313.1:0-5230 GCA_036822415.1 Chloroflexota bacterium
TCCAGGTCGCCGATCCAGGTATGGCTGACCGCCGTCGTGATCGTGACGTTGGAGACGATGCCCACATCGGTGACGACGATGGGGAAGCAGATGCCGGCCGGATTGTTATCGGGAATGGCGGCGTTCGGGTTGATCGTGACCGAACCGCAGGCGCCGCCGGCCACCGGGGTATTGGTCGGGGTGGCCGTGGGCGGGACCGGCGTATTGGTCGGCGTGGCCGTCGGCGGTACCGGCGTATCGGTCGGCGTGGCCGTGGGCGGCACCGGCGTGTCGGTGGGGGTGGCCGTGGGCGGCACCGGCGTGTCGGTGGGGGTGGCCGTGGGCGGAACCGGCGTGTCAGTTGGAGTGGCCGTAGGCGGAACCGGCGTGTCGGTCGGGGTTTCTGTCGGCGTCGCGGTGTCGGTGGGCGTCTCTGTTGGGGTCGCTGTCGGCGGCGCCGGGCAGTCGGCCGTGGCGACGATGTCATCCACATACCAACCTGTGGCGCTGACTGAGCTATCGCTGCCCAGGCGGAAGCGGAACCAGACGTTCTGTCCCGCGTATGGCAGCAGGTTGACTGTCACCGCCACGAATCCGCCGCTGCTGCCGACCCAGGCCGGGCGGCCAGCCAACGGGTTGCTGCAGCAGGTGCTGACGGTGCCATTATAGCCGCCGCCGGTGATATTGGCTCCCGCATCTTGCCACGTGCCGCCGCCATCGGTGGACGTCTCCAGCACACCGCCATCGAAGGCGGGCGCTTCGAAGCCGAAGCTGTGGTAGAACGTCATGGAAGCGGCCGCGGCCGCGGCCGGAATCGGCAGCGGATTGATCAACGATAGGCGCTGGTCGCTGACCGCCGCCGGATTCGGCGCGAAGGCGGAGTAGATGCCGCTGTAGACGGACGCCGTGGAGGCTGCCCAACCCGGCGTGCCGCTGCTAGCGAAGGTGCTGAGCGTGCCGCTCTCGAAGCCTTCACTGAAGTTGACCGGCACACAGGTCGCCGGCGTCGCCGTCGGCGTCGCCGACGGCGTTGCGGTCGGCGTGTTGGTTGGCGTTGGCGTGTTGGTCGGCGTCGCGGTTGGCGTGAAGGTCGGCCCCACCGGCTGACAGGCCGTCACGGTTACGTCGTCCACCGCCAGGCCGGCGTACTGGCCAGAGGTGTCTGTGTCGAGGTGAAATACGAGCTCGGTGTTGAGGCCGGCGAAGCTGCTGATATCGCGCTGATAGCGGCCCCAGCCCGCCGACTCCTGGATGGTCGTAGCGCCTAAGCTAGTGGTCATGGTGGCGTCATACCACTCCCAGAGACGACTGGGCGTGGCGCCGCCCACCTGGCGCACATCCACGTAGGCGTGGTCAAACGAGGCCGATTCCAGCTGGTATTTCTGGTTCCAGGTCACGATCACCGGCCCCACCAGGCCCGCCAGGTTGAGGTTGGGCGAAACGAGGTCTTGCGTGCTGCTGGCGCTGTAGGCGCCGGTCAGGTTGGTCTTCCAGCAGTTGACGCCGCTGTTGCAGGTGGTAATGGGCGCCGCAGTGGGGCTGCCCCAGGCCCAGGTGTCCAGGGTGCCGGAGTGGGTGAAGCCGCCGTCACTCGCCTCGAAATCGGAGGTGTAGACCGTCACGGGGTTGGTGTTGACCGGGCAGACCGGCGGCGCGGCGGGCTCGCACACACGCAGGCTCCAGCCCAGCAGGTTGCCGCCGTAGGCGTTGGTGGTGTCATCGGCCAGCTTGAGCGTCCACACGCCGCCGGCGTCCTGGCCGTCGAACCAGCTGAGGCGATAGACATACTCTGGCTGGAAGGATGGGCCGTTCAAAACGGTGTAGGAAGCGACCGGGAAGGCGGCTTCGTCGTCGAGCGTGGTGTTCATAATCGTGTAGCCGCCGGCCGTCGTCGCGCCCACGTCGGTGAAGAGGCCCACTTCGTTGCCGCCGGGCGCGACCAGGTTTACGTCCAGGTCGCCCATCAGGGTGTGCGTCAGGTTGATGCTCACATTGAGATCGGCGACGCGCGGGTTGCCGGGCACCGTAATGGTCGAAGTACTGACGCCTGTCCCCGGCCCCAGGGTCTTGGGCACGTCGGTGCTGGTATAGGTGGTGCAGGTCTCTGGCGCCGCCGGATGCACCGAGACGCTCAGGGTGTAGTCGCCGAACGTCGTGCCGCCGCTGGGGAGTGAAACCACCACGTAGTAGGTGCCAGCCGCCTGGACGGTCATGAAGTGCGCCTCCGACAGCGGATTGGTGACCGAACCGGTACTGGCATCATTCACGATCAAGTAGTAGCCGTCAAACAGACCAATGCCCAACTGTCCGTTCCACTGCGTGTTGTCGCGCGTCGGATCGAGGTCCAGGCTGGCGTAGATCGTATCGCCGGCGTTCAAGGACAGCGAGAACCAGTCCTGGTCGGTGGTGACGCTGGTGCTGCCGCTGACCCAACCGGAGGCCGGCAGCGCATTGGCCGTCGCCGGCGTATCGTTAGGCTCGCTTTCGGCTGTGGGGCTGCCGCTCTGCACCCTGACGTGCAGATGGTACGGACGCAGCTGGCTGGTGGTGAGGTTGTGGGTGACCTTGAGATAGTAGGTACCGGCGCTCGGAATCACGGCACCGGCAATGGTGGACGATGTACTGCCCCACGAGCCGTCGTCGGTGTCGGTCTCGATCACGGTCGAGCCATCGCTGGCGATCAGGCTCAGCGTGCTGTCGAATGAGCCGTTGGATGAGAAGCTGGTCATCGTGGCGGCATAGACGCGATCGCCGGCGTTGGCCGTGAAGGAGAAGAAGTCAACATCGGCATTGGGGTAGACATAGGCGCGCAGCACGGTGTCGTTGCTGGTGAGGGCATTGGCCGTGGCCGCGGTGTTGTTCGGCTCGACCTCGGTTTGGAAGGGCTGGTCGAGCGGCGCCAGGCTGACCTGGTCGCCCAGGTAAGCCGGGGTATCCTTGCCTTCCCCGACTGCGATTGATTCGCTGGGCGCATCCGCCTGCCAGCCCGCTGGGGGGGCGGAATCCTGCGCTGGGACGGACGACGTGCGGCTGGGCAGCGGCGCCAGGCCGGTGCTGGCGCTGCTGGCGGTTACCGTCGCCAGGAGTAAGAAGGCGACGGCGAAGAGACGCAGATAACGTTGCATAACGAAGACCTTCCTGATCAGAACGAAATGGACGAACCTGGCCGCAAAAGAAGCCACGGCGCCTGGCGGACATCGTTGTCGTGAGGTTTCTTTGTGCAGATAGGTTCATAAAAGAGAGGAATAACCCTGCGTGAGGCGGCAGGCTAACACGAACGTAGGGAAAATTCTAGCATTGAATCCGATTCGTGTCAATTGAGGTGAAAATCGCGCCCCCTGACGCGTGCCGTAAACGGCCACCGATGGCAGCTCAACGGCGCCGCGAGCCAGGCAGCCAAATCGGTTGAAGCTTACAGCAGGCCCCGGTACAGGTTGTGATACAATAGCTTCCCACTTTCAGCCCGTCAGGGCCAACGTTGCGTTGTTCAACACAGGAGGAAACGATGCAGGAATCAACCCGTTTGCGAGCCACCCCCCGTCTTGTCATATTCAGCTGGGTGCTGATCGGCCTCGTCTTTGGCATTGCCATGACGACGGCCTGGCAGGCGTTTGCCCTGGGTGGCGGCTACGACCCCCGCCTGGATGTCAACCACGATGGCGCCATTGACACCCAGGACATCCAATCTACGGCTGGCGCCTGGAACACCACCGGCGATCCCAACCTGGTAAACCTGGTCGCCCGCAGCTATTACCAGACTTCGGCTACCTTTGTCGCCAATCAGGCCCTCACGGCGTGCACGACTGGCTACCATATGGCGACGCTGGCCGAGATTTACTACACGAGCGCCTTACGCTACGCCAAGGAGATTCCTGGCGCGGTGCAGGGCGCGGACAGCGGCGGCGGGCCGCCCTACTCCATCACGGGCTGGATTAGAACCGGCGTTGGCTCTGGCATCAACAACCAGGTGGGCGCAGGCAACTGCGCCTTGTGGACGTCAAACAGCGCCGCTGCCTTTGGCACCACGGTGGCGCTCAATCCGGACTGGCTGAGCGCCACGGTCAACATAAGTCCGTGGAGCGGCGTCATGTTCGCCTGCAACAGCGCCCGGCGCGTGTGGTGCGTGCAGGACTGAGGCCGTGCGCGGATCGGGGTTGCGGAGCGCAGCAGGCCGCGAGACGCGGCCCCGGCGCGCCGCGCAGACGCGTGTAAACGCATCGTATCTAATGGGTGCATTTCAGTTTCGGGGTGTAGTCCATGCAGGTGGACTTTGCAAGCGTTGCAGCGACTTGCAGTCGCCCGATCTGCCCCCAGTTTGAAATGCACCCGTATCTAATGGGCGGCGGCTGTGTTTCTTCTCTATGCCGAAGGCCGTGGGCCTCAGCGGCGCAAGGTACGGTCATCATGTGGGAGGCGCAGCAACGATGGATTGGCAGAGAATCGTAATAGCAGTAGCGGTCGCATACCTGATCGGCTCAGTGCCGGTCGGCTACTTGATCGCACGCGCGCATGGGATCAACATTTTGCAGCATGGCAGCGGCCGCACGGGCGGCACGAACGTGCTGCGCGCGTTGGGCTATGGCCCGGCCGCGTTGACGGTGTTGGGGGATGCGTTGAAGGCGGTGGTTGCCATTGCACTGGCGCGCCACGTGCTGATGACAGGTGAGTTGGTCGCCGCGCTGGCCGGCGCGGCAGCCATCATCGGTCACAACTGGTCGGTTTTCCTCAAGTTTCGCGGCGGCGCCGGCGGTATGTCCACCGCGGCCGGATTGATTGCACTCAATTTCTATGTGGGCATTCCGATGATCGTCGTGGCGGCCGTCGTCTTCTACTTTTCGCGTTATGCCTCGGTCGCGACCCTGACCGCTTCCGTGGGCGGCCTGGCGGCCCTCACGGTCGTCTTGCTGGCGTTTCCGGCGCTGGCCCATTGGGAGCACCTGGTCTACGGCTTCCTCACGTCGCTGGCCTGCGTGTGGGCCTTGCGCCCCAACATTCAACGCCTGCTGGCCGGCACCGAACGTCGCGTCAGCCACTGGTAAACGCAGCAACGAGCCTGCTTGCGGCGACGAACCTTTCCCTGTTCGTGGAGTTTGGGTCATTTGTGGTAGCGTAGAATTCATTTGCCGCGAATGACCCAAATTTCACGATTTTTTTTCTGTAGAATCTACGACGGTTCCGGCGCGGCGATGCCGATCGCTCCGGGTGCATTTCAGTTTCGGGGTGTAGTCCACGCAGGTGGACTTTGCAATCG
>DAISHS010000314.1:0-5213 GCA_036822415.1 Chloroflexota bacterium
CGCGCCGCGCGGCGCGGGCAACCGCCGACAGGTTTCTTTTAGTCGTGGCCGTGCGCGGCCGCCGGAACGGCGCCGGTCACCACGTGACGACCGTAGTCATACGGCCCACCGCCCACGTGCGGTTGATGGGTCTCGTCCCAGTTGAAGATGGAGGGCGGAGATGCCGTTTGCCATTCCAGGGTTTTGGCATCCCAGGGATTGTCGCCGGCCACTTCGCCCTTGAACAGGCTGACCAGGACATTCCAGATGAACGGGAGCGTCGAGGCGCCGAGCAAGAAGGCGCCGATGCTTGAGATCAGGTTCAACGTGGCGAATTGCGGGTCATAATCGGCCACGCGGCGGGGCATCCCCATCAGGCCAGAGATGTGCATGACCAGGAAGGTGGTGTGGAAGCCGATGAAGTGCAGCCAAAAATGCACCTTGCCCCAGGTCTCGTTCAGCTTGCGGCCAGTGATTTTGGGGAACCAGTAGTAGATGCCGGCGTAAATCGCCGTGACGCTGCCGCCGAAGAGCACATAATGCAGGTGTGCGACCACGAAGTAGGTGTCGTGTACGTGGATGTCCACCGGGACGGAGGCCAGGATGACGCCGCTGATGCCGCCCAAGACGAACAGAGAGATGAAGCCCAGGGCGAAGAGCATGGCGCTGCTGAAGCGCAGCTTACCTTGCCAGATCGTCCCCAGCCAGCTAAAGATCTTGATGCCGGTCGGCACGGCGATGATCATGGACGTAATCATGAAGGGCACCGTCATCCAGGGGTTCATACCGCTGGTGAACATGTGGTGCGCCCACACCGTGAAGCCCAGGAAGCAGATGGCCAGGCTGGAAAAGGCAATGGCCTTGTAGCCGAAGATCGGTTTGCGGCTGAAGACCGGCAGGACATCGGAGACGATGCCCATGGCCGGCAGCACCATCACGTAGACGGCCGGATGCGAATAGAACCAGAACAGGTGCTGCCACATCAAGGGGTCGCCGCCCTGCGCCACGTTGAAGAAGTTGGCGTGAAAAATACGCTCGATGGCCAGCAGGAACAAGGCGCTGGCAATCACCGGCGTGCCCAGAATCTGGATGATTGACGTGGCGATCATGCTCCAGGTGAAGAGCGGCAGATCGAACCAGCCCATGCCCGGCGTGCGCATGCGCACCACGGTGGTCAGGAAGTTGACCGCGCCGAAGATGGACGAGAAGCCCAGGATGATGATCGAAATCGCCCAGATCGTTTGCCCGTCTTGGCCCAACAGGGAGAGCGGCGGATAGGAGGTCCAACCGGCTTCGGGTGCGCCCACCAGGAAGGAAGAGCAAAGCAGGAGGCCGCCAATGACCAGCAGCCAGAAGCTGACGGCGTTCAGTTTGGGGAACGCCATGTCATCCGCGCCGACCTGCAAGGGCAGGATGTAGTTGGCGAAGCCGGCCAGCACCGGGATCACCCACAAAAAGATCATGATGGTGGCGTGCATGGTGAACATGCGGTTGTATTCGGTGCCCGAATAGATCTGGCCCGGCTGCGCCAGCTCTGTGCGCACGAGCAACGCCAGGACGCCGCCCAGCAAGAAAAACAGGAAGGTAACGGTCAGATATTGAATCCCGATGACTTTGTGATCGGTGTTGAAGGTGAGATAATGCCACCACTTCCAGGCGCCGTGCATGACAAAGCCTTCGTGGTGCTCGGCATGGCCGGCGCCATGCCCACTCTGCGGTAAAGCAGGTGCGTGTGCCATCTTAATGATCTCCTCGATTACTTCTGATTCGACAGGTAGGTGACCAGCGCCGTCAGCTCTGCCTCGGAAAGCGTGTTGCCGAAGGTCTGCGGCATGACATTGGCTGGACATGCGCCATTGGGGCACTCCGGCGCAATGTAGGCGTTCGGGTTGACGATCGACGTCTTGATGTATTCTTCGGCTGCCTCGCCCGCGACACGGGTAGCGGCCGTCGCTCCGATTTGGTTCAGATTGGGGCCAATCTGCCCGGCGCCGCCGGCATCGGCCAGCGTATGGCAGGCGGTGCAGCCAGCTTTCTGGAACACGCTGCGACCATAGGCGATGGGATCGCTGGTGTCAACCGTCTTGTTTTTCTGCTGCTGCACCCAGGCTTCGAAGTCTGCCGCAGAAACAACGGTGATCTTCCCGCGCATTTGCGCATGGCCTGCGCCGCACAGCTCTGCGCAGACGATGGGATATTCACCGAGCATGGTCGCTGTCGCGCGCGTATCGGTCATTCGATCGGGCATGGCGTCGCGCTTGATACGAAAACTGGGCACCCAGAAGGCGTGGAGCACATCTTTGGCTCGCAGCCGATATTGCACTGGCTGGTCCACCGGCACCACCAATTCATTCTGAACGGTGATGTCTTGTTCGGGGTAGTAGAAGGTCCAGAAGAACTGCTGACCTGTCACCTCGACCACCATGTCGGTCTTGGCAAACGCGCGCTCACCGACAAAGGTTTGGTAACTCAAAAAGCCGATGATGACAACGATCACCGCGGGCACTGCGATCCAGATCGCTTCCAGGGTGTTGTTGCCATGAATCGGAGGCCCATCTTCATTATCACCCGGCTTGCGGCGGAACTGGAGCACGGCATAGAGCAAGCCAGCCTGCACGACCAGGAAGATGACCGTGGCGATGCCTAACATTAAATTGAAGAGTGAGTCCACCGCGCGCGCTTGCGTAGAGGCTTCCGGCGGCATGAAGAGATTGAGCGAGGTCACGACCACGCCTGCGCCGATGAAAAGCAGCGACGCCAGGACCACCAGCAGGCTGGAGAAATCGGGGCGCAGGCGGGCATAGACGATGCCGATGATGAGGCCGAAAACCATATGCCCGGCGATGAAGCCTGGTTTGGCGGCAAAGGCCATGGCCGGCGCCAGCATCGGCAGGAGCAGCGCGGCCATGAAGTAGACCAGCAAACCGTAAACCAGGCCCGCAGCCACCGGCGCGCCCCACAGGCGCGGTAAGCGCAGCAAGCCGTGGTAGACCACGGCAAAGATCATGCCCAGAATGGCCGAAAGCCCAAAATGAAAGACGGTGCCGACCAGTGCGGTCATGAAGTTGAATTGCGGGCCAACCACACCCGGGCCAAGGATCGCGCTGGCTACCTGGTTGAGCGGCGCCCAGACGCTGACGGCGCCCGTACGATCGAACAGGGCGACGAGCATGGCAAGCAGGCCCATGGCGAGACCGCCGCCGATGCCTGCCAGAGCGCCCGCCCACAGATCACGACGGGTGAACGGCGGGGTGCGCGTGTCTGACAGATCAGGCGCCACGACGACGGGCAGGGGTCTTTCGTACACTTCAACCAGGGTGACTGTTTGACCGGTTGAATCCGTGACTGAACGCCGATTCCACTCATGCGACGCCGCAGCATAGCCAGCCTCTGCCATGTCGGCGTCCACCTGAGCCTGGGTGGGTAAAGCGCCCACAGTTCGACCCACGATTCGCACTTCATCGAGGTCCAACTCCGGATAAAGACTGCTTACCACCTGGCGAGACCACTGGTCAGGCAGAATCGGAGTTGGGCGAGCAAAGTAGAGATAGGTCGCACGCAACCGATAGCTCGTGCTCATTTGATTGCTTCTCCCAAAAATGTGAGATTAATTACGAAAAACACTGTCACGGGTCACTCGGATTTTGGTTTGGTGTACGTCATTGGTACGGGCAGTACATGCTAACATACGTGACGCACCTTGTCAAAAACGCATCGTAAGTGCGAATAGTAACAATGTCAACTCACGGTTTTGACAAGAGAAGAAAATTTCGCTATTATTCTCCCCACGTCATTGTAGACTATTTTTCAGCACGTGCCCTGACCCGTAGACAAACCAGAGATTAGTTTTCAAGGAGTCAATCGTATGGCCCAAGCCTCGACCGCGCCCGTCCAGACGTCGTCTGAAAGCATCCTGCCGGTCAACACCCCGAAATTGGGAATGTGGATTTTCCTGGCATCGGAAGTCATGTTCTTCAGCGCGCTGATTGCGGCGTTCTTGATGTTCCGCGTGCGTGGCCCTGCGGATGCCAACCATGTGTTGAATATCCCGTTGACGGCGTTCAATACCTTTGTTCTGCTCACCAGCAGTATGACGGTCGTGTTGGCCCTGGCTGCGGCTCAGCGCAACGATCAAGCGAAACTGCGCCTGTGGTTGCTTGTCTCGCTTCTTTTTGGCGGCACGTTCCTGAGTGTGCAGATGATCGAGTATTTCAAGCTCTTCCAGGAAGGCTTGACGATCAATAGCAACATTTTTGGCACGATCTTTTTTACCCTGACCGGTTTTCACGGCACCCACGTCTTCATCGGGCTGCTGTGGTTGGTGGGGATCATCGTGCAGGCGTTCAGGGGCCGCTTCAGCGCCACGTACAACATGAGCCTGGAAATCTTCGGCCTTTATTGGCATTTCGTGGATATCGTGTGGATTATCCTGTTTGTCATTGTTTATCTGATCTGAGGCAGAGGAGGAATCGAGACCATGAGTGAAAACGCATCTCAGCTGACGGCTGCGGCCCATGAGGAACATGCCAAGCCCAACTATGTCGCCGTCTATCTGGCGCTGGCTGTGCTGACCTTTATGGAGATCGGCGTGACTTTCCTGCCTATTCCCAAGGGTGGACAGGTGGTCATTCTGTTGACTTTTGCCTTTGCCAAACTAGCCCTGGTGGTCATGTACTACATGCACCTGAAGTTCGACGCTCGACTCTACACCATCATCTTTGCCGTGCCCACATTTTTTGCGCTGCTTATCACGGGTGTGCTTCTGATCTAGTCTACCAACTCTACTATTGTCTGGCGTAGGTTCATAGCCGGAAGGGCGTCTTTTCCCAACGACGCTCTTCCGGCTATTTTGTTTGACGGCGCTCGTTTGTGGGGTGCATTTCAGTTTCGGGGTGTAGTCCACGCAGGTGGACTTTGCAATCGTTGCAGCGACTTGCAGTCGCCCGATCTGCGTAGTCCACGCAGGTGGACTTTGCAATCGTTGCAGCGACTTGCAGTCGCCCAATCTGCCCCCAGTTTGAAATGCACCCGGCGCGTGGGCGTGATTGACTCTGTGACCGGCGTCCATTATAATGCGCGCATGGTCTGGTATCTCGACGTACCCTGGGATCGCATCATCATTGGCGTCAGTCTGTTCGTGTACGCCATCTTCATCTTCCGGGAGCATTTGATTGCCTACGAGCGCATCTATTTTCCCGCGCGCGCCGTCAGCCAGGCGGCGCTGAAGACGGCGT
>DAISHS010000315.1:0-5186 GCA_036822415.1 Chloroflexota bacterium
GCCAGCTGCGGCGATGATGGCGCGATCCAGATTTGGCAGCTCGACAGCGGCGAACAGGTAGCGACGCTGCGCCGCGATCGGCCGTATGAACGGCTCGACATCACCGCCGTCGAAGGCCTGACCGCTGCGGAGAAACTGGCGCTCAAGATGATGGGCGCGGTCGAGCAGGTCAGCCTAAGGTGACGCCTGCGGATGCCGGCAGGCGCAGCGGACGCAGTGCGCTCCAGCCCAGCAACAGCACGACGATTCCGGTCGCAACCCACGCGGCCAGCGAAACGGTGGGGGTGGCGGCATGTTTGAGCGCGATACCGATCAGCGCCCAGACCAGAACCGGCAGGTAGGCCACGTCACGCCGCGTCAGCGCCATCAACGCGGCGACGATGACGGCCGCGGCCAGCATGATGACCGTCCAGGTCGCGGGCGCGATCCCGAAGCCGTTCCAGCCCAGGAAGAAGAGCAGCTGCGACGCGTTGGCGATGGTGGCGACGGTGATCCAGCCGAGGTAAATGCTGAACGGCACGCGCACCGCCCACGTCTCGGCCGCGGTGACGCGCGTGCGCCCCGTGCCCAGGCGCAGGTAGATGCCGATCAGCGCGGCAAGCAGGATCAGCATGACCGGCAGGGTCAGCGGGAACTGCTCGTAATGCCAGAGGAAGATCCAAACGATGTTCGCCAGGCTGGCGAGGGCGAAAAGGCCGCCGATGCTGCGCAGCCGCCCATTCTCCCGCTGCGCAGGCAGCGCCTGAAAGATCGCGTAGGCGATGAGGCCCAGGTAGATCAGGCCCCAGATTGCAAAGACATAGCCCGCGGGCACGAAGTAGATGGCGAACCGGTCGGAGATTTGGCCGGTCTGCAGGCCGTTGATCGGGAGGATGTTGGCCAGCGCATTGATGACAATCGTCGCCGCCACACCGATGATGGTGACGAGCTGACGCACAGAATCACGTTTCATAGTCAGGCTCCTTGCTAAAAATTGATGACGTAACGTCCCAGGTCTTGCTTACAACAGACCGTTGATTCAGACGAACGAAGTATAGCACGATGCACAAGATTTGTCAAATGTATGTATAATGTTTGTTCGAGCGGTTCCCTGCCCGCCATCCGGCGACTGGCGGCGTCGCCGCGCCGGTGAGGGTCGCGCGGGCCGCCTGTCTCGCTTTGCGCGCAGGATCAGCGGCAGGGGCGCATCGTGCTGACGCCAAATTCTACCATATCCCCGCCGTCGGAGAAAACCGACAACCATTCAAAGTCAGAGAAAACTGACCACCATTCAAAGTCAGAGAAAACTGACAACCATTCAAGGTCAGAGAAAACCGGCAACCATTCGAGTTCGATCGCGCAGGCGCGGCAGCGGCCATTGCCTTCCATCCCGCAGGACGCGGCGAAACCGGTCCGGCGCGCAGAGCAGACAGCATCGGCCTGCGATCGCTGCGTGTGCTGGCAGCGCCTGCGTCGGCAGGAGGTTAGAGGTTTGCATAAAGTCTATGCAAAGATTTGACAAAAACGATTCGGTGCCTACAATACGCTCGAATTTGGGGAGTAGCCGCCTGCGCAGGCAGGCCGCCCAGCCGTCATCACGAAGGATACCTTCCGGCTGTGCAGTCGGTGATTGAACCGAAAGGCGAGACCAAGACAACAGACCTTGTTGTCTTAGCCTTGCCTTTTTGATTACAGCCATACGGCGAGAGGCCAACCATGAGGCGGTCTGGGAAAATTTGCTGATTCAGCGTGCGCGCAGCCGGTCAGGAGCCGCGCAGAGTCAGCAGCGCCTGCGGCCAGGAATGATGCTCACGTCGCCGCCGCTTTGGATGAGCAGGCGTGAGACGCAACCAAAACAGAGGAGGAAGCAACGATGCAGACGTTGATGGGACATCACTGGCACCATTTGCCAGCGGACGAAGCCCTGGTATTACTGGAGTCGGATGCGACGAAGGGACTGGATACATTCGAGGTGCGGCATCGCCGGGAGCGGTTCGGGGCCAACGTGCTGACGCCCCGCAAAGGCGCCAGCCCCTTCGTGCGCTTCCTGCGCCAATTCAACAACCCGCTGATCCTGATCCTGCTCGCATCGAGCGTGATCACGGCGGTGCTGAAAGATATCCTGGATGCCGCGGTGATCTTCGGCGTGGTGTTCATCAACGCCATCATCGGGTACATTCAGGAAGCACGCGCCGAGCAGGCCATCGAGGCCCTGGCGCAGACGATCACCACCGAGGCGACGGTGATTCGCGGCGGGAAGACGCTGCGCCTGGACGCGGCCGAGCTCGTGCCAGGCGATCTGGTGCTGCTCCAGTCAGGCAACAAGGCGCCGGCCGATCTGCGCCTGATCCGTTCCCGCGACCTGCAGGTCGCGGAAGCCGCGCTGACCGGGGAGTCGGCGCCGGTCGAAAAGTTGGCCGATGTGCTCCTTGCCCCCGATACACCGCTGGCCGAGCGGCGCAACATGGCCTATGCTTCGACGCTGGTCACCTACGGGCAGGCGACAGGCATCGTGACCGCCACCGGCGACAACACCGAGGTTGGCCGCATTTCCCAGCTGCTCTCAGAGGCGCACGATCTGCAAACCCCGCTGACGCGCAAGATGGCGACATTCAGTCAGATCGTCCTGTATGCGATCCTGGCCCTGGCCGCGGTGACGTTCGGGGTAGGCGTGTGGCGGGGTCAGGCGGCCGGCGACACCTTCTACGCGGCCATTGCGCTGGCCGTCGCCATGATCCCGGAAGGCCTGCCCGCGGCCCTCACCGTCACCCTGGCGATCGGCGTCAGCCGCATGGCGCGGCGGCGCGCGATCATCCGCAAGCTGCCAGCCGTCGAGACGTTGGGCAGCACCACCATCATTTGCTCGGACAAAACCGGCACCCTGACCCAGAACCAGATGACCGTCAGCGAGATTTACGCGGGCGAGACGCTGTACCGCGTGAGCGGCGCCGGCTACGCGCCGACCGGGCAGATCACGCCGGCCGGCGCGGCCGGAGAGTCGGCGGCGCTGCGCGAAACCCTCACGGCCGGGCTGTTGTGCAACGACAGCGCGCTGGTGGAGGACGCGGGGCGCTGGACGGTGCAGGGCGATCCCACCGAAGGGGCCTTGCTGGCGGCCGCGCTGAAGGGGCGCTTGAGCCTGGAAGATCGTGAGCACGCCCCGCGCGTCGACAGCATCCCCTTCGAGTCCCAGCACCAGTACATGGCGACGTTGCACGACCTCGGCCCCGGCCGGCGGATGCTCTACGTCAAGGGCGCGGTCGAAGTGGTGCTGGCTCGCTGCGCGGTGGCGCTGGATGCCTGGGGTCAGCCGGTCGCGCTCGACGCCGCGCGCGTGCACCTGGCCGCGGAGCGGATGGCGGCCGACGGGCTGCGCGTGCTGGCCTTTGCCCGCCGCGAGTTTCCGCCAACGCAAGAAACGCTGGCGCACGAAGACCTGCGCGCTGATCTGACCTTCCTCGGCCTGCAAGGGATGATTGATCCCCCGCGCGAGGAAGCAATCCGCGCCGTGCAGGCTGCGCAGACCGCCGGCATCCGCGTCAAGATGATCACCGGCGATCACGCGCTCACCGCCGGCGCGATCGCCCAGCAAATCGGGCTGGCAGGCGCCGAGGCGCGGGTGTTGACCGGCAAGAAGCTGGCCGCGCTGAGCGACGAGCAGCTGATTGACGCCGCGGAAACGACCGCAGTATTCGCCCGGGTCAGCCCGGAGCAGAAGCTGCGCCTGGTGGACGCGCTGCAGGCGCGCGGCCACGTCGTCGCCATGACCGGCGACGGGGTCAACGACGCGCCCGCGCTCAAGCAAGCCAACATTGGCGTGGCCATGGGCATCGCCGGCACCGACGTATCTAAGGAAGCCGCGGACATGGTGCTGACGGACGACAACTTCGCCACCATCGAGGCCGCGGTCGAGGAAGGCCGCACCGTCTTCGACAACCTGACCAAGATGATCGCCTGGACCCTGCCTACGAACCTCGGTGAAGGAATGATCATCCTGGCTGCGATCGTCCTGGGCATCGCACTGCCAATCCTGCCGATCCAGATTCTGTGGATCAACATGATGAGCGCGGTGCTGCTCGGCCTGACCCTGGCCATGGAGCCAGGCGAGCCTGACATCATGCGCCGGCCGCCGCGCAACCCATCCGCGCCGATCCTGACGCGCGACCTGATCCGGCGCACGATCCTGGTGGGGCTGCTGATCCTGGTGGGGGCGTTTGGCCTGTATGAGCTTGAGCTGCGCCTGGGCGCCAGCGCAGAGGTCGCCCGCACCGTCGCCGTCAATACGGTCATCGTCATGGAGATATTCTATCTGTTCAACTCGCGCTCGCTCACGCAATCGGTGTTCCGAATCGGCTTCGCCAGCAACCGGTGGATCTTTGTGGGGAGTGCGGCCATGCTGCTGGCGCAGATGCTCTTCACCTACGCGCCGGCGATGAACCGCGTCTTTGCGAGCGCGCCGATTGGGCTGGCCGACTGGGGCCGCATCCTGCTGTTCGGCCTGGCCAGCTATCTGATCATCGAACTTGAGAAATGGCTGACGCGCCCGCGCGCGCGCTGACGCGCGCCAGGGTGCGCCCAGCGCTGGACGCGTTGCAAGGGCAACAGAGTCTGGTAAGCGCGCTGACCCGACAGCAGCAAATCGCTCACGGGGTGTTCCTGGGCTGATCACGGCCCAGAAACACCCCGCTGAAACCCTTGAAATTCCGTCATGTCAAGCGGGATTTTCAAGCTATCTACAGAATCCCTAGAACAACAGGTACCAGAACAGGGCGATCTCCCGCGTCCCCGGCATCACGCCGCGGTACAGACAGGCGTCGAAGCCGCCGAGGATAAAGCCACACGATGCATACAGCCGGCAGGCGGCGGCGTTGATGTTCTGCGTTTCCAGCATCACGCCGGGCAGCCCGCGGTCGCGCGCCCAGGCGCCTGCCTGCGCGATCAGCCGGCGGCCGATGCCGCGGCGGCGGAAGGGCGGGTCCACGGCGATGTCCCAGATGATGGCGCAGCGATTCCAGTGCTCATGCACCAGGATTTGCCCGGCGATCCGGCCGTCCGCGTAAGCCAGCCACGCGGCGTGATCGGGCTTCTCAATGTACATCTGGGCATCATACCCCTCAGAGCCGTAACGTTTGATATAAGGCGTCACCGGCTCGACTGTGTACCCGATGCGCCCATCTTCCGCGGTCAGACGCAATTCGGCCTCCACC
>DAISHS010000316.1:0-2059 GCA_036822415.1 Chloroflexota bacterium
GAGACCAACGCCGGCAGCCCCTGTTGATGACCGTGCGCTTCCCAGGCGCGCACCGCCTCGGGCGGCAATCGGCGCGCAAGGTCAGACATCAAGTCGGCGGCTCTTGCCCTGGTTGCGGCAGAGCTGGCGCGGTGGTGTAAAGGAAACGTGACTAACTCGACGCTCTGCTCAAGCGCGCCGCTCTGCAGAGCCAGGTTGGCCATGCTCACCAGAATCCAAAGGATGTGCGGCATGGCTTGAATTTCGACGCCCATGCGCAGGGCGGTGCGCAAAAAAGCGCCGGCCCGGCCGTACTCAGCCTGCGCGCAGGCAATCTCACCCAACCCCACCAATGCCAACAGCATAGCGGCCCGCTGTCCAATCTGACGAGCTGCCGACAGGCTCTCGCGGTAGAAAACCGCGGCCGTGGCATAGTCTCCTGCGGAGACCGCCAGCAGGCCTAGCTGATCGAGCGCGGCGGTCATCTCATGCAAATTACCTAATTCACGGCTGACCAGCATGCTTTCGTTGAGACGCTGGCGCGCGGTGACAAAATCGCCCCGCTCGGCGCTCAAACGGCCAAGCGCGCCGAGCGCAACCGCAACCCCTTGCTGATCGCCGATTTCCTGTCGTATCTTGAGACAGCGCCGCAGCATCTCCTCGGCTTTGGCGCCATCGCCGTCGGCCTGCGCGAAGATGCCGCGGTGCAACAGGGCCGTAGCCAGGTAAGATTGATCGCCCAGGGTCGGGGCAATCAGCAGGCTCTCATCGAGTAAGTCAATGGCGGTCGTGAGATCGCCGCTGGCGCCCACCAGGTAGCCCAGGTGGGTGAGGGCAAAGGCCAGCTCGCGCTTATTGTGCACTCGCCGCATAACGGCCAGGCCCGATTCCAGGAGCGCGCGTGCACGCGCATAGTCCGCCAGGTGCCCCAGGAGAATTCCCAAACGAATCTGCAGCCGTCCCAGCAAGAGGGCAGCGTCAGCCTGATGGGCAGCAACCGTATCGGCGCTCCAGACCTGCACCGCTTCTTCCAGCAGATCCCTGCCGAGTAAAAACTGACTGCGCGCCTCAAAAAAGACAAAAAGACTCTCAAGGGCCTGGTCCAGCGTTTTGAAGTGACGCGCAGCCAGCGCCCAGCGCCACATGGCGCGCACGTTGTCCAGTTCGGCGTTGATGTTGTCCAGGGCTTGCCGCTGCTGTGATCCGTGCAGCAAAGGCTCCTGTTTGACCAGGAAGCGCGCCACGTAGGCCGCGTAGCGTTCGCGTATCATGTCTTGTTCGTGGGCTGCTTCCTTGAATCTCTCCTGAGCATAGTAACGCACCATCTGGTGAATTCCGTAACGCTCACGGCCAACGACAAGAAGCAGTGATTTAGCGGCCAGCGCGGCAAGGACCGCCTCGGTGGCGCCGGCCACATACAGGGCGGCCTGTTGACTGATCGCGCCGTCGAACACGGTCAGGCGACGCAGGACGCGTTGCTCTTCGGCGGTGAGCAGTTTCCAGCTGTGATCGAACACCGCGCGCAGGCTGCGGTGGCGGATGGGGACATCGCGCATACTGGTGTGCAAGAAATCGAGGTTGCGCTCGATACGCTCCGCAATTTCAGCGCAGGAAAAATCACGCACCCAGGCCGCGGCCAGCTCGATGCCCAGGGGAATCCCATGCACCTGGTGACAGATGCGCACGATGGGCGTCTTGACCTGATCGGTCAAGCTGAATCCTGCGCGAATTTGAGCTGCCCTGGCTACGAACAGACGCACGGCGTCGTAATCTGAGGTCGCGCCATTCAGATGACCGGTTGGGATTTGCATTCCGCCGACATCAAAAATCCATTCGGCCTGTAGCTGCAAGCGTTCTCGCGAGGTGACCACGATTTTTAGTCCTGGCGCAGCCTGCAGCATTTGGATAATAAAACTGCTGGTCTCCATCAGGTGTTCGAAGTCGTCCAGAACCAGGAGCATTTGCTTGTCGCGCAGGTAATGCAAAATTTGCGTTTCTGGCGCTTCGTGGCCGTAAAAAATGAGATGGAAGACATCGGCCAGGGCGGCTCCCAAATGGGCGGGCGCGTGGACAGGCGCCA
>DAISHS010000316.1:2159-5170 GCA_036822415.1 Chloroflexota bacterium
TGGAAGACATCGGCCAGGGCGGCTCCCAAATGGGCGGGCGCGTGGACAGGCGCCAGCGCGGCCACAAACACACCATCGCGGTAATGAGGGGCCTGCCGCGCGGCCAATTCCAGCGCCAGGCGCGTCTTGCCAATGCCGCCTGGGCCAACCAGGGTCAACAGGCGGCAGGCGGGATTTTGCAAGCGCTCGGCCAACGCAGCTAATTCGGTCGCCCGCCCGACAAATGGCGTCAGTTGTGTGGGCAGTGTTGATCCGCCGATGCCCAGTGGCTGCGCGGAAGAGACGAGCCACAAGGGCACTGAAATAGGCTCGCGACGCGAGCTGAGAGTCCCCTGGCTGCGAATGCGCTCGTACAGCGCCATCGTTTCCTTGCTGGGAGGCACCCCTAATTCGTCTTCGATCATGCGGCGGCAGGTTTCGAAGTGAGCCAGGGCCGCGTCGCGCTGGCCGCTGAGGGCCAATGTGTGCATGATGTGACGATGGGCTTCCTCGCGCCACGCTTCCATTCCTAACTCGCGCCAGGCCAGGGCCAAAGACTGCTCATAGTTCCCTTGCCGCTGATAAAAGAGCGCCAGGGTGCGCAGCATCCCCAATGTTTGCCGATGATAGTGACGGCGCTTTTTCTCCGCCCACTCCTCAAACGCGCTGCTGTCATCGAGAAAAAAGCCCTCCAGAAATTCGCCGCGATAGAGCTGCAAGGCCTCTTGTAAGCGCCCCGCGCACGTGGTGCAGGTCTCAAGACTGAGATGATCGTGAAGCTGACAGGCGTTGAGCAGCGAATCGAACAAACTGACATCGAGCCAGGCATGATCAGCGTTCGTAAATTGAACCGTTTCACGCGTCAAATGAAAAAAGGGTAGAGGGCGCAGGTCGTCCTGGAGTAGATGGCGCAGGTTCGACAGAGCCTGCCGCAGATTTTGACGCGCCGCGCTTTCTGGCCGTTCGGGCCAAAAAAAACCAGCCAGCGCGTCGCGCCGCAGCGGCAGTTTCGCTTCCAAGCTCAAATAAGCCAGCAGCGCGCGCAGCTTGTCGTACTCAAATCTAACCGCCGACTCTTCGTTGAGCCGAGCCTGAAACGATCCTAGCAGAAAAAGGGCAAAATCGGCCATGTCATTAAAAAGGTTTAATCAAGTTTTCGGGATTTTGAGGCAATCAATCTCATGCGAACGCCGTCTTTTGACGTTCTTTTGACGGCAGCGTGTTACACTAGACGAGTAGGATAATTTTTTGACTTGAGCATCATCCACCTCACATTGTCAACCATGTCCCCTGTAAGCGAGCTCTTTCCCGTAAGAAAATTAGTCTACAACGCTCTCTAGGGAATGACTATAGAGTGTATCACGTCATGTGTTGAACGCATGTAGGTTATGTGACAGTTGGCGGGGATGCAGACGGTTGCCGCTGTCGGCTACCGTGCCCATCGTCTGATGTCTCATTGCGTGGAGGGCGTCATTGGCCCGAAGCGCCGATGCTTGTCAGGTGTGATCGTCAAACAAAATAAGGAGAATGGTCCATGTCTAAGAAGATTCTGGTCGTTTTGTCTGAATGGGGTTATTGGGGCGAAGAGTTGGTCGGCCCTTACGACGTGCTGGCCGCACGCGGCTATCAGATGGACTTCGTGACAGCCAAAGGCAGGAAACCACCCGCGCTGCCGCCCAGCATGGAGCCGGGGTACCTCGATCCGCCGCTGGATAAGGTCGTGACTGACGAGCACTACGCCACCCGGACGCGAGAGATCCACGGATCGGACCTGTTGAGCACTCCCATCAACCTGTCCACGTGGTTCCCGGCGATGCCGTTCTTCAATAGCCCCAACTTCGGGCACGAGCTCGAGGCCTATTACAACAAGCGCGCCGAGTGCTGGAAAGACCTGGAAAAGTACGATGCGCTCCTGCTGCCGGGCGGCAGCGGCCCCATGGTTGACATGGTGAACAACGAGCGCCTGCACGACGTGATCCTCGGATTCCTGGCGCAGGGCAAGCTCATCGCCGCCGAATGTTACTGCGTGACCTGCCTGGCCTTCGCCCGCGATTGGACTGAGCGCAAGAGCATCATCTGGGGCAAGCATGTCACCGGCCATGCCCGCGAATACGACTACAAGGACTTCACCGGCTTTGCCCAGATGTACGACTACGACGGCAAACCGATGAACACGTCTGCGAATTTTGGCCCGCCTTTCTACCCGCTGGAGTACATCCTGCGCGATGCGGTCGGCCCCAATGGCCAGTACCATGGCGGCGTCGGCCATACCATCTCCACGATCCTGGACTATCCCTTCCTCACCGGCCGTTCGACGCAGGATTCGCGCCTCGTCGGCGAATTGATGATCGAAGTGCTGGAAAACGGCCTGCGCCGTTACGGCTGGTAAAACCAGCTTGTGCGCTATTCTTTCGGGCCAGTGACTGGCCCCAACGTTTCCTGCGCGCGCAGGCCATCGTTGAGGCGCCTGTCATTGATCTATCTTGAGCGCCATCAGGCGCCAAACGCGCCATAGAGCGGGAGTTGCCTGCTGACAGGGCAACTTCCGCTTGCGCGACGCTAACAAGTTTCATGAGGCGACGTATGACACAAAAGACAGGGCGCTTCGCCATCATCGAGCAATTCCTGGCTGATGGGATGCACATGATGTTTGGCAACCCGGGCACCGTAGAGCAAGGGTTCCTCGATGCGCTGGCTGAATATCCTGCCATGAAGTACATCCTGACCCTGCAGGAGAGCGTGGCGGTGACGATGGCTGATGGCTACGCACGCGCCACGCAAAAGCCGACCCTGGTTCAGCTGCACAGCACGCCGGGGGTTGGCAATGCCATTGGCGCCCTTTACCAGGCCAAACGTGGACATTCCCCATTGGTTGTAATTGGAGGCGACGCCGGCATCCGCTATCAGAATCTCGATGCTCAGATGGCCGGCGATCTGGTGGCGTTTGCTGAACCGGTCACCAAGTGGGCGACGATGGTGGTTGATCCCTCCTCGCTGCTGCGTGTGCTGCGGCGTGCGGTCAAAATTGCCGC
>DAISHS010000317.1:0-3038 GCA_036822415.1 Chloroflexota bacterium
CTGTCATAGGCCTGTTCGAACGTAATGCTGGCGCTCAAGCTCAGCGGCTTATCCTGCGCATAGCGGCCGCCCAACAAACCGCTGATGATCAAGGTGCCCTTGTCATGGATGCGGCCGCTCATGCGGGCCTCGCGCTCAATGCTGATGAGGCCAGTGCGGCCCTCGTAGGTGCGTGCGGTGATCCGACTCGGCCGGCCGAAGCTGTAGTCGCCCAGCTGCAGGACGGCCAGGCCGTTGATCTGGCCAACGACCGCGCCGTCCGTGGCAATCATGATCTTGCCGTCCGCGATCATCTCACGCAGCCGTTCTTCGAACTGGTTGGAGCGATAGGTGCGCTCGTTGATCGCCTTATCCACGTCATCGCCGATGACCAGGGCGTGGCCGGCGCGCTGCGCCCAGAAGGCGGCTTCGCGCACAATGTCGGTGACATGCGCAAAGCGCGTGGTCAGCTTGCGCTGGTCTTCCACCAGGCGCGCGCTGTACTCGATGACCTTGCTCACCGCGCTGAGGTCGAAGTGCGGCAGCTTCTCCTCTTCACAGCGATTGCGGATGAACTGCGCTATCTTTTGCTCATTCTCGTCTGTCCAGGCCATTTCCACGGCGAAATCGGCGCGCACCTTGAACAGCTTCTCGAACTGCTCATCGTACTCATACAGCATGTAGTAGGTCATCGGATCGCCAATCAAGACGACTTTGACTTCCAGCGGAATCGGCTCCGGCGCCAGGCTGGCCGTGGCTAAGACGCCCATCTGCTGACCCATCTCTTCGATGCGGATGCGCTGGTTGCGCAGCGCCTGCTTGAGCGCCTCCCAGGCCAGGGGTTGGCGCAAAAGGCTGCGGGCGTCAAGCACCAGGTAGCCGCCGTTGGCCCGGTGCAGGGCGCCGGCCTTGATGTGGCGGAAATCGGTCACGAGCGTGCCGTACTCGGCGCGCATCTCGACGCGCCCGATCAGGTTGAGGTAGGTGGGGTTGGTCTCCAGCACCACGGGCGCGCCTTGCAGCCCGCTGTTATCAACAATGACGTTCAGGCGGTAACGATCGTAGGGGGTGCCGGCTGTGGGGCGGAACCAAAGCGAAGGCGGGGCGTTCGCCGCCCCCTCGCCTTCGTCGCCCTGCTTGTCCTCCGACTCCCCCTCCGCCTCCGCCGGGCGTTTCAGATCATCGGTATGTTCACTGATGTGGGTGTGGACGCGGCTCAGGAACTCGCTGATTTCCGGCCAGGCTGCGTACATCTCCGCTGCTTTATCGAAAAGCGACCTGGTGGTCACGGCGGCAATTTCACGATCGAGGTTGGCCAGGCTGACCTGGGCTTCTTCGTTGAGCTCCTGCACATGACGCATCGTACGCTCCAGGGCTTCTTGCAGCGCCGGCTCGCGTGTACGAAAGACCTGCTTTTCTTCCTCGCTCAGGGCCTCGAATTGCTCCTGGGTCATGGCCTGGCCGTCCTTCAGCGGCGCGATCATCAGCCCCATGGGCAGGCGCAGGAGCGTAAAACCTTGCTCGCGTGCAAACTGATCGAGCTGATGCAGGCGGTCGTTACGTTGTTGCTCCAGCTGGCGCACCAGGGCGTTGCGGTGTTCAGCGTACTGCTCGCTGGCAAAAGCCTTGATGAGCGTATCCGACACCTGGTTCAGCAGCTGGTCAATGTCGTCACGCAGGCGCGCGCCGCCGCCTGGCGGCAGGCGCAGAGCTTCGGGGCGATCAGGATCATTGAAGTTATGGACATAGCCCCAATCCGAGGGCACGCTGCGCGTTTGCGCTTTGCGCTCCAAAAAACCGGTAATGATGGTGGTTTTGCCCGCGCCCACCGGCCCCATGGCAAAGATGTTATAACCCTGGTAGGGAATCTCGATGCCAAATTCAATGGCGCGGGTAGCCCGTTCCTGGCCGATGATTTCGTTTAGTTCAGGCGCGTCGGCCGTTGTCGTAAAGGGAAGGCTGGTCAGTTGCATACGGCGACGCAATTGCGCGGCGGTCAGCTCTGCAGGCGGCTGAGTCATATAGATTGTTCTCCTCGGTCCATTGGACCGGTGATCTTGTCTGGTCATGACGTTCAATGATCTATATTTTAGCATGAATGGACAGGGCGCGGCAAGAAACCCAAATTTTTTCGCGACCCCGTCTTGCAAAGACCGTGGCCGCTGAAGGCAAGGCTTGCTGGCCCCTGGCCCGTTAAGGCGATTTGACAAATCGCTTTCTTTTGGCTACACTTCGTTCAATGTTCAACAGTCATCTTGCGCTTTGTGTGCTGACCTGCTCGTGTTGTAAGCGGGCGTGCGCCGGTCATGGCCGGGCACCCCGCTATTGTTGCGTGCGAGCGGTGAGTCGTGTGACGCAGGAACGAAACTAACATTTCCACATCACTTCACAAGTAGTTGACAGGCTGTCCTCCTGCAAGGACGGCAGTTTGTCCGACGAAGAGACAGGGACTCATCCGCACGGCCATTGGCCCGGTGAGTCTTTTTTATTTGACCCTAAATGCATGAAACGAGAGGAGCCTGAATCATGTCAAAAATTGCCGACAATGTCACTGAACTCATTGGCAACACCCCCCTCCTGCGCTTACACAAGGTGACGCAAGGCGCGCCGGCCGATGTGTTGGTTAAGCTGGAATTCTTCAACCCCGGCGCCAGCGTCAAAGACCGCATTGCTAAGAATATGATCGAAGCGGCGGAGAAACTCGGCCAGATTGGGCCGGACACCGTTCTGGTGGAGCCTACCAGCGGCAACACCGGCATCGGCCTGGCGTTGGTGGCTGCGGCCAAAGGCTATCACTGCCTGTTGGTGATGCCCGACACCATGAGCCTGGAGCGGCGCAAGCTGCTGCAGGCCTTTGGCGCCGAGTTGATCCTGACGCCTGGCGCCGAAGGGATGCGCGGGGCGATCCGCAAGGCGCAGGAAATCCTGGCCTCGAATGTGCGCTACGTCATGCTGCAGCAGTTCGACAATCCAGCCAACCCGGAGATTCATCGTCTTACCACGGCCGAGGAGATCTGGCGTGACACCGACGGCCAGCTGGACATTTTTGTCTCCGGCGT
>DAISHS010000317.1:3138-5144 GCA_036822415.1 Chloroflexota bacterium
TGCCCCAGGAAGAAGGGCTGCTCGTCGGCATCAGCTCCGGCGCGGCAGTTCATGCTGCGGTCAGCCTGGCGCGGCGCCCGGAAAACGCCGGCAAGCGCATCCTGGCGATCGTCGCCTCCTACGGCGAGCGTTACCTCAGCTCCGTCCTGTTCGCTGACTTGCAGTAAGAAACCCCGGTTCGCCGCGGGAAATCCGATTGCTTCGAGAAATCAGGGTTTCCCCGGCGGCGCGGGAGGCGAGGAGAAAACAATGCTGGAAACACTTCGCCACGATATTCAGGTGATTTTCGCCCGCGATCCGGCGGCGCGCAGCACGGCTGAGGTGATCCTGTTCTACCCAGGGCTGCATGCCGTGTGGATGCATCGCGCGGCGCACTGGCTTTGGCAGCGCCGACGCCGGCTGCTGGCCCGCGGCGTCAGTCACATCTCGCGTGCCCTGACCGGCATCGAGATTCACCCTGGCGCGCAGATCGGCCCCGGATTCTTCGTTGACCACGGCATGGGCACGGTCATCGGCGAGACGGCTGAGATCGGTCACGATGTCACCCTCTATCACAACGTCACCCTGGGCGGCGTCAGCTGGGAAAAAATCAAACGCCACCCGACGTTGGAGGATCATGTGGTGGTGGGCGCCGGCGCGCAAATTCTAGGCCCGATTCGCATCGGCGCGCACAGCCGCGTGGGGGCCAATTCGGTCGTGGTCAAAGATGTGCCGCCCAATTCGGTGGTGTCGGGCGTTCCCGGCCGGGTACGCGGACGCAACGCCGACCCGCTGCCCGAACTGGTGCACGAAGATTTACAGCACAATCGCCTGCCAGATCCGACGATGGATCTGCTGCGTGAGATGGGGGTGCGGGTCATGGCGCTGGAGAACGTGGTGCAGCAGCTGCGCCTGGAAGATGACCGCCGCATGGCCGACGCCTGGGTTGAAAGCGGCGCGCACATCTGACATGGCGCCTCCCTTTCTGACACCGCTCGACCTGGCGCAATTCATCCGCCAGGCAGGCATTGCCGCCGATCTGATCCCGATGGCCGTGGATACGCCCACCGCGCCGGCGGCCGCGGCGGCGCTGGGCGTCACCCGCGCGCAAATCATCAAGTCGCTGCTGTTCGAGATTCACGGGGCGCTGCTCATGGTCATCAGCGCGGGCGATGTTCAGGTTGATCGCCGCGCCCTGGCCGCGCGTTTGGGCGTGGGCAAAAAGCAGATCAAACTGGCTGCATCTGAGACCGTGCTGCGCTGCCTGGGGTACCCCGTGGGCGGCGTTCCCCCTTTTGGACACGCCACGCGCGTGCCGATTCTGCTTGACCGCTCCGTGGCGCGTGAGGAGGTCATCTACGGCGGGGGCGGCGATGATCGCACGATGCTGCGGCTGACGCCGGCGGAACTGCAACGCGCAACGGGCGGCGTCTGGGTTGACTTGACGGGGGCGCTGCCCATGCCGGAGGGGATACCATGAACGACCGCATCGCGGACGCCGATCTGCCGGCACGCGTTCTTCTCAACGGTTGGTTTTGGGGCCAGGAAACGACCGGCAGCGGGCAGTATGTGCAGCAGCTGGCGGCGCAGCTGCCGCAGGCCGCGCCGGCAACCGCCTGGGCGTTGGCGACGCCGCAGCCGTTGGCCGCGGCGACTGCGCCGCCGGGCTGGCAGGTCATCGTGAGCGAGCCGCCCGCCTGGCTGCGCAACGAAAATTTGCGCAAGCTCTGGTTCGAGCAGGTCGGTTTTAGCCGCGCCTGCCGTCAATGGCGCGCAGACCTGGCCCATGTGCCGTACTGGGCCGCGCCGTGGTGGGCGCCGTGCCCGGTCGTTGTCACCATTCATGACCTGATTCCGCTGCTGCTGCCTGCCTACCGCGGCGGGCTGCTGGCGCGCGCCTACACCTGGCTGGTCAGCCGCACGGCCCAGCGCGCGCGCCTGGTCGTGACCGATTCGCTGGCCTCACGCGCGGACATCATCACGCATCTGCATATTCCGCCTGCGCGCGTGCACGTCACCGCCCTGGC
>DAISHS010000318.1:0-5141 GCA_036822415.1 Chloroflexota bacterium
ACCTGGATCGTCATCCTCGCGCTGGTGTGGCTCTGACGCCGGATGAATCAATGAGATTTAGGTTCGGTTGCTGGCTGTGCGCGCCGCCCTGGGCGCGGCGCGCGCGGTTCGGTGCCGTTGAGCAGGCGCTTGATGTTGGGACGCAGCGCCAGGACGACGAGCAGCGCGGCGGCGACGCCGTACCAAACGTAGACCCAGGAGGTCAGGCCCGCGGCTGCGCGCAGCGCCAGGGTGATGGGAATCACCGCGGCAATGACCAGCGAGGTGACGGAGGCGTACCCGACGACGAAGACGCCGAGCGGCACCATCGGCACCAGCCACAAGGCTGAAAGCGGCCAAAACACAATGCACGCGCCGATGTTGGGCGCAGTGCCAGCCCCGCCCTTGAAACCCATGAAGACCGACCAGTTGTGGCCGGCCACCGCGCCCAGGCCGGCAAGCGCTTCGATTTCGGGCACGCCGCCGCTGAGCCAGCGCATGATGACAACCGCAATCAGGCCTTTGAGCATATCGCCGATCGCGGTCATGACGCCGGCGCCCAAACCACCGGCACGCATGGCATTGGTGCCGCCGGTTCTGCCGCTGCCCACGCTGCGCACATCCACGCCGCTCGTGGCCCGCACCACCAGGTACCCCACAGGAATCGAGCCGAACAGATAGCCAATCACGGCTGCTGCTACCACCATCAACGCTGACATTGCAATGTTTCCTTTGTGCTCATGTTGCTATAAGATAACACCGCCTGCTTGGGTGAGTTGCGCTGAGCGGCCAGGCGCGCCTGGCATGGTTTGCAGTTATACGGTTTATAGTTATAATGAAAAACATAATCGCTCCCCTCAGGAGGCGCCTGGCGAACGAACGACTTATTTGCTAAACGAAGGAAAGAGAGCGCATGGACTGCGCCGCGCCCCGCGTGGCGCAGTTGACGAGGAAGAGGTTCTCTCTCGCAAGGGGGAGCTAACCGGGTCGGCATGACCTGGGAAAATCGAAAGATCAGCGGATGCCTCCTGGGCCTTACCACGGCCCTGTGGCCTGGCTTCAACCACTACGAAGCTGGCCAGGATTCTTTCCTCCTGTAATCCGTTGCGTACCCACACAAACCCCAGCGGCAACGCTGGACACAAAAGGGAAGCGCAGTGGCTATCGAACTCGCCAGGGTCATTGGCCTCGGCGAGTCAGCGCACGTTGTGCACGTTACATTCAGGAGGACTCTCACCATGTGTGGAATTGTTGGCTATGTAGGCCCGCGCGCGGCGACGCCGCTCGTCATCGAAGGCCTGAAGCGGCTGGAGTATCGCGGGTATGATTCGGCTGGCCTGGCGGTCATCAGCGATGGTCATGTCGAAATTCGGCGCGAGGTTGGTAAGCTGAGCGGCTTGATCGAGATGCTGCAGGCGCAGCCGGCCGACGGTCATGTAGCGCTGGGGCATACGCGCTGGGCTACGCACGGCAAGCCCAGCCGGCGCAACGCGCATCCTCATCCCAGCCGCGACGGTGACATCGTCGTGGTGCAAAATGGCATCGTCGAGAACTTCCGCGAGCTGCGGGCCGAGCTGGAAGCGGAAGGCGTCGAATTCCGCTCCGATACGGATACCGAAGTCATCGTTCACCTCATCAGCCTCTACTACCAGGATGGCCGTGATCTGGCCGAGGCCACGCGTCTGGCGCTGGCGCACCTGCGCGGGCCAAGCGCGGTCGTGGTTCTCAGCAGCCGCGAGCCAGATCGGCTGATCACCGCGCGGTTGGGCAACGCGGGCGGCGTCACCATCGGCTATGGCGATGGCGAGATGTTCATTGCCTCTGACATGCCGGCTATCCTGGAACATACGCGGCGCCTTGCCTTCCTGGAATCACACCAGATGGCCGTGGTGACGCAGTACGATGCGCATTTCTTTGGCCTGGATAACGCGCCCTTGACGCCGCAGATTCACACCGTGGCCTGGGATCCGGTGTCGGCGGCCAAAGGCGAGTATCGGCACTTCATGCAGAAGGAAATCTACGAGCAGGCCCAAACGTTGACCGATACGATTCGCGGCCGCGTCGATTTTAGCCTGGGCGAGGTGGAACTCGACCAGGTTGCGCTGACCGCGGCGCAGGCGCGGGCGCTCTCGCAAATCATCACGGTCGCCTGCGGCACGTCTCACTATGCCGGCCTGGTGGGACAGTTCATGTTCGAGGAGCTGGCTCACCTGCCGATGCGCGTCGATTATGGCTCTGAGTTCCGCTATCGTAACCCCGTGGTGGATGACAAAACCCTGTTCATCGCCATCACCCAGTCGGGCGAAACGGTGGACACCCTGGCTGCCATGGAAGAAGCGCGCGCCAAAGGCGCGCACCTCACTTCCATTGTCAATGTGATAGGCAGTCAGGCCGCGCGGCTGGCCGACAGCATCGTCACGATGCAGGTGGGACCAGAGATTGGCGTTGCTTCCACCAAGGCGTTCACCGCTTCGCTGGTTGATCAGTATCTGCTTGCCATTCACCTCGGCGCCTTGCGCGGCGCGTTGAGTGGACAGCGCCGCCGCCAGCTGCTGGACGATCTGGCGCGCCTGCCGGCCCTGGCCGGCCGTATCCTCGACATGACGCAGCAGCATCACTACGAGCAGCTGGCGCAGCGTTTTCATGACTACAACAATTTTCTTTTCCTGGGCCGCGGCATCAACTACCCGATTGCGCTGGAAGGCGCGCTCAAGCTCAAGGAAATCAGCTACATCCACGCCGAAGGCTACCCGGCCGGCGAGATGAAGCACGGGCCAATTGCCCTGATTGATGAGCGGATGCCGGTGGTGACGATTGCTGTGCAGGATCCGGTTTACGATAAGATGATCAGCCAGATCGAGCAGGTCAAGGCGCGCAATGGCATCGTCATTGCCGTAGCGACCGAGGGCGACGAATTTATCAAAACCAAGGCCGATCACGTGCTCTATGTGCCGCCGACTACGCCGCTGCTGACGCCGATTCTCAGCGTCCTGCCCCTGCAGCTGCTGGCTTACCACATGGCTGTCTGGCGCGGCTGCGACGTGGATCAGCCCCGCAACCTGGCCAAGAGCGTGACGGTGGAGTAACAAGCACAACGCCCTGTTTTCAGAGGAGAGTAAACGATGGGAAGTTTCAGTGGTTTTTGGCGCACGCTCAAGGCCTTTTGGCAGTGGGGCGATCAGTTGGCGCCGTTCCTGGAGACGCTGCCGCGCAGCCTGACCGCAGTCGGCGAGACCCTGGTTGTTGGCGGGGAGAGCGCCGTGCGCGCCGGTCAGGCTTTCGACGGCGCAGTAGCCACCAGCGTCCAGGGGATGCTGGAAGCGGTCTCGGCCGCGGTCGCGAGCTGCAACCAGGAGTTGGATGCGGTGGCCGGGCAGCTGGAGTCGGCCGGCAATTTCCTCAACCAGGTTGCCATTCCTGTCATCGAACCAACGACGACAAAGATTCTGGGCATTGACGTGGTGACGGGCCTCAAACCCACCACCATGCGCCCCTTTGGCGCCGTGGACCATGAACTGGAAGCCGCGGCCGGCAGCCTGCGTGACGCGGGCCGTGCGCTCGACGCCAGCGCCGCCCATCTGCGCGCGCTGCGCACCACCCTGCAAAGCGCCGGCCAAGACCTCGACCACCTGGGCACGGCCCTGCAGGAGGGCGGGCGCGCACTGCAGCGGAACGATGAATGATGAACGATGAATGGTGAACGAGGAACGATGAATGGTGAACGATGAATGGTGAACGATGAACGATGAATGAGGAACGATGAACGAGGAGTAGAAGAGGTGAAATGCCGGGGGCAGAGGCGGACGTTCAACATTCAACATTCAGAATTCAGCATTTCGTCTTCGTGGGCACGTTTGGACTGCGGCCGAAGGGGACGCTGAGCCGGCGGGCGCTGCCGCTGGCGCAGGCGCTGGCGCGGCAGGGCCATACGGTGACGCTGCTGGCGCCGCCCTGGGACTGCCCGGCTGACGCGGGTCGCAGGGTCTGGATAGGCGGCGTCGAGGTGGTGCAGGTGCGCGTCGCCGGCGGCCCGCTGGCGATCCTGCTGCGCCTGCTGATCGCTATCTGGCGGCGGCGACCGGCGGTGGTTTACGCGTTCAAACCCAAGGGCTACAGCGGCCTGGCGCTCTGGTGTCTGTGGTGGCAGCGGCGGCTGGGCGGCTGGCGCGGCCAGCTGTGGCTCGACGCCGATGACTGGGAAGCCGGCTGGAACGAACGCCTGGCCTACCGGCGGTTGCTGGCGATGCTGTTTGCCTGGCAGGAGCCGTGGTGCCTGACGCACGCTGATCGGGTCACCACGGCCAGCCGTTGGCTAAGGGCCTATGCCAGCGGTCTGCGCACGGATCCTGCGCACGTGATTCATTTGCCCAACGGCGTAGAGGACGCTCAGGTCCACCGTGGCGCGCGGGCCGTGCGCCGCGGCCCGCCCACGCTTCTCCTCTACACTCGTTTCGTGGAAGTGACGCCCGCCCGCGTCGTACGCATCTGGGCGCAGGTGGTGCAACGCGCGCCTGGGGCGCGCCTGATGGTTGTTGGCGATGAGACGCCGGGCGGGCGCTTCCCCGGCCCCGGGGCGGTTTCCGCGGCCCACGCGCTGCGTACGTTGGCCGCGGCCGCCGGGCTGCAAGCATCCTTACTCGTCCTCGGTTGGACGCCGGCGCTTGCCCTGCCAGGCGTGCTGGCGGCCGCTGACGTGGCCTGGGCGCCGTTCGCCGACACGGCGGTCAATCGGGCGCGCTGTTCGGTCAAGCTGGCGGAGATCCTGGCCGCCGGCTTGCCGCTGGTGGCCGACGACGTGGGTGAGGCTGCGACCTACGTGGCGTCAGGCCTGAACGGGCTGTTGATCCAGCCTGGGGCCGATGAACTGACGGTGCAGGCGCTCTGCCGCTTGCTCAGCGATCGCCAGCACGCCCGCGCCCTGGGGCAAGAAGCGGCCCGACGTATGGCGGACGCATTTCTCTGGGATCGGCTGGTGCAGCGCCTGCTTTAAGGCTCATCTTGTTTCGTGACGTGGTGTTATGACTCATCGACGCGGCGCGAGCGCAGCCGCATGGCTTGCCGTTGTGGCCTGGGCTGCGCTCATTTTTACCCTATCGGCGCAATCCATGCTGCCCGACCTGACCCAGGGGCTGCCCGATTTACAAGACATTGCCGGACATCTG
>DAISHS010000319.1:0-5134 GCA_036822415.1 Chloroflexota bacterium
GTCGAAGGCTGGGTAGTATCCGTCAATACCTTCGACCGCGGTGCGGACGCTGCCCTCGCGCCCCCGCGCATAGAACACCTCGCGCGGGTCGCGCTGCTCGATGACGATGGCGTCGGCGCTGGGCGTCTGCGGGTCAGGCCCATCGTAACCCAGGACATAGAACGGAACGCCGTAGTAGTGCGCGGCGATGGCGTTGTGCAGCGTGCCCACCTTGTTGGTGATGTGCCCGTCCAGCGTGATGCGATCGGCCGCGCAGATGAATTTGTCAATCTGCCCCTGGCTCATCAGGTGGGCCGGCATGCCATCGGTGATCAACCGCACCGGGATGCCCATCTCGACGGCGCACTGGGCGGTCAGGCGGGCGCCTTGCAGATAGGGGCGGGTTTCCGTGGGAATCAGCGTCACCTGCTTGCCCTGTTGTTTGGCAATCCACAGCATCCAGCACAGCGCCGCGCCGGCCAGGCAGTGCGTCAAAATGCGGTCGCCATCGCGCAACAGGGCGGCGGCCTGCGCGCCGCACTGCTGACTGACGCGGTTGCCGCGCTCGATCTCACTGTTGACGAAAGCCAGGATGGCAGCCTGCGCATCCTGGCCTGCCAGCAGCGCCGCTTCAGCGCGTTGCAGCGCTTGCGGCGCCAGGGTGTGCAGGTCGTCGGCCGTGGGGCGCGTGGCCAGCAGGCGGGCCGCGGCCAGACGCAGATCGGTCAGGCCCGGCCCGGCCAGCGCCAGCCCCAGGCCCGCGGCATAGGCCAGCGGCGGCCCTCCCTGCACGACCATCTGCTCGATGGCCTGCGCCGTCTCTGCGACGCTGCGACAGGTCACGTACTCGACGCGGAAGGGGTAGACGCGGCGGTCGAGCAGGATCACCGCCTGCTGCGCTTGATCGAAACGCAGCGTGTTGAAGCGGTCGGCCAACAGCGCCGGACACGGGGGCAGCGCGCTCAAGTCTGGCAAACGAGGCATGACACTCCTTTGATGGGCCTTGGGGGCGCGGGCGTTAGGCCAGGGCGGGTACCTGTGCGGCGGCAAAGAGCGGGGCCAGGGTGTGCGTTGCGTCTTGCCAGGCGAGCAGGGCGTCGGGCGACTGGGCGGGCAAGGCCACGCGCAGGAAACGATCAAGACCCGCCAGGTCCCAACCGCTCAGGTCGTAGCGCAGATCGCGCAGGTATTTGGTCAACAGTCCCGGCGGCAGGTTCAGGCGCGGCGCATAGCCCTGGGCAATGGCCTCCAGGTGCTGAAGGCCCTCTGCTTTGGCGGCATGCAGCGCGGGGACGATGCCGCTGGCCGCCAGGTCGTCCAGGCGATCACGGCGCACGGACCAAAGGGCAAAAACGAATGGCAGCCCCGTCCATTTCAGCCACTCATCGCCCAGGTCGAACACATGGGGCACGCCGCGCCGTGCGACGCCGCGGTGCAACGAGCCTTCGATCAGCGCCTCGTCGCCGATGAGCAACGCGCCAGAGGCCCGGGTCAGCATCTCTTCCAAATTCTGCGGTGTGACCCGCCAGCGCGGCGCGATGCCGTAGCGTTCCCGGCACAGCGCCTTGAGCAATTCGACGCTGGTGGCCGAGTGATCAGTCAAAGCGACCGTGCAGCCATCGAGTTCGGCCGGATCGGGCATCCAGCTAAAAAGCAGCACCGTCTTGACTGCGCCGAGCGTGGCAATGCCCAAATCTGGGATCACCGCCAACTGATCGGCATGGCGCGCGGTTTCGATGGCCGAGATCGGCGCCAGGTCAATCTCGCCCTCGATCAACATGCGGTTGAGCGCGGTGGGCACGCCATAAACAAAGCGCACATCGCGCCCGACCAGGCGTTCCTGCAGGCGGTAATAGACCGGCTGCACATTCAAATAGTCAATGACGCCAATCGTCAAAGTCATATCAACACCTCTCGTACTTCGTTGTACGCCTCATACTTTCATGCTTGCCAGTCTTCATATTTGATCGGGTCATCGGCAAACGCGCCGAAGGTGCGCTGCACAAAACGGCGCCATTCGGCCCGTTCCTCTGACACGCGTAATTGCTCGCTCTGCAATGCCACTGACGTTGTCGCGCTGGCTGGCCGCTCGAACACTCGAATAATCTGGTACAGCAAGTCGAGGTAGTCATCTCGGACTTTCTCGATTTCGTTCTTGAGCAACTCTCTCAAAACCCAGATCGCCATTCATGCCGCAGATGACCGTATTGAAGCGTCTAGAATCGTGATGCCAACAAGTTGCTGTCCGCGATAACGAAGAAGCATGCCATCATCGGTCATGACGGTGTTAGTCGCCTTCTGAGGCCGCTGCAGACTGATGTAGAGGACATCGGCTTCCTCATCATAGTCTACCGATACTGATGCTTCCATATAGCGCTCCTTCGATCCACTTCTTCTGTGAAAAAAGCGGTGATGACAAATTGAAGCCCCCACGAGACTCCTACGCCGCGGTTTGCTCCACCAGGGAGACACGCTGCGCCTGAACGCCGTTGCCGCGTTTTGCCTGCCTGGCCGTCAGGCGCGCCTGCTTGCGCCGCGCGATCAGCTCAGCCTCCAGCTGCTCGATGGGCTGATCGTAGACCTTCACGATGTTGTACAGCGTGTCGCGCTCCGCGGGCAGGCGGCCAGCCGCCACAATCAGCCGCATCAGCTCCAATTTGTCCAGCTGTTCTTCGGTCGTGGCGCCAGCCTCATGATAGATTTTTTCCTCGACCACGGTGCCGTCAATATCATCCGCGCCGAAGTGCAGCGCCAGCTGCGCAATCGGCGGCGTCAGCATGATCCAGTAGGCCTTGATGTGCGCGAAGTTGTCGAGCAGAATACGGCTGACCGCCAGCGTTTTCAGGGTGTCATGCGCCGTCGTCCAGTTGGCGCGCTGACCGAGCGCGTTGTTATCCGCGTGGAAGCGCAGCGGGATGAAGGTCTGGAAGCCGCCGGTGTCATCCTGCAGCGCGCGCAGGCGCAAGAGATGGTCCACGCGGTGCTCTGGCCCTTCGATGTGACCGTACAGCATCGTTGCGTTCGTGCGCAGGCCCAACTGATGCGCGGTGCGGTGAATCGCCAGCCAGGTGTCGCCGTCCGCCTTTTCGGGGCAGATCTTGCGCCGAATCTCCGGATGAAAGATTTCGGCGCCTCCGCCAGGCATCGAGTCAAGCCCGGCGGCCATCAAGCGCCGTAGCACTTGCTCATGGCTCATGCCGGTCATTTGGGCAAAGAAATCAATCTCGACCGCGGTAAAAGCCTTGAGGTGAATCCAGGGGTAGGCCTTTTTCAGCGCGGCCAGAAAATCCTCGTAATACTCGAACGGTTCGCTGGTGTGCAATCCGCCCACGATATGAAATTCGCTCACGTTCGGCAGGGCGTCCGCGCGTACATGCTCTACGATCTCGTCCGCATGCCAGGTGTACGCGCCCGCCTCGCCTTCGTCACGGCGAAACGAGCAGAAATTGCAGTGAAACGCGCACACGTTGGTCGGGTTGATGTGGCGATTCTGATTGAAGTAGACATAGCGCCCGCCATTGAGGCGCGTGTTGACCAGGTCAGCCATCTGGCCGATGGTCAACAGGTCGTGCGAGTTGAACAGGCGCACGCCGTCATCGAAGCTCAGGCGCTCGCCGGCTTGCACTTTGGCGACCAGGTCTGCTAACTCAGTGGTTCGTTCGGCAACAATCATCTCATGACTCCATTTCATTGGTGTTTATTTTTTTGTTTACATTTGTCTCGGATGCGCCAGGTAAATCTGCTGGTACAATTCGTTGTGTGCTTCGTCCAGCATCTCTTTGATGGTAAAAAAGACCGCTTCGGTCACATCGAGCTGATTCTTGTTCAGGATAGCCTGTAAAGCCTCAACTATGTGCAGTATCTTGCCCTCGATCTGTTCCACACTGGTGCCGTAAAAAGAGGGCGGCACCATGAAAATCCCCAGAGCCACCAACGGCCACGCAATAGAGTAGAACGTCATGGCGTCCCGGCTCAGGCCGGGCAGAATCAACAGAGCCAGCAAGAAGCTCACGATAAAAAAGGCCGTCATCACGAGGCCGCGGGTCAACGGCCGCGCCGGGCGGATAGCCTTCAGCCCGTCTCGCAACAAATCATACGCCTGCGCCTGCGCCAGAAACTGGTTACATTCCAGGCACAGCTGGCGGTCCACTTTCTGTTGATCGTGCACTGCCAGCCGCCGCGCATAGTCCCGGCACGCTTGACTCAATTTGTAAAATTCGTTGCGGGTTAACACCGTCATGATAACCTCTCGCTGAGCCTTCGTAAACCGGGTTTGACAGCCGCCTCTTAACGCAGCAGCAAAGCGGCCAGCGTGCCCACAAAGGCGATCACGCTGATGTAGCCGTTGACCGTGAAGAAGGCCAGATTGACCTTGCTCAGATCATCTGGCCTGACCAGGCTGTGCTCGTAAGCCAGCAGGCCGCACACCAACGCCAGGCCTAGCCAGTAAGGCCAGCCCAACGGCGCCAGCAGGCCAACAACGAGTAAGGTCAGCACCGTAAAGAAGTGGCACAGCTGCGCCAGACGCAGCGCGGCGGCCACCCCAAAGCGCGCCGGAATCGAATAAAGCCCTTCGCGGCGGTCGAAGTCCACATCCTGGCAGGCGTAGATCAGGTCGAAGCCGCCGATCCAAACCGTAACGGCAAACCAGAGCAACCAGGGCAGCGGGCCAGACAGGTTGCCTGCCACAGCCGCCCACGCGCCCGCCGCGGCCGCGCCGTCCGTAAGCCCCAGGATGAAATGGCTCAGCCAGGTGAAGCGCTTGGTGTAGCTGTAACCGATCAGCGCCAGCACGGCCAGGGGCAGCAGGCGCACCACGAACGCGTTCAGCATCCACGCCGCCAGGGTCAGCACCGCGAGGGAAATGGCGGCAAAGAGCCAGGTTTGCTGCAGCGAGAACTCGCCGCGTGGAATGGCGCGGTTCGCCGTGCGTGGATTGCGCGCGTCGAGCGCGGCGTCCACGGCGCGGTTGACGGCCATGGCCAGCGTGCGCGCCGAGGCCATGGCCAGGGTAATCCAGATGAACTGCCCCCACGTCGGCCAACCGCCAGCTGCCAGCACCATGCCCAGATAGGCAAAGGGCAGGGCAAAGATCGTGTGCTCGAACTTAATCATTTCAAGAAACGTGCGCAATCGCTTCACGTGCGTGTTCCTT
>DAISHS010000320.1:0-5131 GCA_036822415.1 Chloroflexota bacterium
GGCCCAGGCGCGGCTGACGGCGTCAAGAGGCCGTGCCGGCGCGGCTGCGCGTGGGCCGCACGACGCGCAGCAGAGAGCGTCTCATCGGGCGCGGCCTGCGCCAGCCCCCGCGCGACCTGCGGCGCGGGCCGCGAATCGGCGGCGTGCGGCGCCGGTTGCGCTGACGCCTTTGGGCTGGGAATGTCCAGGGTTGGCGCAGATGGGCCGCGTGTTGGCGGATCAGAGGACGCAATCTCGGTGCGATACAGACGCAGGGCGCGCTCCGCAAACTGGGGGGCCAGGCGTGGCCGCGGCGATGGGGCAGCAACCGCGGGGGGTGGGCGGCGATCAGGCGTCAAGGTGGGCGCGGTCGGCGCGCGCGCTGCGCTCGGCGAAGGGCGTTCTGCGCCGGGCGTGTCAGGCGCGGACCAGGCTGGCAGTAACGGGGCCGCGGGCGCGTGCGGTTGTGGCGTGGATGGCGTCGCTCCGCGGAGCCAGGCTTCGTCATTCAAAACGTCCCCGCGCAGGAGATGCGGCGCCTGGCGGCGAATGTGGGCCAGCCAGTGGTCAGGCGGGGGGCGATGCGCGCGCTGTAGCCAGTGCGCGGACGAGCCGCCCGCGGGCGCGGCCGCGGCGCCGTCCTCCGTGACCGGAGTGTCAGCAGAGGATGCCGGCGGCTGCACGCCCAGCGCCAGTCGCTCCAAGAGCAAAGCGGCACGGCGCAGGGTACGCGCCAGGGAATGGCGTAGCGACTGCCCGATCGTGGTCATGGGTGGCTAGGCCCGCTCCAGCGTGTCGTAAACCAGCGTCAATGACTCGATGGCAACCTCGCGTGAAAGCGCATTAAGAGAGGCGCCCTGCCATTCAGAAGGCCAGGCGTCAATCAAGTTCCAGCGCATTACCTCGGTCGTGCCTTCGCTGTCCAGCATGAGGATCGAGACGTTCTTGCGCTCGACCCGGCCCTGCGCAGCCGTTTGCAGCCAGTCCCACAACTCGCGTGACGTGGTCAGGCCATAGCGCAAGGTCACGGCCGCGTAGTCAACCGGCCCTGGAATGTGGCGTACAACCTGGTTGTTGCCAGCCTCACGGTAGGTGATTGTCGCCACCTTGACGCCAAGTCCAGTACATTCGGTGAAATGGGCTTCGGTGAGGCCCGCGATATCGAGCTTGAAATTATAACTACGAAAAGGATCAACCTGGTTGGACATAGATCAACCTCCTTGGACCTCGGTCTCGCTGCCGCTGGCATATTGGCTCAGGCGAAAAACGATGAATTCGGCCGGTTTCACAGGCGCCACACCGATGAGGGTCACCACACGGCCAGCATCTATGACATCGGGCGTGTTGGTCTCCTCATCGCACTTGACAAAGAAGGCTTCATCGGGCGTGCGCCCCATCAGCGCGCCATCGCGCCAAAGGACGGTGAGGAAGGCGCGGATATCGCGGCGAATTGATTTCCACAACGTGTAGTCATTGGGCTCAAAGACGATCCAGCGTGTATTGAGGGCGATGGATTCTTTGATCACGTTGAACAGGCGGCGCACGTTCAGATAGCGCCACTCGCTACCCGATGCGGCCAGGGTACGTGCGCCCCACACCAGGATGCCTTCGCTGCCAAAAAAGCGGATGCAGTTGACTCCCGCCGGATTGAGGACTGCTTGCTCGGCGCGTGAAACGTGATAGGTCAGGTTGAGCGCGCCGCGCACCGTTGCATTGGCAGGAGCCTTGTGCACCCCGCGCGTGGCGTCTGTGCGCGCCCAGATGCCGGCAACATGCCCTGACGGCGGCGCGTTGACCAGCGCGCCAGGCGCAAGGGGATCGCGCACCACGAGCCAGGGGAAATAGGTCGCGCCGTAGCCGTTTTCCGACTGTCGCGCGCGCAGTCCGGCGCCTGCGTTAGCGCCGCCCCCGCCCGCGGCAGTCGCCACCTTGGTAAGGCTGTCAATGTCTGTGACCTGGGCCGGCGCGTCGAGAATGGCAACCCGATCTTCGAGTCGTTCGCAGTGTTCCAGGAGCGCGTCATACGCAGCCGCATCGGAGAAGCCGGGCGCCGCGACGATGGCTACTTCATCCACCTGTTCGAGTATATCAAGCCCCGTGCGCTGCCGGCCGCCGCCGCTAATGGGTTTGCCCTCGCCAACGTTAACGACATAACAGCGGCCGCCGCCGTTTTGGAAAAAGCCGTAGACTGCGTTCGATAAATGGGTGCTGGCGCTGCCGTCAGTCACGTACTCTTTGACGAACTGCATCCAGTTGTTGATGGCGACGGCCTCATTGAGGTGGGCGTCGGCTTTGGGAGCAACACCGACGAATCCTGCCGTGCTGGCGCCGACAGCCTCGATGGGCCTGGCGCCGCCGGCGACCTCCTCGACATAGATATCAGGCGCCAGATAGTTTGGCATACGGACTTCTCCTTTCAGTCAAAAGACGTAAAACGGATCAGCAAGGGCAGATTGCCCGCCGTGGGGATGGGAGTAGCAACGGTCAGTTCTTTCCCTTTGGCATAGACATGCAGGCGTTGGCTGGCAGGGCTGGCTGGCAGCAGGTCCAGGTGAAAATTCCCGCCCGCATCGGTGCGGGCGACGGCATCGAGTCCTTCGACCGTCACGCGGGCATCCGCCAGCGGGAAATCGTCAGGGCCAACTACCAGGCCGCGCAAGCCGGCCAGCGGCGCCGGTGTCACCTCGAGCGGGTGGCGCACTCGCTTCACGGGTGGCTGCGGGCGCGTCATTTGCAGGGGAACGCGTAGCACAAACGAGGGCTGGGGTGGTAAGTTGAATGATGTCCAGGCGGCCGCCGGCAGCGGCGTCAACTCCACCGGGAACTCTGTCTTCTCCAGGGCGATAAACAGCAGATCGCCTAAAAGACGCATGGCTTCCTCGGGCGTTGCGGCCCACGTGGTGACCAGGAAGCGAGCAACGGCTTGCAGGGGGGCGCGTTGGCTGCCGCGCAGAGGAGGATCGTCCCCCAACTCAAAAAGATAGAGGCTGACGCCCTGGCCGTTGCGAGCGGCTGCCGGTGGATCAAGCGTAACTGTCGCCCCGGGGAGAGCCTCCTCAACCCAAACCTTTAGGCGATGTGCGATCTGGTCAATCATGGCGCGGCCCCAGGGTAAATAGACTTCCGAAGCCTGACAGGCCTCGGAAGTCTAAGCCTAACAAGGTTACTGGCTGCGCTGCGGTCGGCGGCCCAGCTCGATCGAGATTTTCTGCTCCTTGCCATCGCGCAGCACGGTCAGGGTGATCGTGTCGCCAGGGGAGCTGTAGGTCTCCAGGTAAACCAGCAGATCGTCGAAGCGAGTGACCGGCTGGTCATTGATGGCGGTGATGAGGTCGCCGCCGGCCATCTCGGGGCAGGTGAGCTTGTTGATGGCGCGTGAGCCGCCGCGCACGCCGGCGGCGTCGCTAGGGCCGCCCTGGGCGACATCGTTCACGTACGCGCCGCGCAGCGTGGGATCAATGCCTAGCACATCGGCGCAGAAGGGGCTGAAGGTGCTGCCGCTGATGCCCAGATAAGCATGGCGATAGACGCCCTCGCTGATCAGCGCCGGCACCACTCGTTCTACAATACTGATCGGAATGGAGAAGCCGACACCCGAATTGGCGCGTACGCCGTTCGTGGTCTCGATCTGCGCATTGACGCCAATCACTGCGCCATCCATATTCAGCAGCGGCCCGCCGGAGTTGCCGGGGTTGATAGGCGCATCTGTTTGGATCACGCTGGGGATGTTGAACTGCGTCAGCGACGAGATGGAGCGGCCAATGGCGCTGACCACACCCACCGTCAGGGTGCCGTTGTAGCCAAACGGATTGCCAATGGCGGCCACGCGCTGGCCCACCTTGACGTCGTTCATGCTGCCGCGGGCCACGGCCACGAGCGCGGCCGTGGCAGGGTCAACCTTGACAACGGCCAGATCGGCGTCAGGATCGGAGCCAATGACCTCAGCCGTGGTCGAAGTGCCATCTGCGAAGGTAATACGCACGCCCTCAGCGCCCTCGACGACGTGCGCATTGGTGACGATGTGTCCTTCGGTATCCCACACAAAGCCGGAGCCTTGACTGGTTGGCACCAATTCATCAGGATTCTGCGGGGTTGGAATCGGCAAACTCGGATCAACCAGGTCGCCGACCTTGCCCAAAATCGTGATGTTGACCACCGAGACGTTGACGCGCTCGTATAGATTGGTCAACATGGCCGTTTCCACATCGGAGCCGGCCGGCGCCTGCACAGGGGTGGGCAGGACCGGCGCGGTAGGTGGAACGACCGGGACGGCCGGCGCCGTTGGCGAAGCGGCTGGCGCAAGCGGGCCTGTGGATGAAGGGGTCGCCGTGGCGCGCGGCTGGCTGGGGGCAGAGGTTGCCGTGGCGCGCGGAGCCGCCAGGCGGGTTACGGCCGCGGTTGGCTGCAAGCCCGGCAGGAAACTCGCCCTGTTCAGGTTGGGGGCGAGAGCAAACCAGGCGCCGACAGCGCAGATACAGAGCAAAAGCAGTGCACCGGCCAGGACAATGATAGCTACTGTAAGATTACGTCTCGAATTCGACATGAGTATCCCTCTTCTCAATCGTCAGAGTTACCAACTTTCTGAAAAGTTGGCAACTCTGATTGAGTTACCAACTTTCTGAAAAATTGGCGACTCTGATTAGTTACGTCGGCGATTGCCAAACAAGATAAAGGCGTAATAGAGCAGGGTGAGAATTGCCTGTACCGCGGCTGCGACATAGGTCAGGGCTGCTGCGTTCAACATGCGGTTGACCCCATCCATTTCACCGCGATCCAGGATGTTTTCCGACACCAGGATTTGCTTCGCGCGCCGACTGGCATCCAGCTCGACCGGCAAGGTGACTACGGCAAAAAGAGCAACAACGGCAAAGAGCACCAGGCCGAACACCGCGATGTAATAGCCCAACGAGCCTTCGACGCGGCCGCCGAGGAAAAAGCCAATCATGAAGATGATGGGGCCGAGCCAGGAACCGAGCTGCACCGTCGGCACCATCTGCGTGCGAATTTGCAGCGGCCAGTAGCCTTTGGCATGTTGCAACGCATGGCCGCTTTCATGCGCCGCTACGCCCACGGCAGCGATCGAATTGGCGCGGTAAACATCGGGCGACAGGCGCAGCGTGCGGCTGCGGGGGTCATAATGATCGGACAGCAT
>DAISHS010000321.1:0-5114 GCA_036822415.1 Chloroflexota bacterium
AATGGGACGACGTCATCAACGCCAATCTGCGCAGCGCCTTTCTCTGCACCCAGGCCGTGGCCCGGCAGATGATCCGGCAAGGCGAGGGCGGCGCAATCGTCAACATCACCTCGATCGAAGCAGAAAACCCGGCGCCCGACCACAGCCACTACAGCGCGGCCAAAGCCGGGATGCTGATGCTGACGCGCGCGGCGGCGGCGGAGCTGGGCCGCTACGGCATCAGGGTCAACGCCGTGGCGCCGGGGCTAATCTGGCGCCAGGGGTTGGAGCAGGACTGGCCGGAGGGCGTGGCGCGTTACCAGGCCGCGGCGCCGTTGGGGCGACTGGGGCGGCCAGAGGATGTGGCCGACGCCTGCCTGTTCCTGGCCTCGGCCGGCGCACGCTGGATCACCGGCGCCAACCTCACGGTGGACGGCGGCGTGCTGACGCAGCAGGTCTACTGAGGATTGGCCGCTCATGCAGCGTGTGGTGGTCATTGGCACCAGCGGCTCGGGCAAAACAACCCTGGCCCGGCGCCTGGCGGCGATCCTGGGCGTGCCGCACATCGAGCTGGACGCGTTGCACTGGGAGCCGAACTGGCAGGAAGCGCCGACAGACCTGTTTCTGGCGCGGGTGCAGGCGGCTGTGGCTGCCGGGGCCTGGACGGCTGACGGCAACTACCATGCGGCGCGCGATCTGGTTTGGGGCCGAGCCGATACGCTGGTTTGGCTCGATTTTCCTCTGTATGTGATCCTCTGGCGTCTGTCGCTGCGCACGGCGCGCCGTATTATCTGGCGTGAAGAGCTGTGGAGCGGTAACCGTGAAACCCTGGGCGCACAACTGAGCCGGGACTCGATCATCCTCTGGGCTTTGCACACCTACCGACGGCGCCGCCGAGAAACGCCGCTGCTCCTACAGCAGCCGGCCTATCGTCACCTGACGGTGGTTCACCTGCGTTCGCCGCAAGAGGCGCAGCGCTGGCTGACGGCGTGTCAACGGTTGGGGCCGGCGCCCGCAAAGGCCTAGCCAGGATTCATGCGGCGACCGCCTCACGCGGTCGTTGATCCATTGGCCGCGCCTTCTGCGCTCGTCGAGGTTGGTAGGCGAAAGGTAAACGTGGTGCCTTGCCCCGGCGTGGACACGAAGCCAATCTCCCCGCCGGCCTGCTCCACAATCTGCTTGCAGATCGCCAGGCCGAGGCCGGTGCCCTGGCGCGTCAGCACCTTGGCGTTGTCCGCGCGGTAGAACTCATCGAAGATGTGCGGTTGTGATTCCAGTGGAATGCCAATGCCGGTATCGCTGACCTGGCCGAGCAAGTGCCCGTCATCGCGCTGCAAGCTGACATGCACATGACCGCCTTGCGGTGTGTATTTGATGGCATTGCTGATCAAATTCATCCAAAGGCTCTTCACCTGATCGGGATTGGAACGCAGCGGAGGCAAGTCGGAGCCGATCTGCACATCCATCTCGACCTGGGCGCTCTGCACCTGGGCATGAACCGAATCCAAAACACTGCCCAAAACATCCTCCACCTTGAGCAGCTCGATGCGGCTGTGCGCGCGCTCGCGCACGCGCCCCAGCTCCAACAAATCGGCAATGAGGGCCAACTGCTCCAGGGCGCGGGTTTCGGCGCGCTCCAGGATCCCGCGCTGCTGCTCCGCCGGCACATAACCTTCGAGAATCAATTTCAGATAGCTCTGGATGGCGGCCACCGGCGCGCGCAGTTCATGCGTCACCAGAAGGGTGAACTGAGTGCGCGCGGCCTCGACCTGCTCCAGGCGTTTGTTCAGTTCAGTCAGTTCCTGCGCATGGGCTTCCAGCGCCAGGTTGGCCTGGCTAAGCTGGTCATTGAGGAGGGTCAGCTGGTCGCGCTGCGCCTTGCAGTCGGCATTGGCCTGGCGCAGCTGGCTGTTGAGTTCCTTCATGCGCCCAGAGCGAGCCACATAGCGCTGATTGCTCTCCCGCAGCTCGCGGGCCTGCTGGCGCAGATGCTGCACAATGTTGGAGATGAAAAAAGCCTGGAAAAAGGCCGTGGAGACCAGGCCAAAAACTTTGGCAATGAGAAACGTGTCGCGCTGGTGAAAGCCCTCATCAATCAAACCGGTCAGGTGAAAATGGGGTAAAATGCCAAAGTATTCACCGGCGGTCAGGCCGGTGTAGAGCAAGCTGGCAAGCCCGGCAAACCAGAAGGCATCCGTTTGGTTCAGCAGCGCGCAGGCCAGACCGACCAGGATCATATAATAAAGATAAAAGGGGTTCTCCGCGCCGCCGGCCAGGTGCAACAACCAGGTCACGCACAGCATATCGAGGCCGATTTGCAGCTTGACCAACCAGGTCGCCTGGCGGATTTCATGGTCACTGATGGTGGTTCGCAGCAGATAGCGCCGGTATCCCCAGATCACAACGTTGTAAAAGGCCAGGGTCGCCACAGCAAGGAGCAGCTGGCCGATCGGCAGGACGCCAGGCAGGCGCAGATTGCTGATCGCAATGATCAGCAGCGTTGCGCCCACAGCAAACCAACGCAACCGCACCAGCCAATCAATACGATCGCCTAATTCCTGGCGAAACGACGTAAACAGCGTTGTGAGCCGTGACGTTGACACAACCAATCCTCCTACCAAAGTAGTGGGGGCCGCCGTGGGGGTTACTGTGGTACGTCGAAATGATGATAGATCGCTGTCAGCGCGTCCGGCAAACTCGCTTCCGTAATGATGCACGTCACGGTCGAAATAGAAGTGCTAATGGCTTCGATGTTGACGCCGGCTTGCGCCAACGCGCGGAACATCGTCGCCGCAATTCCCGGGCGTTCGCGAAAATCAGGGCCAAAGATAGAGATGCTGGCAGCCCGGCTTTCATGCACAATGCTGCGCGCCCGCACGTCGCGCGTGGCTGCCTCCACCACGCGCAGGGCTTCAGGAAGTTCATCGCGCTGAATACAGATGACAAAATGGTCTTGCTGGTTGAGATCAATGCACTGGATGATAAAATCGGCATTGATATGGGCGTCGCCCAGGGCGCCCAGCACCATCGCCGCCATGCCGGGCCGATCAGGCAGGCCGATGATACTGATGCGGGCCAGGGTTTGATTTTTGAGAATGCCACCGATACGCGTTTTTACATTCATGCTGACCTCGTCTGTCAGGCGGACACTAACACGCTGCGGAGCAGGTAATTGACTTTGTCACGCAGCTCCCGCGGGTTGACTGGTTTGGATAAAAAGGCGTCAATGTGAATATAGTCCGACATGGGGAACAGGGCCGCATAATCGGTATTGGCAATGGACGTCACCATGATAATGGGCACATGCCGCAGCTCGGGATCATCGCCCATGCGCTGACTCATGGTCAGGCCATCGAGAACGGTTGACATGATCACATCGAGGATCACCAGGTCAGGCTGCTCACGCACGACCTGACGCATGCCTTCGGCGCTGCTGCTGGCGCTGACCACCTGGTGCCCATCTACGACCAGCACCGTACGCATGACTTCCACAAAATCGGGGTCGTCATCCACAACGAGTATCTTCGCCATATCATTTCGCCTCCCTTCTCCCTTTCTTCTCTCTTTTTTCTTCCCTCTCAATTGGCCCGCATGTGGGCCTGAAATTCAGCAGGAAAATGATGCAACATTGTATGAATTGGGTTTGCCATGCCAGTGCCCAAGGGGCAGAACGTGATACCGGTGATCCCCTGCGCCAGGCGCTGCAAGTTTTCCAGGTCGGCCGGCGCAGCTGTCGCGGTTGTGAAGCGGGTGAGCGTTTCCAACAGCCGATAGCCGCCGATGCGACAGGGCACGCAGCCGCTGCACGATTCATGGGCAAAGAAGGCGACCGTGCGCCGCGCCACCTCGACCATGTCGGTGGTGTCATCCATGACAATAATGCCGCCGGTGCCAAGCTGGGTGCCGATGGCTTCGAGGCCCTCGAAGGACATAGCCACATCGAGATGCTGCGGTAACACGAGGTTGGTAGAGACGCCGCCGGGGATCACCGCTTTGATCGTATGCCCAAAACGAACGCCGCCAGCATAGTCGTCAATAATCGTGCGCAGAGGTGTGCCCAGCGGCAACTCATAGATGCCAGGCCGGTTGACGTGGCCGCTGACGCAAAAAATCTTGGGGCCGCTGCTTTTCTCTGTGCCAATGGCAGCGTACCATTCGGCGCCGTTCAGAATGATATGCGGCACATTGATCAGGGTCTCGACATTTTGCACGACGGTGGGCTGGCCCCACAATCCAACCTGTACGGGGTACGGCGGCTTCAAACGCGGTTCACCGCGTTTCCCCTCCAACGATTCGAGCATGGCCGTCTCTTCGCCGCAGATGTAAGCGCCGGCGCCGCGGTGCACCGAAATATCGAGGTTGAAACCGCTATGGAGAATGTTCTTGCCAAGCAGGCCATACTGATACGCATCGGCAATCGCCTTGATCCAACGTTTGATCCCCAGGAAAAACTCGCCGCGGATGTAAACGAACGCGCGCTGCGCCTGCATGGCATAGGCGGCAATGATGACCCCTTCGATGATCTGATGCGGATCGCGCTCGACGATGGCGCGATCCTTGAAGGTGCCTGGCTCTCCTTCGTCGGTATTGACCGCCAGATAACGAATGACGTCAGCCCCCGCGGGCACAAAGCTCCATTTCAACCCGGTGGGAAAACCGGCGCCGCCGCGCCCACGCAAGCGCGAACGTTTGACCAGGTCAATGACGTCGGCCGGCGTCATGGTCAACGCTTTGCGCACGGCCTGATAACCGCCATGATCGAAATAGGTGGTGATCTTCTCTGCGTTAGGCAGGTTGATGTTACGCGTCAAAATCGGTTGCCACATATCAGTCCTCCCCTGGTCAGGCGACCGCTGCGCCACAAGCGTCAATTCTCGTTCAACCGCTCCAGCAGGGCATCCAGGCTGCTCGGCGTCAGGTTTTCAACCAGCTCATCGTTGACGCGTAAGGCCGGCGCGGTGCCGCACGAGGCCAGGCATTGCACCCGTTCAAGCGCAATCCGTCCATCAGGGGTTGTTTCACCGGGGCGGATGCCCAGTTTGCGCCCGATGTAGTCAGCCACCTGGTCGGCGCCGTCGCGTAAGTAGCACGAGAGGCCATCACAGACCTGAATGACAAAGCGGCCGCTCGGCTGT
>DAISHS010000322.1:0-5113 GCA_036822415.1 Chloroflexota bacterium
CACCGACTGCCCGTGGTTGCCGGTGGACGCGGCGATGACCCCGCGCGCGCGTTCGGCCGCGCTCATCTGCGCAATCAGGTTGATGCCGCCGCGCACCTTGAAAGCGCCGACGGGCTGGTAATTCTCGTGCTTGATGTAGACCGTCGCGCCAAGCAACGCATCGAGCGCCGGGTAGTTGTGCAACGGCGTGCGCGCCAGGTAAGGCCGCAGGCGCCGCTGCGCCGCCAGAATGTCCACCAGGGTTGGGATTTGCATCGTTGCCGCCTTTCTTATCGGTCGTGCGCCGCGTGCGAAATCAACGCCCACGTGCGAAAAGCGCACGTGGGCGTATTCTGTCAATGCGTGGGGCGCGAGACGTGCGTGCTTAGCAGGTGCTGCCGAAGGCCGCCACAACCAGCATGATGTCTACGATATCAATCACGTTATCGCCATTGCGGTCGTAACGGTTGTTCCAACCCGGTGAGGCGTTGGTCTCGCCCCAGTGCGCCGCAATCGTGCCAATGTCCTCGACGCCCACCGTGCCGTTGGCGTTGAAGTCCGGGCAGGTGCGGTAGGGCGCATCGGGCAGCGGCCAGACATAGGCGCCGCGGGCGCGTGTCCACAGGGCCAGGGTGGTCGCCCCGGTGTCAATCGTCATGTCCCAGACCATGACATTGGGCAGACCGGCCTGGAAGCGATACCAGACCGGCGTGGCTACATTGATGTCATTGGTGTAGTACAGGCCCCAATCGCTGCCCACAAAGACCTGCTGCGGGAAGCGCGGGTTGGCGATGATCGAGTCGGCCGGAACGTTGGGCAGATTGCTGGTCTTGTTCACCCAGGTGAAGCTGGCGCAGTTGGCCGTGCAGATCACCTGGAAGACATGGCCGGGCGTCGTGGGCGTGTTTTGATCGAAGCCGCCGACGGCCGCATAGCCGATGAGCGGATTGGCCGGATCGAGGGCCACGTCCAGGATCGGACGGTTGGGCAGCACGGCATTGCTGCCGGTGACGTTGACCCAGACCGCCGTGTTGGCCGTGCCGGCGCCCAGGTTGAAGCCCATCTGCACATTGCCGTCATTGGTGCCGACAATGGCCTTGGTGTTGTCGCTCCAGGCGTAGTTCAGCTGGTTGATGAACGAGCGGTCAACCAGCGTATTCTTGGTCAGGTCGCCGCTGTTGACATACCAGCGCGCGGCGGCCGTGGCGCCAATGGCGCCGTTGATGGACTCGTAGACCCGGTAGGAGCCGGCAATCATGTGCGTGCAGCCAGTCCCAGGGCAGCCGTTCTTTTGGATTTCATACGGGAACACAAAGCTCAAGCGGTCTGCCGTCCACGCCCCGGTCGCGGTGGTTTGAGCGCCATACGCGCCGGTGGTGCTCACCGACAGGGCGCCGTTCTGACTCTCCTGATACCAGCGCTGACCCAATATCGGCTCGATGCGGGCGAACATGCCATCGCCGCCCTTGCGCAGCTGCCAGACGGCCGGGCCTGGGTTGCCTGCCGCCCAGACGTAGACGCCCGAGCCGTTGTCCTGCATACCGCCGTTAGCGCCAGGCGTGGCGGCGGTGGCAAAGTTTTGCGTGATGTCGCCGGAATAGAATTCCATCGTGCTCAGGCTGCTGTTGACCTGCGTGTAGCTTTCGCCGCCGTTCGTGCTCACATACGCGCCGCCGTCGCTGCCGGCCAGCAGGGTGGTGGACGAGCCGGGCACATAGGCCAGGGCATGGTGGTCAACGTGCACGGTGGTGCCGCCTGCGTAACCGCAGGTCTTATCGGTGAAGGTGGCGCCGCCGTTGGTTGACTTGAAGATGTCCACCGTGCTCATCAGCAGGATGTCCGGGTTGTTGGGGTCAACCGCCAGCCCCTGGTCGTACCAGTTCTGCGCGTAGTCGCCGTAGCAGCCGGTCAGGCCGGTCACGCCGGAGCGCTGCGCCCAGGTGACGCCGCCGTCGGTGGTGCGCCAGACCCCCAGCTGACCGCCGCGCTGCGTGCCGCCGCTGGCCAGGATCGCCTGCACCTGCACGTAGATAGTGTTGGCGTTGCTGGGCGCAATGGCGACATCCATGCGGCCCAGGGTGTTGCCGTTGGTCTGGTAAACCGGAACGCCGCTGCCGGTGCCCACCGGCCAGCCGTTGTCGGAGCGACTGACCAGCGCCCAATCGGTGGGGCAGCCGCTGGCTGGCAGGGTGCCTTTATACACGCCGTTGGCACCGTTTTCGGCCAGGTTGGACTGCACCGTCGTGCTGAAGCCGCGGCTGCCCACGATGGCAAAGATATCGGTGAAACTGCCCTGGTCGCGCAGGATGAGGCCGGTGATGTCCTGGCGCTGCGTGGTGAAATTATTCGTCGTACACGGCCCGCTCCAGTTGGCGCCGGCATCGTACGAGAGGTAGACGCCGGTCTTGGCCCCGACCACCACGTTGTTGCTGTTGCGCGGGTCCACGCGCACCTTGCCGATGGCCTGGTACTGCGGAAACTTGCCGGCTGGCTGCGGGTAGTAGGGCGCAAAGACATCGGCGCCCAGGTTGACCCAGGTTGCGCCCTGGTCGGTGCTCTTGAGCACGGCCGCACTGCCGAAGGAGAAGGAGCCGAAACGCAGGTCGCCGGTGCCTGCGTAAACCGTGTTGTGGTTGTTGGGGTCAATGGTAATGTCGCCAATGGCGATAGTCGCCAGCAGCGGGTCGTCGGTCACAGGCGTCCAGGTGGTGGCGGTTGAACAGCAGTTGGTCGTTTTCCACACCCCGCCGCCGTCGGCGCCGAGATAGGCCACATTGGTGCTCACCGGGTCAATCGCCATGACGTTGGTGCGCCCGGCCACCAGCCCGTAGCTGTAGCAGCTCAAGCAGCCGTTGCTCTGCAGCGGCTGCGGCCCCAGCGACGTAAAGCGGTTGGGGTTCAAGGCTAACGGCGACTCGGTCTGCGTCTTGCCATAGATCACCTCGCCGGCCGGCACGGCGCGCTCGACCTGGCTGTCCTGCGCGGCGGCTTCACGCACCCAGGCCGGATTGAATTGGCCGGTGGGGTACGAGACGCGGTGATACCAGTAATCGCCAATCGCCATCAGCTCAGCGCTTTCGCCGTTCTGCGACGTGTCGCGCTCGGCCAGGTAGCGTTCAATACCCTCTTCCGGCTCGACATTGCCAGCTTGAGGGAGCGTAGGGGACGGCATCCTTGTGACCGGCACAAACGCAACGAGCAGAATGAGGAGCACCAAGGCTCCGCCCAGCAGGGTACGAACTACGGTTGATTTTGACATTTCTTTCCCCCCAACGTAAGTGATTTGTGGATGGTGGATGCGCTCGACAGACTGTGGGCGGGAACAGAGCCTGGGGAGACAACGGTCGGCACACAGATTCTGCGCAGACGAACATAAAACGTGAGGCGATAGATTACCCTGAAATGGCCTAAAAAGCAAAAAACCGTTTGTATGAACGAATACTTTGGCGCGTGGATGAACCCGCGGCATCACGCCCGGCGGGTGAACCGGTTGCTCCGGTTTTTCCTTTGCTGCCAGTCTGGCTATAATAGCCATCATTCATTGCGCCTGAAGGAAATGATCTGTATGCGCACGCTTGTTGCCACACGCTACCTGACGCCCTTGCGTGAAGGTGGCTCCTTACCGGCCGTTGTCGAAGCCGATGACAGCCAGCTGTATGTGATGAAATTCGTAGGCGCCGGCCAGGGGGTGAAAGCCCTCATCGCCGAGCTGGTGGCCGGCGAAATCGCCCGCGCCCTGGACCTGCCCATTCCAGAGATTGTCTTCCTGACGCTTGATCCGGCGCTGGGGCCATCGGAACCCAACGGCGAAATTCACGACCTGCTGCGCGCCAGCGTCGGTCTCAACCTCGGTTTTCGTTACCTGCCCAATGCCTTTACCTTCAATCCCCAGCTGCCGCCGCGCCCCGATCCTGCCCTGGCCTCCGCCATTGTCTGGTTCGATGCGTATGTAGCCAACGTAGACCGCACCCTGCGCAACATCAACCTGTTGGTCTGGCAGCGCACCCTTTGGCTGATTGACCACGGCGCCGCGCTCTATTTTCATCACAACTGGCGCGATTTTGCGGCCCGCAGCCGCTCGCCCTTTGCGTTGGTCAAAGATCACGCGCTCTTGCGCTTCGCCAGCCAGCTGCGCGCCGCAGATGAGCAGGCGCATGCCCGGCTGACGCCCGCCGTCATTCGCACGATCACCGATTTGATTCCCGCGCCCTGGCTGCACGGGCCTGAGCTGGGGCCTGACCCCGCGCAAAGCCGGCAGGTTTACCACGATTTTCTGCTCGACCGCCTGGCTGCCTCCGCGCTTTTTGTACAGGAGGCCAACCGTGTCCGCGTTTAGCCCGTTCGATTACGCGGTTCTGCGTGTGGTGCCGCAGGTGGAGCGCGAGGAGTTCCTCAACGTGGGCGTGGTGTTGCTCTGCCGGCCGCGCGCATTTTTGGGCGTTGCCATTCACCTCAACCGGCCGCGCCTGCTGGCCCTGGCGCCGCAGGCCGATGTGCCGGCCATCGAGGCCCATCTCGCTTTTATCGAACACCTCGTACGCGGCGACCCAGAGGCCGGGTCTCTGGCGGATCTGAGCCTGCCTGAGCGTTTCCACTGGCTGACGTCGCCGCGCAGCACCACCATCCAGGTTTCTCCTGTGCATCCAGGGCTGTGCACCGATCCGCAAACTGCGCTCGATGACCTCTACGCCCGCCTCGTGGTGGACGCAGCATGACCAGCGCAGCCACCCGTATCTCGCTGCTGCGTCACGGCCAGGTGCACAACCCGCTCGATTTGTACTACGGGCGCTTGCCGCGCTTTGGCCTCAGCGCCAACGGTCGGGCCGAGGCGCGCCGCGCGGCCTCTCTGCTCTCGACGCAGGCCGTGACCGCGCTTTATTGCAGTCCGCTGCTGCGCGCGCGCCAAACCGCGGCCGAGCTGGGGTTTGTTTTGACCGGCATTCCGCAGCATCTCTCGCAACGCTTGATCGAGGCGCGCACCCCCTTCGACGGCCAGACGCGTCTGGAACTGGAGGCGCGCCATTGGGACCTCTACACCGATGCGCCGGCGCCCTTCGAGCAGCCGGCCGACCTGGTGCAGCGCGTCCAGCGTTTCCTGGCCGACGCGCGCCGCCGTCACCCCGGACAGCATGTC
>DAISHS010000323.1:0-5106 GCA_036822415.1 Chloroflexota bacterium
GTCGCTGCAACGATTGCAAAGTCCACCTGCGTGGACTACACCCCGAAACTGAAACACACCCGCCGCGTCGCCGCGGTCAAGGCCTGCGCAGAAGCGGCAGGTACTGTCGCTCCAGCGTGGGGCGCAGGAGGAACAAGCCGCTTTCGGTGTCGCTTACGCTAACCACGCCGTCCGGCCAGACATAGGGCGCAAACGCGCCGGTGTGACCGATGCTGTCGCTGTCGGGCACCGTATCGAAATAGCCCAGCTCACGAAACGCCAGGCCGGGCAGGCTGCTAATGTCCAGGACGCGCAGCCCGGCCCGCCAGTTGGCCTCGTACACCCGTTGCCCCACAATCTGCAAATCGTGGTCAATGGCCGAAGTGCTGTGACTGAAATGCCCCAACACCAGCGGATGATCCAGGTCGCTGATGTCGAAAGCGTACGTGCGGGTGTTGACGCCGGTGTGGTGCTCATCCATCATGTCGCCCAACAGCCAAAAGCGGCGATCGGCCGTCAGATCGCCCTGGTGGGCGCGGGCAATGCCGGGATAGGTGAAGTTGGCTACGTGCAGCGGCTGATTCTTGTTGGAAACGTCGAAGATGCTGACATTGTCGTCGCTGCCAACAAAGCAGATCTCGTGACCGTGGTAATCGTGATCCGGCCCTGCGTACAGCATACAGACGCCGGTCGAGAGCGGCGTATCAGTCTGACCAAAGCAGCCGGCAAAGCTGGGCTGCAGCGGATTCTGCACGTTCACCACATGCACGCCGTTCTGGCAGGCGTCGCCGACGCTGCGGAACACGTACAGATAGCCGGTCGCCTGGTTCATCCACAAGCTGTGCCCGGCCACGAAGCCGGCATAGTGCGCGGTCTCGCTGAAGGTGACGGGCGGGTTGGCCACGCTGCGCAGCTGCGTCAGGTCGAACACCTGCAGGCCGTGTTGAGTCGGCGTGTCCGCAACGACGAACATCGTGCTGCCGCTCACGGCCATGTCCCGGTACTCCGACACGCCCTGGTGACTGGGCAGCAGGCCCAGGAAGACCGGGTTGCCTCGATCGGTGATGTCAACGAACGATACGGCATTGGTCAGGCCAAAAAGAACATAGTCGCGACCGGTCGAAGGGTCGGTCCAGCCCCAATGCTTGTTGGCCTTGATCGTTGCGTCAGACGCGCCCAGCTGGGCTAGCGAAAGCTGCGCCACGAGGTTGACATTACGACAGGGGAAGCCGGCCGCGCTGCCGCCGCTGCACAGGGCCGCGTCGCCAGGCTGGGGCCGCCGCGCTGGCGCGCTGAAGGCGGCCAAAGCCACAAGAAGCGTCAAGAGAAAGAACCGTTTTTGCATTGTTGGGACTCCTGGTGGTAAGCTCGCACCGTTGATGGATTGTCGTGCGCCAACGGGGGATAATCAGCATGCAGGGTTTCTTATTCGCTCATATTCTTATCGCCGCCCTCTTGACCGCCGTTGCCGGGGGCGCGGCGACCGGCCCGGCGGACCTGCCCTGGGTCTACAGCACTTACCTCGGCAGCGAAGCGGAGGACCAGGGCAGCAGCGTGGTCATGGACGCGCAGGGCCGCGCCGTCGTGACCGGTTACACCTCAGGGACGCGCTTTCCGGCAGCCCCCGGCCGGCGCGCGCCGCAACACGGCGTGGATGTCTTTACTGCCCGCTTCGACGCGGACGGCGCAGCGGCCAGCGACATCTACTGGTTCAACGCGCTGACGCTCTTTGCCGAGGACGAAGGCTACAGCGTCGCCCTGGATGCCGAGGGCAACGCCTACGTCACCGGCTACACCCGTTCCGAGGACTTCTGCACCGTCTTTGGCAGCGTTCCCGGTTATCATACGACCTACTACGGCGAAACCGACGCCTTTGTGCTCAAGATCCGCGCCAACGGCGGCGGCCTGGCCTACTGCACCTTCCTGGGGGGCGCTGATTGGGATGTGGGCCGCGCCATCGCCGTGGACAGGTTCGGGAACGCGCTCGTGGTGGGCGGCACCTGGTCGAGCGATTTTCCCACCACGCCCGGCGCGCTGCAGCCGGCGCTGGCAGACCTGCGGGATACCTTCCTGGTCAAGTTGAACGCCAGCGGCACGGCCCTGCTCTACAGCACCTTCCTGGGCGGCGCCGGTCAGGAAGAGGCTGTCGGCGTGCAGGTTGACCCGGCCGCCGACCTCAGCGCGAACGTCTACGTCACCGGCTGGACCAACTCGGCTGATTTTCCGGTCACGCCGGGCGTGCTTGGCCCCACGTATGGCGGCAACACCGACGGCTTTCTCTACCAGCTCGACCTGGCAACCAACCAGCTGGTATTCGCCACTTACCTGGGGGGGAGTGACGCCGATCGTCCGGCCGCGCTCGGGCTGGCAGGCGGCCGCGCCGTCGTCGCCGGCAGCACCCAATCGGCCGATTTTCCCACGACGGCCGCCGCGCTGGCCGCCAGTCCACGCGGCGGCCTGGATGGCTTCGCCGTCAAGGTCGCGCCCGATGGCCGCAGCTTCGACTTCTCGACCTACCTGGGGGGCAGCGGGGACGACTGGGCCTGGGGGCTGCAAATGGGCAGCGACAGCACGCTATTCATCGTCGGCGCCACAGCCTCGACCGATTTTCCTGTCACGCCAGGAGCGCTTGCCAGCGGGCTGCGCGGCGAACGGGACGCCAGCCTGATGCGGCTCTCGCCCGATGGCTCTGCCTTGTCCTACAGCACTTACCTGGGCGGGAGTGAGATGGACCAGGCGCGCAGCATTGCGATGGATTCTCATGGGGACATCGTGATGACTGGCAGCACATCGTCGAGCGATTTTCCCACCACCGCGGGAGCTTATGACCCCACGTACAATGGCGGCGGCGACATCTTCGTGACCCGGCTGCGCCTGGGCGCCGTGATTCCAGCGCCGCAGCCCAGGATGTACCTGCCGCGGCTGTCGCTGCGTTGACCCGCGCCGCGCTAGGATGCCGGGCACATCCAGCCCCACTGCGCGCTGAACTGCGTCACATCGGCCACCGTGACGAGGCCATCGTTGTCGCGGTCCACGCGATCGCGGTAGCAGGCGTCGGCCCGGCCGCAGTTCCAACTCTGCGCGGCCTGCGTGATGTCGAGCGCATCAACCTGGCAGGAGCAGTCCAGGTCGCGCCAGGTGCAGAGCGGCCGCGGCTGCAAGACGAACAGCCCTTCGCCGATGCCGCTGACGATGACGACGCCGCTGTCGAAGAAGGGGTAGTTGCCCCAGGCGCCGTTGAAGTTGGCGCTGTTGTTGGCGGGGTAGATGTCGAAATAGCCGCTTTCGAACGGCGCGACGGGGTTGGTAATATCGAGAATACGCAGGCCGGCGCGGTAGTTGGCCTGATAGGAGCGGTTGCCAACGATGAACTGGTTGTGGTCAATGGCCGTCGTCGGCCCAACGAAAGTGTTCACCAGCAGCGGATTGTCCAGGTCGGCCATGTCCCAAATGTAGGTGTAGGTATTGTGGCCGAAGTTGCTCTCGTCCAGCTCGTCGTCCTCATAGAAATAGCGGTGATCCTCGGTCAGCCAGCCCTGATGGACGTAGCCGGCGCCGCTGTAGGTGCGGGCCGAAATCTGCACCGGCGCAGCCTTGTTGGTCACATCCATCACCACCACCTGGCCGCCTGTGCTCTGATTGCCGTTGGAGTTGATGCAGATTTCCTTGCCGCGGTGCTGCGCGTCGGGGCCGTGGTAAATCACGCACGTCGTATCGTGCGTATACGCGCTGCCCGCGCAGCCGGCGAACGTGGGCGAGCCGGGGTTGCTCACGTTAATCATGTGCAGACTACCGCTGCAGGCGTAGGAACCGCCGGTTGAAATGCCCACCACGTACAAAAAGCCGGTGTCCGGGTTGATCGTGATGTCATGCGCGCTGCCAAAGAGCGTGTAGCGGGTGGCGCTAAAGGTGACCGGCGGGTTGACCACATTGCGCAGCTGCGTCAGATCGAATACCTGCATGCCATGCTGGCCGTTGGAGTCCGAGATGATGTAGGCGAAGGTCGCATAGGCTTTCAGCTCGCGCCAGGAAGAAGTTCCCGTGGCCGAAGGCAAATTGCCCAGGTAAATTGGACTGGCCGGCGTGCTGACATCCACGAAGGCCGTGCCGTTGGTGCGCCCCATCAGCGCATACTCCTTGCCGGTCAGCGGATCGGTCCAGCCCCAGATGCTGCTGCCGCTGCCGCCGCCGATGGTGCTGTTGGGCAGGAATGCGGCCAGGTCAACGTTACTGCAAGGATAGACGCCGGCCATCCCGCTGACGCAGGGGGTGAAGGCCGCCGGCGCCAGGGCCTGAGCCGGCTCTTGATCAGCCAGAAAGCGGGCGCGCAGGGCTGCGCCAGGCTCTGCGGCGTCAAGCGGCGCGGGCGGTTCGAAGCCAGCCGCGGCCGGCGTGGCAACGCCCGCGGAGAGCACAAGGATCAGAATCAACGCAGCAAGGGCAAAGGACGACATCAGCTTCATGGTAGGCGATCTCCTCTGAACACGATGGGGAAATAGCTTGCTCCGGCAGGCTGGGCCGAAAGGTGGGCCATGATAACACAAACTGCGCCGGCTGCCCAAACGCGGCCATCTCGCGCAACGGACTTCCGAAGCCTCGAAGGTTTCGGAAGTCTCAGCTCGATTTGGGGTTCGTGTTTACAGGAATTGCCGCGAGGTAACCGCTGTTGCCGGTTCCGGCACGATCGTATCCGCCTGCGTGAACCGACCCAGCGCGGGGTCGTAGTAGCGGGCGTTTGGAACACGAAATCGCGAAGGTCAACGAAGTCTACGAAGACACGCGCCGCGGCCAGCGTCTGCGTGCTTCGTGCACTTCGCTACCCTTCGTATCTTCGTGATCCAAACGTCCCACTCCCCCCGGCCACGCTGTCCAGCACCTGCCCGGTGAAGCGCCGCGCCGTCGGCGTGACGCCGAACGCCGCGCCGCGTGACTCACCCCACGGTTTGTACCACAACTCCGCCGTGCGCGCGCCAGTCGCGCCGTCCGCGGTGACCGTGCGCCTCGTGCAGCGGACGTTTGGATCACGAAATCGCGAAGGTCAACGAAGCCCACGAAGACACGCGCCGCCGCCAGCGTCTTATATGATTAGGGGGGATGATGTGATGGGGGTGATAAGGGTAGGGGAGT
>DAISHS010000324.1:0-3223 GCA_036822415.1 Chloroflexota bacterium
CCAGCGGCGCTTCGGGGCCGACGACGGTCAAGTCCACCGCGTGCGTCTGCGCAAACGCCAGCAGCGTGGGGCCATCCGCCGCGTCGATGGCGACATTCTGTATGACGCCAGCCGCGGCCGTGCCGCCGTTGCCGGGCGCGACCAAAATCTGCCGCACCTGCGGCGACTGCGCCAGCTTCCAGGCCAGCGCGTGTTCGCGGCCCCCTGCGCCGATGATGAGAATCGTGCGATCGTTCATGGTCTCCTCAGATTCATCCAATCGCTCCCTCGAAGGCCAGCTTCTCGCGGCTGCTGTGCGTCCACCATTCCTCCAGGCGTACCGGGTACTGGCCGGTAAAGCAGGCGCTGCAATAGCCCAGGGGCGGAGCCTGTTCAGCCTGCACCACCTTCATCATCCCGTCATGCGACAGATAGGCCAGGCTGTCCGCGCCGATGATCTCGCGAATCTCGGCGATGGTTTTGGACGCGCCGATCAGCTGCTCACGCGAGGCCATGTCAATGCCCATGAAGCATGGATGCTGCACCGGCGGCGATGACACGCGCACATGCACTTGCGCGGCGCCGCCCTGACGCAGGAGCTGAACGAGCGGCCCGGCCGTGTTGCCGCGCACGATCGAATCGTCCACCATGACGACGCGCTTGCCGCGCAGATTGGCCGGCAGCGGATTATATTTTAGCGCAATGCCGGCCTTGCGCAGGCGGTCATCGGGCTGGATGAACGTGCGCCCAATGTAGCGATTTTTGGTGAAACCTTCGCTGAAGGGAATCCCCAGCTCCTGGGCGAAGCCAATCGCGGCCGGGGTGGAGGAATCGGGCACGCCGACCACCACGTCGGCGCCGGGCACGGGCGCCTCGCGCGCCAGCTCACGCCCCAGCTGTTGCCGAATTTGGTGGACGGTCTGGCTGTCAATCGTCGAGTCGGGGCGGGCAAAATAGACAAGCTCAAAAATGCAGAACGCCCGCGGCTCTGGCCGGCGTCCGCGGCTGGATGTGATTCCTGCGCGATCGAGACGCACAATCTCGCCTGGTTCCACCTCGCGCACAAACTCTGCGCCGATGGTGGCCAGGGCGCAAGACTCGGAGGCGGCCACCCAACCCGCGCCATGACCGTTGAGCGGAAGGCGTCCCAAACACAAGGGCCGCAGTCCCCACGGGTCGCGCACGGCAAAGACGCTGTCGCGCGTCAGAATGGCGAGAGAATAGGCGCCTTCGGCGCGCGCCATGAAGGCCGCAATGCGATCTTCCCATGTCCCCGCTGGCATGATGCGGGCAAACGGGCTGCCCACGCCCGCCGGAGAAGCCGCAGCCAGCAGTTGGGTGATGACCTCGCTGTCGCTGCTCGATGTCAGGCCCACGCCGCGCGCCAGCAGGTCACGGCGCAGGGTGAGCGCATTGGTCAAATTGCCATTGTGCGCCACGCCCAGGGGGCCATGGATGGTTTCGATCAGGTAGGGCTGCGCATTGCGTAAAAACGAGCCGCCGGTGGTGGAGTAGCGGGTGTGACCAATCGCCAGGTGCCCCTGTAAGGGCGCCATATTTTGCTCATCGAACACCTGCGCCACCAACCCCATGCCTTTGTGCATGGCGGCCGTCTGACCGTCGCTCACGGCAATGCCGGCGCTCTCCTGCCCCCGGTGCTGCAAGGCGTACAGGCCAAAAAAAGTGAGACGCGCGACATCTGCGCCTGGCGCGCAGATCGCAAAGACACCGCAGGCGTCGCTAAATTTGTCGCTGCTCTGTTCATCCACATCATTCATAGCGGTACCACGTTGATTCCAAAGTCAGGTCAGGGGGCGTCGTGCGCTTGCCAGCCAGCGCGGGGCTGCTGGCCTGGGCTTTTAGCGCAGCTCGCGGTCGTCGGCCTCGATGGTCGCGCGCAAAGCGGCCTGATAGGCGTAGATGCGCTTGCGCAGCTCGTCCTGGGAAATTGCCAGGATCTTGGCGGCCAGCAGCGCGGCCGCTTCTGGTTCCAGCACCAGGGCCGGGGCAACGCCGCTTGGCATCCGCAGCGTCGAGTAGATATCCGCGCCGGCGAAGCGGTCGGAAAAAGGCGGGCAGGCAATGACCGGCGCGGTCACATTGGCATCCACAAAACCGCTCAGCGCGTTCGAGCGCCCGGCGATGGTGATGTACACTTTGGGGCGGGGATCGGCTTCGTAGTGTTCCAGGATGCGCAGGACGTGCAGCGGCGCTTTGTGCGCCGACCCAATGCGCAGCTCGCTGTGAATTCCAAGCGCGGTCAGCACCTTGACAATGGCCTGGGCGTGGCTCAAGTCTGCTTTCGATCCCATGATGATCGGCACGATGATGTCTTGATTCATGCGGTTTTCCTCCCCCCAAAAACTGGGCCGGCCGCGCGGCCACTGCGCTGAGCCGCAGCCGGCCCTATGCGGCCAGATGGTTCGTTTGCTAAAATGCGGCTGTCATGGCGGCGACCGTCTCGTATTTTTCCATCAGGTCCGCCAGGCCCTTCTGCGTCACGACCTGCATATTGCGGTAGATTTGTTTGTCGAGCATTTGCGCCTTGTCGCCGCCCGGCCACAGGCGCCAGGAGTCGTTATCAATCACATCGGCGACGACCAGGTTATCGGTGCTGTAGCCAAGCAGGCGGCCGAACTCAATCTTGAGATCAACCAATTGAATCCCTTGGTTGGCCCAGGCTTGCTCCAGCAGCTCGAAGACCTGGCGTCCCAGTTTGATGAAGAGATCCACCTCGACATCGCTGGCGATGTTGCTCTTGACGATCTCCAGACCCGAAATCTGGGGATCGTGGCGCGCATCGTCCTTGAGGAAAAATTCGACCAACGCCGGGTCAAAACGGTGCCCTTCCGCGGTGTCGGGATGGCGTTTGAGATAGGAGCCGGTTGCCAGCCGCCGCATGACCACTTCGATTGGGATCATCGTACAGCGGCGCACCAGCGTCACATCCGCGGCCGGCGCAGCGATGAAATGGGTGGGTACCTCATGGCGGTTGAGGTAAGCAAAGACGTTGGCGGTGGTTTGCCCCGCCACCCGCCCCTTCCCCTGGATGACGTTGCGCCGGGCGCCGTCGCCGGCGGTGATGCTGTCCTTGTGCACCAGGTACGCCAGGCTGGGATTATCCGGGTGCGCATAAATCGTTTTCGTCTTGCCTTCGGCGAGTTTCATTCCAAATTGCATATTTCTCCTCCGGTTCGTTGCTTGTTGACGCAGAATCGGTTACAATACCACTCAACCTGTCGTA
>DAISHS010000324.1:3323-5082 GCA_036822415.1 Chloroflexota bacterium
AGAGGTATTCTCTATGGCGCATTATGATCTTCAATGTAAGGCTTATGATTATGCTCATTTGGTCACTGAGGCGATCAAGCCGGATTGCATCATTCTCTATGGCTCAGTGGCCCGCAATCAAAACGGTCTGGACAGCGATATTGACATTCTGGTCATTGGCGGAAACCTGGAACCGAACTGGTTCGAGCGTCTGATCCAGTTATCAAGCCTGATTAACGGCAACGGTCCGATTGAAGCCATCGGCTATACACGCGCCGAATGGGAACACATGATGAAAGACAAGCATGTCACTGTCCTGGAAGCCCTCAACGACGGCATTCCCCTGCACGGTGAGGATGTCTTCGCACAATGGCGTACCGAATTTGAACATTGGCAAGCACTCGGCTTGCGTCAGATTCCGGCCTGCTGGATATTACCACCTGTTCTTCAACCTGCCTGAACTTCTGCCTGCTGGCGTATTTTTGCGGCCAAGGCCCTGGCCCGCGCCGGCGCGTCGCCTACGTAATGCGCTGCGTCCAGCAGCGTCTTTGCCAGCTCCGGCGTCATCAAGGCCCCCACCTGCGCATCGGCCGCCAGACTGGCGGCCAGTGGATTCGGTTCTCCGCGCTGTATGGCGACCCAGGCGGCCAGGCTGTGCTCGCGAAGGATCTCATGCAGCGCCTGGCGGTCCCCGCCCGCCTTGACCGCTTCCATCAGCAGGCGTTCGCTGGCCGCAAAGACGCCGTAAGTGGCCAGATTGCGCGCAATGGCCGCTTCATTGATGACCAATCCCTTCAATAAACGATGCGCCGTCTGCAGAATCTCGTCCACGGCCAGGAACGCTTCGGCGAAGAGCACGCGGCGGTTGGCCGAATCGTCCAGCGTGCGCTCCAGCAGACTGTGCGCGGCGTTGTCCCAGGCAACCCGCGGCAGCGTTGCCACGAAGCGCGCCAGGCTGTCAATTTTCTCGGCGTTGATCGGATTGCGCTTGAAGGGCATGGCCGATGAGCCGACCTGCTGACGTCCAAACGGCTCCGCCCATTCGCCCAGCGGCGGCGATTGCAGCAGGCGCAGGTCGAAAGCAAACTTGTACAGGCTGCCGGCCAGGCCAGCCAGCGCATTGAGCACCAGCCAATCCTGCTTGCGCGGATAGGTCTGCGTCACCACGTCAAACTCAGGCAGATCGAGCTCGGCCAGCACGCGCGCCGACAGCTCGGCCGGCGTCAAAGCGCGGCCGGCCAGCAGCTGCTCGTAGGAGGCCGACGTGCCCACGGCGCCGCGCAAGCCCTTGCCGCGCACGCCCTGACGCACCCGCCGTAGTTCCTCCCAATCTACCAGCAAATCTTGCCCGGTCTGCGCCAGCCGATACCCCAGGGTGGTTGGTTCGGCCGGCTGCAGGTGCGTGAACGCCATGCCTGGCAGGTCGGCGTAACGTTCGATCTGCGCGGCGGTCACCGCCAGGCAGCGCTGCAAACTGACCACAATCAGGTCCAGGGCCTGGCGCAGGCGCAGCGCCTCGACGTTATCCAGGATGTCCATGCTGGTCGCGCCCAGGTGGATGATGGGCCCGCCCACGGGGCATTGCTCAGCAAAGACGCGAATCTCGGCCATCAGGTCATGCTGAATGGCCGCCTCGATTTCTTGGGCGCGGGCGATGTCAATCTGATCGGCGTGCGCTTCCAGGTCGGCTACCTGCGCGGGCGTAACCAGGCCGGCCGCCATTTCCGCGCGCGCCAGGGCCACCCAGACGCGGCGCAGCAGGCGGCGCTTGTGCTCCTCT
>DAISHS010000325.1:0-5060 GCA_036822415.1 Chloroflexota bacterium
ATGCTGCGCAGGATGAGCGCCATTTGTTCAAAACGTTCATTTTCGCTATAGAGCGACAGCCGCAGCTGTTCGTCGCGATTGGCGCCCGCGACCCGCGTGGGATCGAACGTTGACCAGATCGAGAAGATCAACCCAAGCGGCACGCCATAGATGAAGAGATTTTCCACGGGGTACGTATGCGGTTCTTCGCGCACCTTGAGGGTGCGCTGAATCGTATCAAGGCGACGCAGGAGAAAAACCAGGCCCGGCCCGGCGATGCGGTCAAAATGGCCGAGGCGATAAATAACGATGCGCTCTTCTTCAAGCACCGTTTGCCAGCTCGGTTTTAGATAAATGGCGCCAGCAATGACCACCAGCGCCACGCCTAAGGCGCTCAATAACGCAGTTCCCATGCTTTACCTCCCTGTTAACGCGTCGCGGCCGCTTTATTTGCGCCGCAAATAGTACAGCATGACCGGGCTGAACCAGGTCGGCGGATTGAGGTTGACGATCAGCCCGCGCCGCGCCAGGTGATCTACGATGTCAGGGTCGGCCGCGCCGCCTTTTGCCACCTGGATAGCCGCCTGGCGCTCCGCCTCGTGCAGCCCGGCCAGGATGCGTTCACATTCCTGCTGCACATCGGCCTTGCCGGCAAAATAGGCCTCCGGGTTTCCGGTCGGGCCTCCTTCCTGGCTGTACAAATCGAACAGCAGTTTGAGCAGACGGCTGTGCCCGCCGGCCAGTCCATGGATGGCGGCCAAATCTTTCTGCGCCAGGGGCCGGCCCGCGCCCTCGTTGAGGAAGGTGAGCATCTGCCGCGCATCGCTGGCGGCGTATGGCTCCAGGGCGTAAATCTGATGCTTGAACAGATCGTAGAACTTGGAGGTTGTTTCCAGCTGATGTTGCCGCCCCAGGACGTGCGGCAGGAGCTTGGTAAAAATGAGGTAGCTCAGGCGGTTGCGATTGCCTTCACTGCGCAGGGTGTTCAGCTGTTCCAGCATCGCCAGCGGCCCCAGCTTGAACGCCGGGTCGAAATCATCGAGCACAAAAACGACCTGGCGCTTCTGTTCCTGGCAGACCACGCGCAGACGGTTGCGCAGGCGCAGCAGGGCGCGTTCTTCTTCGGCAAATGGAATGGCCGCGCCCTCCGTGGCCGGCGCGGGCCACTGCGAGGTCAGCGCCTCCAGGCTGGTTGCCATCAGCGTCCACAGGCTGAGCGGCGTCTTTTGCCAGGTGTTGGCATCCACCACGGCAAAATGCACCTGGCTGGCGGCCGTGCCCAGGTAGGTTGCCATGCGCGCCTCATCGCGCACCGAATTGACCAGGTTCGACTTGCCGGCGCCGGCAATGCCGACAAAGCAGAGCGACTCCCCGCGCTGCGCCTGCTGGGCGATCAAGCGCAGCTCATCAGCCCGGTAGGTGGGGCGATAGCGATCGGTAGGCGGTGCAGACGAGAGGTTTGACATGAGGCTCCTCGCTTAGGAAAAATGCCTTGCGCTTATTTTCAGGCTGCGATCGGTTCAGCGTTTGGAGCGGGCCTTGCGCTTCCACGGCAGCTTGGGCAGGCGTCCACGCAGGGTGCGCCAGGACGGCAGCGGACGCGTGGGCCGCACGACATGACTGCGCGCATGATAGGTCTGGCGGCAGGTCGCGCAATGATAGGCGTTGCGCGGCGTCGGTGCGCCCCGGTTGGCAAACTGCTCATCCAAAATCAAAATACGATGATCGGTGCACAGCGGTTTGCCGCAATGATGGCAAACGGCGTCCACGACTTTCCCATCCTTGCCATCGGTTGCGCTGCACACAGCACATTGAAGTGACATTGCCAGCCTCTTGCTCTATTCGCTCGTCGGCTCGTCGTCGGCCATTTCCGGGGCGCCGGGCAATAACTGCAAAGGCGAAGCCGCGCCTTCGAGAAAATCGGGGGCCGTCAGGCGATTAGCCAGCGCGCTCAGCACCACGTCAAAATCAGGCGCGCGCAGGCGCGCCGCAAGGCTGTCAGGCTGCGGGTCAGGGATCATCAACACCTTGTTCACACGCGTCTGCAAGGTTTTGGTCACAACCCCGTGCAAACGCTTCCAGGTGCGTTCGATGGCCCGCTCGCTGGCCGGCTGGGTGTACAGGCCGAGCGCAGTCAGCTTGAACTGGGTCAGCAGCGCCTTGCGGCTGCTCTCGCCGCTCACCGTCAGATGAAAATCTACCGCGCAGACGCCGTGATAGGCCCGCCCCTTGATATCCCATTCGTGCTGGCGCGCGCCGGTGCGGCTGTCGGTCTGGGGCGGCGCTTCGATGACCTGGCGCACCAGGTAGCCCGCTTCCAGGAAGGCGTCGGCCAGGGTTGTGACCAGCGTCGCGTCTGGTTTGATCTCGCGCGAGCTGATCATCTCCGATTTGTCCCGATCCCGCACATTCTGCGCGTTGGGCACGATGCGAACATCCTGGAAGTGTAAGCCCGCCAGGCTCAGCTCGAAATCGGCCACGACGGCGCTCTGGATGTTGACGACCCCGCGCGTATCGGGCCGGCCCAGGGGAAAGAAGAGCGTGATACCTTCCAGGCGAGAAAGGGCGCCCTTCCAGGTCAGGGTCACCTGCCCGCGCAGCGTCGTCAGCGGGTCCAGGTCGCGCTCGCAGTGGATTTCGAAAGAACGGCGCCGCGCCTGGCGCTGTTCATCGTTCAGCGGCGGCGACTGCCACATCAACAGGCGCGCAGCATCCGCCTCAGAGCCTACCGTCAGCCGGGTGAGCGCGTTATCGCTGGCCTGCACGACGGCGCCCCACGCGCTGGGCGCTTGCAGGCGCAGCTCCGTTATCTGCAGGTCCGTGAGGCCCGCCAGATTATCCCACTGCAGCTCCAGTTCCAGCGTGCGCTCATTGCTTGTCTCCACCAGGTGCGGCGTCAGACGGACAGGCAGCGCGCTTGGCGCAGGAATGGTATAGCTGGCCGCGAGATTCCACTGCGAGGCGCTGCGCGTATTGGCGCCGCTGAGAAAAGCCTGCTCTTTCACCTGTCCTTGCAGGCGCAGGACATGCCCGTGACGTTCGACATGGACGACAGGGTCGTTCAACAGGCCGCTGAAGCGCCCTTTGAGCAGGGCAAAACCGGCATGGAAAGTCAGATCGTCTGTCGCCGGGATGCGAAAGCGGCTGCGATAGCGGGCCACGCGCTGGCGTTCCGCGCCGTCCAGCTCGCCTGGCCAGGCCAGTTTCCCCGTACACGAGACGACCTGAGTTTGCAGTCTGGCCTGCGCGTCGAAGGTGATCTGGCCCTGCAGCGTCTCGGTGACACGCCCCGGGCCTGGTCGCCAAAGAATGGGCAAGAACGGGCGCCGGCCGCGGTAGAGAAAACCGATCGCCAGCAAGATCAAGCCGATGACCAGCGCGCCCAGCAGCCAGGCGCGCTGAGTTGTCAGCAACGTGTTGACTTTGAACAGGCGCGGCAAGACCCAACCCAGGCCGAGGCCGATCAGCATCAGGAGGCTGATGGCGCTGCCGCTCAGAATCAGCCACGCGCCTGGCGTCCACAGCGTGCGCCGGCAGGCGGTGCAGGTCAGCGGATCGGGGCCGCAGGGCGTGCCTTCGAGGCCCAGGCCGGTAAAACGGCGAAACAGCCATTGACCGAGGCGGCGGGAAACCGTGATGCTGTGCTGCGCACAGACCGCCTGCCGGCAATAGTGACAGATGCCAGCCACCTCGGGGTTGCCGCAGTGGTAGCAGCGCGCCAGGGATGCTCGATTTTCGACTACGCTATCGGCCACGTCCGCTTCTCCCTCAGTGCTCTGCGCTCATCTGCTCAAAATGCGTCGTCAACGCGGTTTGTAAACGATTGAGGGCCAGCGCCGTCTCCACGTGATCACCGCGACTCAGACAATGAAGATGGATGTGAACGTCACTGTAGATAGAGACCGCCAACGCCGCGCGGCCATTGCCCGCCGGAACGAGGTTGGGGGCGCGGTTCACCACGACCCAGGCCTGAAGCGATTGCGGTTTCGTCATCGGTTCTGCCCCAAACGCCACCGAGCGCTCATTGGGGCCTGTCGCCGATTGCAGACGGCGGGTCAGGCGAAAGCCGCTGTCAGCCAGGTGCGTATCCAGTTCGGACAATCGCCAGCTGCGCTGCGTCACTTGCGGCACCACCGCCTGGCGAAAATGCAGAACCGCACGCTGCGCAAAAAGCTCGTTCAACGTCAGCCTGAAATCTACCAGCAGCCTGCTCTTCTTCTCCAGCTTGACCTGGTCCAAGCGCCGGCCAATGCTGTCGAAATAGAAGGCTTGCACACCAGAGAGCAGCAGCCCCGGCAGTTCGATCTCCACCTGGCCGTTGAGGCCATTCACCTGGTAAAGGTCGGCCGGGCGCCGGATGAGGAGATGGATCGGCTCGCTGGTCAGGGTCGTCAGGTCAGGCCGGGCCGGCGCGTCGGCCGGGCGCAGCGGGATGCCGCCCCATTCCAAACGCCGCAGCAGCGGGTTCAGCTTGAGCGGCGTCGTTGCCACTGGCGCCTCCGGGGTTGCGTCGGTCTTCGTCGGCAGCAAAGCGGCGGCCTGATGATCAATGGACAAAGGCAGGGGCCATTCCAGCGCCATCTGCTTGACCGTCACAGCAAAATCGGCCGGCAGGCTGGCCGTGGGCAGGTTCACCTGTACACGAAACGCAAAACGCAGGCCATTCTGGGTTTCGTGGGTCAGCGCAGTCTGGTTGAGGAACGCCAGAATGTCATCCTGGCTGGCAGAGGCATCCGGCCAGAGACTCTCCTGGTCGTCGTCAACCTGCGCCGTGATTTGCACCGGCTTCACGGCCAATTCTTGCGGCGTATAATCGAACGTGATCCTGGCGACATGGTGATCGGCGATCAGCTGCTGGCGGTCGTCCAGCAGAGGGACGCGCAGCGGCAGCGCGCCGTAACGCTCATAAAGACCGAAGCGGCTCTCCAGGTCGGTGCGCGCATAGGCATCGAACAGCAAATGCCCCATGAGCGCGTCATGGGGCGGCGTGGCCGCAGTCGCAGGCGCCGGCGCAGGGTTGGCCGGGGCCGCGCGGCTGGGCGGCCGGCGCAGCAGGCGGAGCCAGACCTCCTGCGCCTGCT
>DAISHS010000326.1:0-5012 GCA_036822415.1 Chloroflexota bacterium
GCCCCGCCCACCGTCGTCACGCCCACCGTCGTCACGCCCACGGCGGCGGCCACGGCCGCCCCCGCATCGCCGACGGCCGCTGCGCTCGCGACGTCCGCCGTAACGGTCACGGTCACCCTGGCGCCAACGGCCACGGCGCCGCCGCCGGATACCCCCACGGCAACGCTGACGAATACGCCGGCGCCCACAAATACGCCGGCGGCGCGTCCAACCGCCACGCGCCCGGCCGCCACCGTCGCGCCCGCTGCGCCTGGCGTTGTGCTCGATTTCGAGCGCGATATCGTTTGGCGTCGCGGGCAGCAGCCCTATGGCACGCTGACGCGCGCCGCTGAGCAGGTCAAAGAGGGCAAGTCGGCGGGCAAGCTGGCCTATGATTTTGCCGCAGTGACCGACAACTACGTGGTTTTTGAAGCGCGCCCGCCCCTGAGCATCCCCGGCCGCCCCACCGGCCTGACAGCCTGGGTCTATGGCGACGGCGCGGGACATTTCCTGAACGTCTGGCTGCAAGACAAGGCCGGCGAAGTGCGCTCCTATACCTTTGGCCAGATCAAACACCAGGGCTGGCAGCAGCTGACGGCCTGGCTCAACGATCAGGCGCCCTGGCCGGTTGGTCACATCAGCGGCGCGAACAACCAGAAGCTCGATTACCCTGTCAGCTTTTTTGCCCTGGTGCTCGACGGCGTACCCGACGGCCAGGCCAGCCGCGGCGTCATCTACGTGGATGATCTGCGCGCCACGGACGCCCCCCTCCCCGCGCTGACCGTCACGCCGGACGCGGGCGCGCCGACGCCGGCGCAACCGGGGGCGACGGCCACGCCCAGCGCGGGCGGCAGCCCCAGCAACCTGAGCGGCCGGATTGCCTACACCGTTTGGAATAACGGCCACATGGATACGGTGGTCTACAACGTGAGCAATGACAGTCGCGCGCCGATCATTGCCAACATGCGCCAGCCCGACTTCAACCTCAACGGGGAGTTGGTTGGCAATGGCGATGGCGGCGGGGCAGATAACCTGGTGCGCACCGACCGCAATGGCGGTAACAAGCGCGCGCTGAGCGAACATTCCGAAGATGCGCGTCCCCACTGGTCGCCATCCGGCATCAGCATCATCTTCGATTCCACGGCGCAGGGCGACGGACGCTCGCGGCTCTATTTTCAAGAGGACGCCGGCGCCCGCAGCGAGACGCCGCCGCTCAAGATTGGCTCGCAGGAGGTGTTCGGGCGTTACCCGGTCATCCTGGGGAGCTGGCGCGTGGCCTTCAACGGCTGCAACAACTGGGATGGCGGCCGCACCTGCGGCATCATGACTATTGACACCAACGGCAACAATCCGGGCGTTGCCACCGATCAAGCCGGCGATATCCCAACCGATAATTTAGGTTCGCAGGTTTTGTTTATGTCAAATCGTGACGGAAACTGGGAGGTTTACCGGGTCGGCGGCGATGGCAGCGGACTGCAGCGGCTGACCAACAATCCGGCCAATGACGGTTTGGCAACCGCTTCCCCAGACGGCAACTTCATTGCCTTCGTCTCCAACCGGGATGGCAACTGGGCGGTTTTTGTCATGCGCGCCGACGGCCGCGAGCCGCGTAAGCTCTTCGATCTAAACGGCGGCTACGGCAGCGGCGATTGGGATTGGACCCAGGAACGCTTGAGTTGGGGGCCTTGAGGAGGAAATATGGCAGACCCATTGATTGGGAAAAAACTCGGTAAGTACCAGATTCAGAGTGAGCTTGGCCGCGGCGGCATGGGCGTGGTTTACCGCGCCTACGACCCCGACCTGCGGCGCACCGTAGCCATCAAGATTCTGGCCCCCCAGTTAGCGGCCGACGAGGACTTTGTCAAGCGTTTCCAGCAGGAAGCGATCATGTCGGCCAATTTGCATCACCCGCATGTGATCACCATTTACGATGTTGGCGCCGTTGACGACCTGCATTACCTCATCATGCAGTACCTGGAGGGCGACACGTTGGAACGCTGGGTGCGCAACAATGGCCCCATGCCGCTGGCGCAAGCCGCCGACGTGGTGCAACAGGTGGCGCAAGCGCTCGATTACGCGCATGACCTGGGCATCGTGCACCGCGACATCAAGCCGGCCAATATCATGCTCAGCCCCAACGGCCAGGCGACGCTGATGGATTTTGGCCTGGTGCGGGCCGGGGCTGGCACCGGGCTGACGCGCACAGGCACCGTGATGGGGACGCCGGAGTACATGGCGCCTGAGCAGGCCCAGGATGGCGACATTGATCGCCGCACCGATCTCTACTCGCTGGGGGTCGTCATCTACAAGCTGCTGACGGGCCGCGTCCCGTTTTCGCGCACCACGCCTGTAGCCACCATCTTTGCGCACGTCAACGAAGCCCCGCCGCCCATTTGCCAGGTCAAGGCCGATCTGCCGAGACCGGTCGAAGCCGTGGTGACCAAAGTGCTGGCCAAGAACCCGGCCGATCGTTATCAGCGCGCCGGCGAATTGGCGCGCGACTTTGTCATCGCCAGCCAGGGCAAAATGCCGCCCGGCTTGAGCGGAGACACGGCCGCGGCCGCGGCCCCGCCGGAGAAGACGCTGGTGGCGGACGCCGTGGCGCCAGCCCCGCGCAAAGCGGCGCCGGCCCCGTCGTCGGTTGTACGGCCGGCGGCGCCGGCCAGCCGGCCTTTCCCGATGGCGCTGGTGGTCGGACTGGGGGCCTTGCTCGTGCTGGTGATTGCCGGTCTGGGCATCATGCTCAGCAACTCCGGCGGCCGCGCGCAGCCCACGGCCACGACCGTCGCGCAAAACGTCACGCCGCAGGCCAGCCTCACCGCGCCCGCGGCAGCCACGACCGCGGCGCCGATCGCCCCGGTAAGCAGCGACACGCCGACCGCAACCGTTGCGGCGACGCCATCGCCGACCCCCACGCCCGCGCCGGCGCTGCGCGTCATCGGCGCGGCCGTCAACATACGCAGCGGTCCAGGCATGGACTTCCCCATCCTGGCGCGCTTATACAAAGGCGAAAAGATCGAGATCACCGGGCGCAATGAGACGGGCGAATGGTGGCAATTCATGTACAACCGCACCCCGGCCTGGATCGCCTATTCGCCGGTGATTACCACGACCGGCATTGTGGAGAGCGTGCCGGTCATCACCGCCACGCTCAAGCCCGAACTTGGCCCCGGCGCCGCGCGCACCAGCCCCCAGGACGGCATGATGCAGCTGTACGTGCCGGCCGGGCCGTTCTTACGCGGCTCGACCGGCACCGACCTGGTGGCCGACGACAACGAGAAGCCGCAGCGCGTCCTGACCCTGTCGGCCTTCTGGGTGGATCGCACCGAGGTCACCAACAGCATGTTCACGGCCTTTGTGGCGGCGACCAAGTATCAGACGACGGCCGAGAAAAACGGCCAGTCGCGCGTCTTCGACCCTGCCAGTAAATGGAGCCTGATCAAAGGCGCGAACTGGCAGCACCCGTTTGGCCCGGACAGCACGATCGAGGGGCAGGACGACTACCCGGTGACGCACATCAGTTGGAATGACGCCACAGCCTATTGCCGCTGGGCCGGGCGGCGTCTGCCGACCGAGGCGGAATGGGAAAAGGCCGCGCGCGGGCCGGATGGCCTCCTCTATCCCTGGGGCAACGATCCGGTGGCGGGCGATCTGGTCAACTTTGCCGACGCCAACCTGGACATCTACGGCGCCGAGCCGGGGGTGAATGACGGCTTTGAATTTACCGCGCCGGTTGGACACTATCCGGCGGGCGCCAGCCCCTACGACGCGCTCGACATGGCCGGTAATGTGCAAGAATGGGTGACTGATTGGTACGAAAAGGGCTACTATGCCAAAGCGCCAGAGGTTGACCCCCAAGGCCCGGCCACCGGCCAGGCGCGTGTCAGCCGCAGCGGCTCCTGGTGGACGACGGCCAAAGTCGTGCGCACCACGTTCCGCAGCGCCTATGGCCCCACCGATGTCTATGCTATCTTCGGCTTCCGCTGCGTCGAGTCGGACCAGTGAGCGGGAGATGGCGGTGTTCGCAACCGTGCGCGGCGCGGGCAGCGGGGGTTGAGCTGTGAACCAAACGCCGCTTGCCGACTTTTGGAGCCTGACGCCCGACCAGCGCGAGGCCGTTTTACGCGCTGGCATCGTGGAAACACACGCCTGGCACTTTGCGCGCAATCGCGCTTACCAGCAGACCGTCTCTGCCCGCGGGGTGGGGCCTGTCCTGCAGGCTGACGCGCTGGCGCGCGTGCTGCGGCCAACCTCGCAGACTTTCAAGTCCTACATTGATCTGTTGGGCACGCCCTTCCCCAATGACCGCCCCCAGGAGTTTTTGGGTTGGCTGGCCGATCAGCTCTCCATCGAGCTGCCGCGCGCGCGCTTCAGCCGCTTTCGCCCGCGCTACGGCTCGCTGGAAGCACTGCTGCGCGCCATCGAGACCATCTTCGCCGACCTGGGTCTCGAAATCCTGACCTCCAGCGGAACGTCGGGGCGGGCCACCATCATGGTGCGCAATCAACAAGCGCTGGCGCGCACCACGGAGAGCTTCTACCTGTCGTTTCAGCGCTACTTTGGGATGCAGGCGGATCACCGCGCCATCTTCATCATGCCCCGGCAAACGCGCATTGCCATGGCGCGCATGGCCCAGTTTAGCGTGCAGGGCATCGGCCTGGCGCCTGCGCGCGTGCACTTTACGATTCCGTTCGGCGCGCAGCCGGACCAGGTGCGTATCCGCGCCGGGCGCACCTTCCGCAGCGGTTGGGCCGGCGCGGTTGAGCGGCGAGCCTGGCATCCCTTCATGCGCTGGATGGGCGATCGGGTGGTGACGCCCCGCGCCGTGCACAGCAGCGTCAACCTGCTGCAGCGGGCCGCCGCCGCGCACGAGAAGGTGCTCTTGTTTGCCGGTTGGACTCACCTTCACGCCGTGGCGTTGGAGATTCTGCGCCAGGGCGCGCCCCTGCGTCTGGCGTCGGGCAGCCTGGTCGGTTCGGGAGGCGGCATGAAGGAACGCTACGCCCACACCCCGGCCGCCATCCGCGAGACGG
>DAISHS010000327.1:0-5008 GCA_036822415.1 Chloroflexota bacterium
AACGATTGCAAAGTCCACCTGCGTGGACTACACCCCGAAACTGAAATGCACCCGAAAAGCGGGCGGGGCGCTTCAGCGGCCGGTTTCGCGACGGCGCAGCAGCTCCGTGCCCATGACGAGGAGTAAGGAGAAGGCGCCGAGAACGAGCGCGGCGCTGTAAGCGCCCACGTACTGCCGCTCATCGAGCGCGCGGTAGATGAAGAGGGTGGCGGTTTCGGTGCGCCCCTGAACGCCGCCGCCCACCACGAGCACCGCGCCAAATTCGCCCAAAGCACGCGCAAAGGTCAAGGTCACGCCGTAGATAAAGCCCCAGCGCAGCGCGGGCAGGGTGACGCGCCAGAAGGTCTGCCAGCCGCTGGCGCCCAGGGTGGCCGCCGCTAACTCCTGCTGCACGCCAAACGCTTCGAGCACCGGAATCAGCTCACGCACCATGAAAGGCAGGGTCACGAAAAGCGTAGCCAGGATCATGCCAGGCAGGGCAAAGACCACCTTGATGTGCAGCGCGGTCAGGACAGGCGCCAGCAGCCCGTTGCGTCCAAACAGGATCAGCAGCATGTAGCCCACGACAACGGGCGAGATGGCAAAGGGCATGTCGAGCAGGGCGTTGAGAAGACGCTGCCCGCGGAAGCGTTGGCGCACGAGCACCCAGGCCGTGATCGTGCCGCAGGTCGCATGGACGATCACCGTCACCAGGCTGATGAGCAGCGTGCGCTGAAAGGCCGAAAGCACATCGGGCTGGCGCAGCGCAGCCACGACCGCGCCCACGCCCTGGGCCACGGCGCCGGAGATGAGCGCGCCAATCGGCGCCAGGATGAGCACCCCGACGTAGACTACCACGATGCCAATCAGCAGTCGCCGGCGCCAGGCGCCTTCTCGACGGTTCATGCCTCGCTCCTTGCATCACGCCGCCGTTGCAGCAGCTCGACGACGCCGATCAACCCCAGGGCAATCACCAGCATGACCACGGACATGGCGCTGGCGCCGAGGCGATTTTCCGATTCGACTTCGCCCAAGACATAAACCGCCGCGGTTTGCGAGTAGAACGGAATGTTGCCGGCCACGATGACGATGGCGCCAAACTCGCCGATGGCGCGCGCAAAGCTGAGCAACGCGCCGCTGGTCAGCGGCGCTAACAGCGGCGGCAGGGTCACGCGGCGAAAAATGGTCCACGCGCCCGCGCCCAGGGTGGCCGCGGCATCCTCCTGCGCCCGGTCCAGGTCGAGCAGCACCGGCTGCACGGTGCGCACGACGAAGGGGAAGGTGATGAAGAGCAGGGCCAGGATGATCCCAGGGGGCGCAAAGATGATGCGCCACCCCAGGGTTCGATCGAGCCAGGCGCCCAGCGCCTGCTGCGGGCCGTAGAGCACCACCAGCATGACGCCGGTGACCAGGGTGGGAATCGCGAGGGGCAGGTCCACCAGCGCGTTGAGCAACACCTTACCAGGAAAGTGATAACGCACCAGCACGTACGCGGTCAGCGTGCCCATGATCGTGTTGATCACCACCATCACCGCAGCCGTCCACAGCGTGAGCATCAGGGCCTGCCAGGCGACGGGCTGCGTCACCTGGCGCAGCAGGCCGTTCACCCCGGCGCGCAGGCCATCTTGCGTGATGACGAGCGCCGGAATGATGAGCAGCAAGCCGAGGTAAGTCAGCGTCAGGCTGCGCAGGGCGATTTTTCCGCGATTGAACATGGTCAGCTTGATTCCCGGCGACTGGCGCGCTCAGCGCCCCAACGCGCTGACCGCTTTGGTATAAATGCCGTCATCGCCAAAGAAACGCGGTGTGGCCTGATCCCAGCCGCCAAAGTCCTGGATCGTGAACAGGTCGGCCAGCGCCGGGTAACGATCGGCCGTGGCCTTCGCCACCTCCGCATCAACGGAGCGCAGGCCGTACTGCGCGAATATCTCCTGCGCCGGCCTGGTGAACAAAAAGTTGACAAAGGCCGTGGCCGCGGCGCGCGTGCCATGCTTGTCTGCATAGGCGTCCACCACCGCGACCGGATTCTCGATCAGGATCGTGGAGGTTGGGATGACCATCTGGTAGCGCTGTCCGCTCTGCTGCCCCACCAGGACCTCATTTTCATAGGTGATTGCGACATCGCCCACGCCCTTTTCGAACGTCGTAATGCTTTCACGCGCGCCCTTGTCCATGACGGTGACATTTTTCAAGACGGTGGTCAGGAAGGCGACGGCCGCGGCTTCGTCATTGGCCGGCACGCCGTCAATCTTGCCGCGCAGGGCCGCGCCATACAGGGCGAGGATGTTCCACATGGCGCCGCCGCTGGTCTTGGGGTTCGGCGTCAAGATTTGCACGCCTGGCCTGGCCAGGTCGGCCCAATCCTTGATTTGCTTGGGATTGCCTGCGCGTACCGCAAAAACGACCACCGAGGTGCTGACAATCCCCTTCGTCGGGTTATTTTTCCAGTCATGCGTAATCAAGCCGGCCTGGGCGATGCGGGTAATGTCAGCCTCCAGCGAGAGCGCGGTGACATCGGCCTCGAAGCCTTCGACGATCGCACGCGACTGGGCGCCCGAACCGAGGTACGACTCCTCGAACTTGAGGGTCTGACCGTTCTGCTGCTGCCACTGCTCCTTGAACAGCGGGATCAGCTTGCCATAGGCCTCGCGCGGGGTCGTGTACGCGCCGAGGATGAGCGTCAGCGCGGGTGGGCTGCCGGCCGCCGGCGTCGCGGCGGCGGTCGGCGTGGCAACGGTGGCGGCCGGCGCGCCGCAGGCCGTCAGAAGGACAAGCATCGCCACGACGGCGCCGAAGCGCAGTGTGCGCAAGGGCTTGGGGGTTTGGAATTTTTCATGAATCATGTCAACCTCCGAAATAGTGGATAGTGCATAGTGAGTGAATAGTGAATATAGTGAACGATGAACGATGAACGATGAATGATGAATGATGAATGGTGGGGGGAAGAGTTTGGTTATAGTTCTTTGGCGTTGGAGCGTACGATTAGGATTGGGCGGTCTTGCGCGATTTTGATGAGTTGGCCGACGATGCCATCCAGGGCAATGCGGCCTTCACGGTCGGGGAGCGGCGACCCAACGACAAGCAGGTCGTAGCTGTCGCTGCTCCATTCGGCTTGAACCTGCGCCACGACAGGCCCGACGCGCAGACGGCTTTGCGCGGGCACGCCGAGCAGCTCGAGGGTGTTGATGCTGCCGGCCAGGAAGCGTTCGGCGCGCTCCTGCCACAAGGCTTGATCGCCTGTTTCGGGCATGACGGTCAGCACGGTAGCCTGCGCGCCGAGGTGACGCACCAGCCGCCCCGCGAACAGGACATCGTCCCGGCCGGGCGCGCCCGCGGTGACGCAGATCAGGGCGCGCGTGGGCGCCGGCTGTGGCTTGGACACCAGCAGCAGGTGATGTTCGCCAACCTGCAGCAGCGCGTCTGCCAGTTCCAGTCCGTCCTGCGGCTGATAGCCCATCAACACCAGGTCATACGGCTGGCGCTCCGTCTCACGCGCAACCGCGGTCGCGGGGGCGTCCAACGTGGCGCGAATGTCGAGCGCGGCCAGGCCGCTGCCCATCTGCTCTTTCGCGCTCTGCAGATGGCGCTGCAGCGCCTCGCCCTTGAGGCCATAACCCAAAAGCGTCGTGCGGGCATGGGTCAGGCGCGCCATCTGACCGCCCAGGGCCAGGGCGGCTTGCGTCGCCGGGGAGCCGTCGGTCAGCATGAGAAAGCTGAGGCCAGGATGCGCCAGGGCATGCACGCGGCTGACGCCAACCCAGACCTTTTGGCCGGGGTGCAGCGGGTAGCGTTCGGCCTGCTGCTGCGGTCGCGTGGCTTCGACCAGGACCGCGTCTTCGCCAAAGGCCACCGGAGGCGCAATGGGGCGCACGCCGGGGATAGGCGGCAAGCGCAGGCGCAGGCGTTCAAAGGAGCCAGCAAAGACGGTCATTTCTACTTTGCCCTGGCCCAACTGCAGAGAAGCGGGCAAATCGCCTGCCGTGTCGTCTGCCTGCGCGGCGCTGCTCAGGGTCACATCTTCGGGCCGGAAGAGCACCTGCACGCGCTCGGTCTCGCTGATAGGGCCAAGAATGGCAGGAAGGGGAAAATGGTGCGGGCCAACCACCACGCCGTCGGTCACGCGGCGGCCCACGAGCAGATTGGCGGTGCCCAGGAAGGTCGCCACAAACTCGGTCTGCGGATGGCGGTACAGCTCGTCGGGCGCGCCCACTTCGAGCAGGCGGCCAAAATTCATCACGCCGAGGCGATCGGCCAGCTCGAAGGCCTCTTCCTGGTCGTGCGTCACCAGGACGGTGGTGATGCCCAGTTCACGCTGAATCGTGCGCAGGGTGCGGCGCAGCTCGGTGCGGATTTTGGCGTCGAGGGCGCCCAGCGGCTCATCGAGCAGAAGCACCTCCGGTCGGTGCGCCAGGGCGCGCGCCAGGGCCACGCGCTGCTGCTGCCCGCCAGAGAGCTGGCGGGGCATACGATTGCCCAGGCCGGCCAGGCCGACCAGCTCCAGCAGCTCATCGCGTCGCCGCCGGCGCTCAGCGGCCGCCACCTGGCGAATCGAAAGGCCAAATTCGATGTTGTCGGCCACGGACATGTGCTGAAACAGCGCGTAGTTCTGAAAAACAAAGCCAACGCGCCGCGCCTGCGTCGGCAGGTCGGTCACATCCCGGCCATGCAGCAGAATGTGGCCGTGGTCAATGGGGGCCAGGCCGGCAATCATGTTGAGCACGGTGGTCTTGCCGCTGCCGCTGGAACCGAGCAGCACAAAAAATTCGCCGTCGGCAATCTCCAGTGACACGTTGTTGACAACCGGGTGGTCATCGTATCGTTTGGTCAGGTTTTCCAGGACAATAGACACAAAGAATCTCCGCACCGTACTTCATTCGAGAAGTGAGTCTACTCGCCAGGCGTGACGCGCGCCGTGAGAAGGGCGTGACAAGGGTGTGACAAAGGAGAAGATAGGAAAGAGAAGGTAGAAGATAGGAGAGAGAAGGGAGAAGATAGGAGAGAGAAGGTAGAAGATAGGAGAGAAAAGGTA
>DAISHS010000328.1:0-5005 GCA_036822415.1 Chloroflexota bacterium
GCGCACGCGTGACCGCCGCGCCGGCCGCGCGCGCCTGGGCCGAAAGCGCCGCCGCGCGGCAGCTGGCGGTGCGTGCAGCGGCCCTCGGCCAAACCCAATACGAGACCGATCTATCTGATGCTGCGGGCACCCGTCTGCTGGTTGCTGTGCCGGCGGCCTCCGGCGCGGCCCTGGTCGGCGCGCTGCCGGTGGAGGCCCTGCGCCTGACGGAAGGCAATCTACTCATGGCCGGCGAGGTGCCGGGTGCCATGTTCGTCCTGGACCAGACCGGTCGCCAGATTCACCACCACGATCCTGCGGGCCTGGCCGTGGCTTTAGAGGCGCTGAACAACCTGCCCCAAGACAGCGTCGGATCGGTCTATCGCCGCGCTCCGAACGGCCAGGAACTGCTGGTATCGTATGCGCGCATCGAACCGCCGGGCTGGACCTTGGCGATCGTCGAAGATGTTCCGACGATCACCGCGATGGGCATCAGTGTGGTTGAGGTATTGCCGCTGTTGTTGCTCTTCGTGGCGGTGGTGGCGCTGCTGACCGTGTCGTTTGGGGTGCTCAGCATCGTGCGGCCATTACAAGAACTGGACCGCCGGGCTGCCCAGGTCGCCTGGGGTGACTTCAGCGCCATCGAGCAACCGGTGAGCGGCGTGCAGGAGATCGACGATCTGCGCGTAACCCTGGCCCAAATGGCGGAGCACATCCGGTCGTACCAGAGCGGGATGCGCGATTACCTGAGCGCCATGACGCAGGGCCAGGAAGAGGAGCGCGCCCGTCTGGCGCACGAGCTGCACGATGTCACCATCCAGGGGCTTATCACGCTCAAGCAGCGCGGCCAGATGGCGGTGAAGGCGATCGCTCCTGACGCCACGCGCGCAGCGGCGCGGCTCCAGGAATTGAACGGCTTAATTGACGAGGAGATCGCCAGTCTGCGCCGGTTGATCGGCGACCTGCGGCCGATCTACCTGGAGGATCTCGGCTTCGTGCCGGCGCTGGAGATGCTGGCGCGTCAGATGCAGGAACGTTACGGGCTGCGCATCCAGCTCACCGTGCAGGGGAACCCTGTGCGGTTGGCTTCCGACGTCGAGCTGGCAGCCTATCGCATCGTCCAGCAAGCGCTGGCCAACGTGGCGGCCCATGCGCAGGCCCACAACGCCTGGCTGGAAGTCGCTTTTGCTCTGCACCACCTCACACTGATCGTCCGCGACGACGGCCGCGGTTTCACCCCACCTGAACAGCCGGCTGACCTGGCGCGCGCGGGCCACTTCGGGTTGATGGGGATGCGCGAGCGCGCGCTGCTCTACGGCGGCCAGCTCACCATCGTCTCCAGCCCCGGCCAGGGCGCGACCATTACGGCGCGTCTGCCGTTGGCCCGGAATTCTTCGGCCGCGCCGAACCCCTGAAAGCCTGGCAACCCCTTCGCGGGCGTCGGCGCCGCGACTGCGCCAAATGGCTGGTCGCGCAACACGCCGCTTGACGCTGCACAATCCACCCCTTCGTGTCATACTAACTGCAGCAGCTTGCCGTTACCGGCATTGAGGTGAAGATGACTATGTATAGCCAAACCACATTCAGGTTGCTCATCGCGCTGCTGGTGGCGTGTTGCTTGATCCCGCTGGCTGCGCTGCTGGCGGTGCTCTACCTGGCTGCGCCGGTCTGGCTCGTGGCGCCAGTGAGCCTGCTGGCGCTGGCCCTGCTGGCCCGCCGTCTGATGATACACCTGCTGGAATGAGATGAGGACAGATGGACAAAGAGCATCGTAGCACAATCGACCGCCGTCAGTTTCTCAAAGGCGCCGGGCTATTGAGCCTAGCCATGGCCGGCAGCGCGCTCTCAGCGTGTAGTTACATGCCGCTAGCCGCGCCGCTTTCGACTCCGGATACGGCCCCATCAGCGGCCGGGGCGAGCACAGCCGCCGCCGACCTGGAGATCGCGCTCAAGGCCACGCGTGACCAGGTCGCCATCCTGCCCGGCGCCGAGACCGCGGTCTGGCGTTACCAGGCCGACCTGCTGGCCGGCGATCCGGCCAGTGTAGTGAGGCTGCCCGGCAGCTACCTGGGCCCGATCCTGCGCGTGCGCCAGGGACAGCGCGTGCGGGTGCATTTTACCAACGATCTACCAGAACCCAGCATCGTACACTGGCACGGGCTGTTGGTCCCAGATGAGATGGACGGCCACCCACGTTTCGCCGTCGGCGCGGGCCAAAACTACACCTATGATTTTCAGGTGCTCAATCGAGCCGGCACGTATTGGTTCCATCCGCATCCCCACGGCCTGACTGGGGGACAGGCCTACCGCGGGCTGGCCGGCCTGTTCATCGTCGGCGACGCCGAAGAGGCTGCGCTCGGCTTGCCCCAGGGCGAGTATGATGTGCCGCTGGTCATCCAGGATCGCCAGTTCGATGCCGGCAACCAGTTGGTTTACCTGACGCAAGGCGGCCAGGGCATGATGGGCGGAATGGACGGCGGGATGGCGCAGATGATGGGCTTCCTGGGCGACCGCATCCTCGTCAACGGCCAGCCAGACTTCACCCTGCCGGTCGCCACGCGCGCCTACCGCCTGCGACTGCTTAACGGCTCCAACTCGCGCATCTATAAGCTGGCCTGGCGCGCCGGCCGCCCGCTGACCGTCATCGCCACTGGCGGCGGTTTGCTGGAACAGCCCGTGCTGCGGCCGTTCGTCATGCTGGCGCCCGGTGAGCGCGCCGAGCTGTGGGCCGATTTCACCGGCCGCCGGCCGGGCGACGAGCTTTTCCTCGATAGTCAAGAGTTCGTAGGCGTGGAGGGTGACGATCTGACGACCGGCGCGGGTGGGATGGGTGGCATGATGATGTCCACGGCTGCGCTGCCCAACGGCGCGGCCTTCCCGGTGGCGCGGTTCCGCGTGGCGCGGCAGGAACAGGGCGGCGAGACACTGCCCGCGCGCTTGACCAAAATCGAGCGCTACCGGCTGGCGGATGCCGTCAACGCGACGCAGCCGCGCCGGGTCGTCATCACCAACCGCATGATGACGTGGCTGCTCAACGGCCACACGTTCGAGATGACCGGTGTGGCCGCCGACGAGATCGGCCGGGTGGGCGAACTGCTGGCCTGGGAATTTATCAACGAGCGTAACCCGGGCCAGATGATGGAACAAAACGGTATGGCGCACCCGATGCACATCCACGGCGTGCAGTTCCAGGTGCTCGAACGCCAGGTGTTACCCCAACTGAAAGCGGGCTTCGAGTCGGTGCGCGCAGGCCATGTGGACGAGGGCTGGCAGGACACAGCGCTGCTCATGCCCGGCGAGCGCGTTAAGGTGTTGCTCAAGTTCGTGCATCCGGGGCTTTTTCTCTATCACTGCCACAATCTGGAGCATGAAGATCAAGGGATGATGCGCAACTTCCGCGTGGACGCATAGCCCCGCGACAGCCACCCGGACCCGACTTTCGGGAAGATATGGAGCTAATGCATGAGCAAACAACGGACAACTTTACCCAGCCAGGCGTCGCCCAAGCGCGCCCGCCTCCGGCCGCGCCGCACATCGTGGACCTGGCTCGGCGGCGGGCTGCTGGCGCTGATCCTGGTCGCCGGCGGCATCTGGTTGGCGACGCGTTCGACCAGCCGGGCCGCGGCCGGCCAGCGTTTCCCGATCCAGGGCCAGCAGCACATCGCGGCCGGCCAATCGCACCCTGCCTACAACTCCGATCCGCCGACCTCCGGCTGGCACTACGACACGCCGCTGGCTGCCGGCTTCCACGAGACGCCGGCCGCCGACGAGCAGGTGGTGCATAACCTGGAGCATGGCCACGTCGTGATTTCTTACGATTGCAGAAAGCTCATGGATTGCCAGGGCACGAAGGATCGCTTGCAGGAACTCATACTCCGCTATCGGAACTGGAAGATCACCGCTGTGCCGCGCCAGAACGCCGACGCTGCGATTGCACTGACGGCCTGGGGTTGGCTGGAGAAGTTGGACAGCTATGACGAGGCGCGTGTGACGGCTTTCATTGATGCCTGGCGGGATCGCGGGCCGGAACATACGGAAGAGTAAGGCGGGGAAGGCTCGCCATCATGTGCCTGGTGTTTTTCAAAAGTGCCAGGCACGTGATCCCGGATTTTTGAGAAATAGCGCAATCCTGACTCTACGCTCTTAACTTCTCCCACAACGTCTTCTTCATGTCCCATTCACCCAGCGCCGGAAACCACCGCCAGATCACAGCGAAAAGCCGGTTCCCCACACCGGACACGATGGCGCGCTCGCGCCGCTGCACCACCCGCACCACTGCCGCTGCCAGGGCCTCGGGCGACATGCGCCGCGCCTCCCGGCTGTTGTCGAGGCTGTCGCGGCGGGTGGACGCAGTGCGGGTCGGGCCAGGATAGACCGTCACGTCAGCACATGGATGCCTTGCGGCGCCAGGGCGACGGTCAGGCTGCGCGCATACGAGGCCAGGCCGTCTTTGCTGGCCGCGTACACGCTGGCGTCGGCCTAGCTCACCAAGCGCGACAACGATGAGATGAAGACCAACGAGCCGCCTGCCGCGATCTTGCCGCTGCGCAGCGGCGCAGCCGTGAGTTGCAGCGGCGCAGCCAGGTTGACGTCCAGCACCTTCTGCTGTGCTGCCAGGTCAGTTGTCGCGAAGGGGCAGACCGCGTCGATGCCGGCGTTGTGAATCAGCAGGTCAATGGCCTGGCAAGCGCTCAGTTGAGCCTGCAGCCGCGCCAGGTCGCCCGGCTGGCTCAGATCAGCCTGGATGAACCTTACCGCAATCCCGCGGCCGGCCAGCTCGGCCTGAGTGCAGTTGGCAAGCGCTGCGTTCACATCCACGCCGGTGATGGCGAAACCCTGCGCGGCGAAGGCCTCGGGCTGGAGGCGGCCGGCGTGGCCTACACGGCGCAGGGCGTGACGGTGGGCGACGATCTGCGCACCAGCAACCCGCGCATCTATGCGGCCGGCGACGTGGCCGTCAAGCACCAGTTCACGCACATGGCCGACGCCGCGACGCGCATCGTGCTGCAGAACGCGCTCTTCCCCG
>DAISHS010000329.1:0-4927 GCA_036822415.1 Chloroflexota bacterium
GAAACGCAAACGCCGGATTGCGGGCCGCGGCTGCCAACCACTCGGTCTCTTCCCAGTTCAGCGTTCAGCGTTCAGCGTTCAGCGTTCAGCGCCCAGCGTTTAGCGTTCAGCGTTCAGCGCCCAGCGTTCAGCGTTCAGCGTTCAGCGTTCAGCGCTCAGCGCTCAGCGCTCAGCGTTCAGCGTTCAGCGCCCAGCGTTCAGCGTTCAGCGTTCAGCGTTCAGCGTTCAGCGTTCAGCGTTCAGCGTTCCTCATTTCCCCTCTCCTCCACCTGCAGCCAGCCGCTGCCCCAGCCATCATCCAGCCAACGCCCCTGCACCAACAGCGGCTGCCAGGGCGGCGGGGACTTGAGGGTCTTGTCGCCGCGGGCGATGACAAACGTGGCGCCGTCGCCCAGGAAAAAGCCTGGCCCGCCGGTCCAGCCCGGCAAACGCACGCCGGCGGTCCACAGCAACCGGCCGGGCAAGGCCGGCAGTTCGGCCAGGGGCGTGTGCGGCGGCAAGCGGTCGCGCACTAGCGCCAGCGGATCGGCCAGCGCGCTGACCGGCAGCCCCAGCAGCTCGTCTTCCCAGTCCCAGCGCTGGCGCAGCGTCTCGGCCGGGACGGCAGGGCGGCCAAAGTCGAAGGCCATCTGGCTGGCCGCGCCGTGCTGGTAATCGAGCGCCTCGGCCAGCAGCGACGCCCGGCTGGGCGCCAGCCCATCCAGCGCGCCGCTGCGGATCAGATGCTCGATCTCTTTGGGGCGCAAGGCCACGCGCTGCACGAGATCGCGCAGCCCGCTGAAGGGGGCTGCGGCGCGCGCCTGACCCAGGGCGCTGATCGCAGCCTGGCGCAGATCGCGCACCTGACCCAGCCCCATGAAGAACACCGGCCCGGACCGCCCCTGCGCCAGGCTGAACGCGGCGCGGCTGAAGTTGATGTGCGGCGGTCGCACCGTGAATCCCAGGCGCACCGCCTCGGCCATGTAGATGGCCGGATGATGGAAGCCGCCGTAGTCGGCCAGCCGTGCGCACAGGAACTGAGCCGGGTAGTGCGCCTTCAGGAAAGCCGAACGGAAACTGACCTCGGCGTAGGCGGTGGCGTGCCCCTGGTTGAAGCCATAGCCCGCAAAGGGCAGCACCTGCTCCCACAGCGTAACAGCCTGGGCCGGGCTGAAGCCGTGGCCGGCCGGCGGCGGCGCCTGGCAGCCGGCGATGAACTGCTCACGCAGCGCTTCCATTTCGTGCACGCCAAAGTGACTCATGCCGCGGCGCAGCTGATCGGCCTGCGCCCACGTCAGCCCCGCGATCTCGCGCGCCAGGCGTAAAATCTGTTCCTGGAAGATCAACACCCCCTGCGTCGGCCCCAAGATAGGCTCCAGGGCGGGGTGGAGATAGGTCACCGCCTCTTCGCCGCGGTAACGGCGCACGAACGCGCTCGCCATGCCGCCCATGGCCGGCCCCGGCTTGAAAAAGGCGTTGGCAATCGCCAGGTCGTGCACGCTGCGCGCCTTGAGCTTGCGCAAGGTGCGCTGCGCGCCGTCCGATTCACACTGAAAGACGCCGATCGTTTCCCCGCGTGCAATCAGATCGGCCGTGGCGGCATCGTCCAGCGGAATGTCGGTCAGGCGAAAGGACGGATCAAGCCCCGCGCGCACCGCGGCCGCGGCATCGGCGAGCACGGTCAGGGCGCGGATGCCGAGCAGGTCCATCTTCTGCAGCCCCAACGCCTCCACGTCGCCATGCTCGAACTGCGTGATCAGGAAGCCCTTGGGCGCCCACTGCACCGGCGCCACGTCGGTCAGCGGGCCGGGCGTGATGACAACGCCGCCGGGGTGCACGCTCAGGTGATCGGGCTGGCCCACCAGGGTGTAGGCCATGCGCACGGTCTCACGCTCCAGCGGATCGGACAGCGCGGCCAGCACGTCGTCCACAGTACGCCGATCGCGGCGGCGCGGATCGGGATGCCAGCGGTGCGGCAGCATACTCACCAGGCGATTGATCTGGCTGAGCGGCAGCCCGTAAGCCTTGCCCGTCTCGCGCACGGCCGACTGCGGCTGCATGGTGCTCACCGTGCCGATGAGGGCGACGCGGTCCGCGCCATAGGTGTCGCGCACGTAGCGCAGCACTTCGTCGCGGCGCCGACTGCAAAAATCGAGGTCAATGTCGGGCGGATTGACCCGCGCCGGATTCAGGAAACGCTCGAAAAGCAGCCCATGCGCGATCGGATCTACGGTGGTGATGCCGGTGCAGAAGGCAACCAGGGAGTTGGCCACGCTGCCGCGCGTGCTGACCGGAATCTCCTGGTCGCGCGCAAAGCGCACGATGTCGGCCACCACCAGGAACAGCGGCGCAAAGCCGTGGCCGGTAATTGCGGTCAGTTCAGCGGCCAAGCGGCGCTCTGCGGCCGCGCGCCGCGGCGTGCCAACGGCATAGGTGCGTTCAAGGCCAGCTTGAGCCAGGGCGGTGAGCGCGCGGTCGGGCGTTTGTCCGTCGGGCAATGTCAGAGCCGGCCAGATGGGCTTTCCATCGGGCAGGCAATCGCCGCAGCGCGCCGCAATCTCGCCGCTGTGCGCGAGAGCCTGCGGGAAGCGGGCAAAGCGGCTGGCCATCTGCGCCGGGCTGAGCCAATGGGAAGCAGGGCTTGGGGCAAAAGGACTGGCCGCGGCCGGCGGCTGTGGGGCTTCTGCGCGCAACCGACGCGGCCGCGCGTCTGGCAGATCATCATCCGCCCCGTCCTCAGGCGCATCCTCTCCTGTCACCTCTCCCGCCCGCGCATTGGCGCGAATGGCGGCCAGCAGGCGTAGGCGCGGCGCGTCCGCCGGCGTCAGGCAGAAAATCGGCTGCACGGCGACTGCGGCCAGCCCCAGCCGCCGACCCAGGGCCACGACTGCGTCCGCCATCTCTTCATCGCCAGGCTGGTGCAGCTCCAGGGCCAGGTACAGATTCGGGCCGAAGATGGCGGCCAGCTGCGCGGCGTAGGCCTGCGCGGCCGGCGCGTCGCCCGCACGCAGGGAGCGCTCAATCCAGCCCTCTTGCCCGCCGCTGAGGCAGATCAAGCCGGCGCGCTGCGCGGCCAGCGCGTCCCACTCCAGGCCACGCGCGGCCAGCGTCGCGCGCGCGGGGCTGCCCTGGATCAACGAGGACAGGCGGCAGAGCGAGCGATAGCCAGTCGCATCCGCGGCGAGCAGCACCAGCTTGCCCGCGGCGGTTGCGCTGACAGCGTCGGCCGGCGCGGCCAGCGTGACCGTCATGCCGATGATGGGCTGGATGGCGGCGGCGCGGCAGGCGCGGGCGAAGGCCACCGCGCCATACAGCGCGGTGGTATCGGTCAGCGCCAGGTGCGTCAGGCCGTCGGCGCGGGCCCGCGCCACAAGCTCAGGCACAGAGGGTGTGGCGCTGAGCAGCGTGAAGTGCGAATGGACTTCGAGATGGGTGAAGGACATTCCGTCAGCGCAGCACCCGCGCGTCGCCGACGCGGCGGGTGACGCGGATGTTGTCCAGGTATTCGAGCAGCGCCAGGGCGTACTTGCGGCTGGTGTTGAAGCGGTCGCGCACCTGCGCGACGGTGACGCTGCCCTCCTGGCGGATGATCTCCCTGACCGCGGCCAGCAGCGCCTGGTAGGCCGCGGCGCTGAACACCACCTCTTCGCTCAGCTTGACCAGCTGCCCCTGCTCCAGCAGCGCGGCCAGCAGCTCATCGCCCAGCGCGGCGCGCACCTCGGCCAGGCCCGGCGGCGTGTACGGCTGCTGTTGAAACGCAGCCAGCTGGCGCTTGACCAGCGCCTGCTGCGCGGGGGTAAACGTGACCGTGTGACCGGCGCGCCGTACGGCCGCCTCGCTCACCTGCAAGACGCCCGCGCCCTCGGCATAGCCCAGCAGTTCGTTGAACGCGCGCGGAGTCAACGGCGCGGCGCGGCCTTGATCCAGGCGTGATTTCAGTTCCCCTTTGGGCATCCCCGCACGCAGTGGATAGGCGCGATGGGTCTCATCCAGGATCGCGCTCAGGCGCGCGCTGATCTGGCTCCAGCCGCCACGTGAGATAACCAGGGCCTCCGGCGTCGGTTCCGTCGCCGCGCCTAACAAAACAGCATCGCCGCCCTGCCACGCTTCCAGGTAAGCGGCCTGGGCCAGGCTATCAGCCAGGCCGCTGCGCTCGTGCACCGTGCGCACGGTCGCAGGCTCGTCGCGGCTCAACGCCTGCAGCCAGATTTCGGCCGGCGTGCCGTGCGAAAGGGTTTCCAGGCGGCTGATGGTCTCCGGGCGAAAACGGCGCCAACGCCGCGCCGGTCGTGGATCAATCACCAGCCCGCCGCCCAGGGTGTGGCTGGGCGAAGGCTGGCGAATGATGAAATGATCGCCGCGCGCCAGGGCCAAAGGACGTTCCAGGCGTAATTGCACCCAGCCCTGACCGCCCGGCTCCAAAACTTCACTATCGAGCAGGCGCACATAGGCCGGCACCTCGGCCGCGCCGCTGAAAACGTCCACGAGCTGATTGTGTTTGAGGGGCGCAACCGTGGGCAAGAGCCGCATACGAACATCGAGCAGGATGCTGCTGCTGAGCGTGCCCGGCAGGCAGACGACCTGCCCGCGCGGGACCTCGTCGGGCCGCACGCCGATCAGGTTGACGGCCACGCGGCTGCCGGGCTGCGCCAGCTCGACTTTTTCCTTGTGGGTTTGCAGTCCACGCACGCGGCTCTTGAGGCCGGCCGGCAAAATCTCCACCTCATCGCCCACGTGCAGCAGGCCATCGAGCAGCGTGCCCGTGACCACGGTGCCGAAGCCCGCGATGCTAAACGAACGATCCACGGCCAGCCGTGCGCGGCCGCGGTCAGGCCGCGCTGGCGCCTGCGCCAGTTGGCGCGCCAGGGTCTGCAGCAGCGCCTCCAGGCCGATGCGCTTGCGCGCCGACACAGGCGCCATCGGCGCGCCGGCCAGACAGGTCGGCTGC
>DAISHS010000330.1:0-4917 GCA_036822415.1 Chloroflexota bacterium
CGATTGCAAAGTCCACCTGCGTGGACTACACCCCGAAACTGAAATGCACCCGGCGTGGGGCAGGTTACAGCGCCGCACGCAGGCGCCAGGCTCGAACGGTGAACCGTTGCGCGCGTAAGTCCAATTGCCAAGCCTCAGGACGTTTGCTATAATCAGCCTGTGCGCCCCTCTCCCGCGGAACTAGAGAAGGCAAAGGAGCAAATTCAACCAATCATGGACGTTAGAACCATTGGCGTCGTGGGCTGTGGCCTCATGGGCTCAGGGATTGCTGAAGTGGCAGCCAAGAGCGGATTTCAGGTGTTGGTACGCGAACAAAACGAATCGTTTCTCAAAAAAGGCTTGGGACGCATCGAGCAGTCCCTGGCGCGCGCGGTGAGCAAAGGCAAACTGAGCGCTGAGGATAAAACGACCGTGCAGGCCAAAATAGCGGGCGGCATTGGCCTGGATGAGGCGCTTGCCACATGCGACCTGGTGATCGAAGCGATCACCGAAGATATCGATCTGAAACGCGAGATCTTCCGCGCGTTGGATACCATTTGCCCAGCGTCCACCATTCTGGCCAGCAACACCTCGTCCATTTCGGTGATCGAGCTGGCGGCTGTGACACGGCGTCCGACGCAGGTGCTGGGAATGCACTTTTTCAACCCGGTGCCGGTGATGCCGCTGTTGGAATTGGTGCGGACGGTGCAAACAGACGATGCGACGCTTGATATTGGGCGCGCCGTGGGCGAGCGCATGGGCAAAAAGATGATCGTGGCCAAGGACGCGCCTGGCTTCGTCGTCAATCGCCTGCTCATCCCGTACATGCTGGATGGCATTCGCGTCTACGAGCAGGGTTTGGCCAGCCGCGAGGATATTGACAACGGGATGGTCATGGGCGCCAATCATCCGATGGGGCCGCTGACCCTGGCCGATTTCGTTGGCCTGGACACGACCCTTTTCGTGGCCGACGTCTTATTCGAGGAACTGGGCGAGACGCGTTTCAAGGCTCCAACCCTGCTGCGCCGCCTGGTCAGCGCGGGACATATGGGCCGCAAGAGCGGTCGCGGTATTTACACCTATCATTCATAGCGGTGATTCCGTGTGACCTCTCAGTCGGTGGCAGCCAACGGGTCTGGCCGTCCTGCTTCTGGTAACACGACAGGCGTTAGCAACGTCATGCCAAACGCAAACTGGCGCTGAATCCCGCATGGCACCGATATTCGACTTCAGGAGGACAACGATGCGACGATATCTAGTGGTGGCCGTGATGCTCTGTTTGCTGGCCACGGCGATGACCGCAGCCAATGCAGCCAGCACCGCGCCCGCGGCGACCAATCCAGCCAGCCTTTTGCCTGAGGCGGCCAGCATCACGCTGGCGCCAAACCCGTTGGCGCTGAATGTCAATGACACCGGCAGTGTCAACGTTCAAATCAGCAATGCGCAGAATCTGGGCGCGTTTGAGTTCATCATTGCTTTCGATCCGGCCGTGGTCAACGCCGTGCTCAACGGCGTAACGCTCGGCCCCATGCTGAACAGCAGTAACACCTACACGGCCTATCTGCTCGGCCCGCTGGTCAATAACACAAGCGGCACGATCCGCTTTGCCGCCTATACCCTGGGCAGCGGCGCCGGGCCAAATGGCAGCGGCATCCTGGCCAGTATGCAGATCAAGGGCATACACGCCGGCACCAGCAGCCTGACCTTTACCAAAGTGCGCATCACCGACCGCAGCGCCGTCTTGGATAACGGCGTCACCGCGACCAATGGCGTAGTCATCGTTGGCTCCGGCTCAGGGCCACGCATCTGGCTGCCCAATGTAAGCAGATAACCACAACGGCTTGGACAACCTATCGCCCGCCAACGTCCCTGGCGCTTTTGCCAGGGACGTTTTTTGCTATCTTCTCAATGATTCGGAAAGCCGCGCGCGCCAGGGTTTGCGATTTGACAGGAATGTCGAATGTATGTATAATGTTTGTGCAAACGAAATGAAACTTGCTCGCTTTACGACATGGAGGCAACGCATGACAACCGCATCTCTGGCCCTGGTTTTGAGTGGGACGCCCCAAAGTCGCGCCGCTTACGAGCTGCCCGACCGCGGCGCTTCGATTACAGAATGGGTGGCTCGCCGCTTACACAAAACAGAGCTGTTGGCTGCGGCCGCGGCGCAATTGCCGCGCTCGACGGCCCTGACGCTGGCCCACATCGGGCTTTACGCCGCCGCGGCTTCATCGAGTTACGGCCCGGCCCGCTATCAACCGCGCTTCGACGCCCCGGGCCGCACCGTGGATTTACACGACCCGGCGACTGGCGCTACGGCTCATGTGACGTACGAAGGCAATAACCCACATCTGCGTTTTAGCTACCGCGTGGCGCTGGATGGGGTCGGCGAAATCAAGGGGCATGAGGAAATCACCGGGACGACGGTGGGCCTGCGCGGGTTGGGAATGCCGGCGCCCTCTGTCTTCCACTTTACCAGCGCAGATGGCAGTTATGAAGCCGATGCCGTTGGCATCATCACCAGTGAACTGGCCCCGCGCATTGGCGTCTGGCGGATTCGAGCCTACGGCAGTTTGAATCTGCGCGACAACCAGGGCAATCAGGGCGTGGTCAATCTCAATCGCGAAGGCGAGTCGAAGGCCGAAGTGCGCGGGGTGGATAAGCAGATCATCAGCCTCCACCTGCAATTAGCCTAACGAGGAAAAACGATGTTAGAACGATTGTCAATAGACAGCCTGGCGCCTGACAGCGCCGTGCGCGCCGCCGATGGCTCGCCAATCAATCTCTCCAGCCTGTGGCAGGAAGGGCCGGTCGTGCTGGCCTTCTTGCGCCACTTTGGCTGACCTTTCTGTCGTTTAATGCTCACCAGGTTGGTTGAGCTTCAGCCAGAGTTGACGAAACGCGGGGTGACGCTGGCCGCAGTGACGATGGGGGAGCCGGGCGAGGCGGCTGCCTTTGGGGCGGAGCGCGCGCCCGACGTCATCATGCTGTCAGATCCGCAGCAAGAAGCCTATCGAGCCTACGGCCTCGGCCGCGCCGGACTTTTGGAGACGATGGGGCCGGGCGTGTGGGCCAGCGGTTTTGACCTGGTTGCGGGCGGGCACATGGGCGGCGCGCCGATGGGGGATGTGCGCCAGATGCCGGGCATTTTCATCGTTGGTTCTGACGGGCGCGTGCAGATGGCCTACTACAGCAAGCATATTGGCGACCATCCCAAGCCGCAGCAAATCCTGGCGACCCTGGATGCAGGCGCGCCCATGCCGGCAAAAGCAGTTTCGGGCGCGATGGGCCAGCAACGGTAACGACAAGGCCCTGACCGCTCAGCAAGGGATGCAAGCCGCCGCGGGCGCAGAAAAAATGGATCGTATCTGCGCCAGCGGCGGCTTTTGTTGTCTTTGCGGGGCGTATGAGGAATGTGAAAAGCTATCCGGCTCGTCAGGCTGGGATTTATTGGATCAAAATCCCATTGCCGGCCGGATCGTGCAAGAAAAGGCCGTCCGCCCGTGGATCGAAATCAATCTGCTGTTCGGTCAGGCGCGCGGCCACGCGTTGACGTTCGGCGGCGTCAGGCAGGCGGATGGTATAATAGCGCAGACCAACGGTGTCCAGTGGCGGCGGCGCCGCGCCCATGCTGTTCCAGGTGTTGAAGCCCAGGTGGTGATGATAACCGCCCACCGCCACAAAAAGGGCGCTGGGGCCAAAACGCAGCATCAAGTCGAAGCCCAGCACCGCGCAGTAGAAAGCCTCGGCCTGGCGAATGTCGTTCACCTGCAAATGCACATGCCCGATATGCGTACCCGCAGCCAGGCCAGTCCAGGGCTGTTGATCGTGTTCGAGCAGCGCCAGCAGCCCCTCCATGTCGAGCGGATCGGTGGTCATGCGCACTTGCTGCTGGCGATCGCGCTGCCACTGCTCACGGGGACGATCCGCGTAAATTTCCAGGCCATTGCCATCTGGATCGGCCAGGTAGAGCGCCTCACTGACCAGGTGATCGGCCGCCCCTTGCAGCGGGTAGTCCGCCTGAAAAAGGCGCATCAAGGTGCGCGCCAGGGCCAAACGACTGGGTGTCAAAATCGCGGCGTGATACAATCCGGTGGCGCGCGCGGGGCGCTTGTGCGCCACACGGTTGACCGTCAGCTGAAATAAGGGAATATCATTGACAGCCAAGACGGCGTCGGCATCCTGCGTGGGCAGCACTTGCATCCCAAGAATGTCGCGATACAAAGCGAGAGTTCTTTCCAACGATTGCACCGTCAGGGCGACCGGCCCAACATTGGCCGCGGGAGAAAGCGAAAATTGGCTCATAGATTGATTCCTGTCATGAAATGACGCGCACCCCCGCGCGTAAGACCGGCCTTTATTGTGACTCACAACGCAGGTAAGGTCAAGTAAATTTTGCCCCATTTGATTGAGGATCCTGGGCGCGCCGGCGCGCGCAGGGCTGGGTTGTTAGCAGGAGTAAACATGGACGAAGGGGTGGTTCTCTGTTGGCGCGGGTTGTCGCCTTCGGAAGAAAAAGCGCTGAGCCACGCGCTGACTGGCGCAGCCTGTTGGCAAATGGCAGGCGATGGGGTTTGCGCGCTGGCGCCGCTGGCCCATGAGCACCTGTCGGCCTGCGTGGAACGTGCGCTGCTTGCCATGCGCGCCGCCTGTCAACAGGGCGCGGCCGTGGGGCTGGCCGTCGGGCCGCTGCCGTCGCCCGATCAGCCCACCCCTACGCTGGCGCGCGCCCGCCGCGCGGCGGCGCTGGCCGCGCCTGGGGAGATCATCCTGGCCTGGGGCAGCCAGGCTTACGTCGTTGGTGAATTCGAGAGTGTGATGACCGGTTTCGTCAAACTACGCGCTTGAGGCGGGTGCATTTCAAACTGGGGGCAGATCGGACGACTGCGATTGCAAAGTCCACCTGCGTGGACTACACCCCGAAACTGAAATGCACCC
>DAISHS010000331.1:0-4883 GCA_036822415.1 Chloroflexota bacterium
GGCAGGAATTGCTTGCCGCTTTTGTCGCGCTCAACCAGGAATGGGGCGAGGTCAATTTCCCAGCGCCGGCCCGTCTGGCGCACATCACCCAACCGGTGCGCATCATTCATGGCGATCGGGATGAGTATTTTCCGCCCGCCATGGCTGTGGAGCTTTTCAACCTTTTGCCTGCGGCCAGCCTGTGCATCCTGCCCAACGCCGGCCATCTGCCCCACATTCAGTACCCTGAACGTTGGAACGACCTGGCGCTGGAGTTTTTTGCGCAGAAAGGCCCTGTGAAAACGGACGAGAGTGAACTTCTCAACGTCGAAGGGTGATGCCATGCACGACCTCTTGACCCTGTACGATACGCAACTTCGGATCAATATCGAATACCCAGGGGTGCGCAAAGAGACCTTTCCGCACCTGGTGCGCTTCATCCAACCGGCTCCCGGCATGAACTTCATCTCCTACAGCCGCCTCGCTGAGGCAGACATGGATGAGGTTATTCAGCAGCAGATCAATGAGCTTGCGCCGCGGCCGCAGCCGTTTTCATGGCATGTTTACGAACATGATGGGCCGCCAAGCCTGCAAAGCCAGCTCTTGGCGCACGGCTTTGCGCCCGATGATGAGCCTGATGCAGTGTTGATATTGGAGGCGCAGAAAGCCGGGGCTGCTCTGCGTCAGCCGGTGCGCGCAGATATACGTCGCCTTGTGCACCGCCAGCAGCTCGACGATGTGACCGCGATTGAGCAGCGGGTTCTGGGCGGCAACTTCGACTGGCTCAAACAGCGTTTAGGCAATCATCTGGAGATTCCGGGCTACGTGAGCGTCTACGTGGCCTATGTCGAAGGCCAACCGGCCTGCGCCGGTTGGGTGTACTTTTATCCCAACAATCAGTTTGCCGGCCTTTTTGGCGGCGCGACCAGGAACGAGTTTCGCAAGAGAGGGCTGTACAGCGCGCTGTTGGCGGTGCGCGTGCAGGAGGCGATGGCCCGCGGCTATCCGTTCATCACCACCGGCGCCAGCCCGATGAGTCATCCCATTCTGGTGCAAAATGGGTTTCGTTTACTGACCCATGCGTATGCCCATGAGTGGAAAGGCCGGCGCGCGTAGCTGGCGACCCGGTGACGAAAGACTCGAATGTTAAGGCCGCTCAGCCCCGACCAGGTGAAAAGGCGGCTTGTCTTGGGTGCTGCTGCCGTCGTTCCACCGATCACCGTCTGAGCCACGGTGGTCAGCGGCGCGTCCAGGCGATAGCTGTTCGGTGCTGAAGAGCGCGCCCTATCATGAGATTGCGCCCCACTGGCGCTGATGGCCTTCCTCCTTACCGCCAGAGATGCCAACTTCGAGAAAGTTGGCATCTCTGCGCTACCTGCGGGCCATGAAGTAGGCCGCTTCCCCGGCCACGAAGCCCTTGCCAGAATAGCGCTCCATGACCTTCTCGATGTGAAAATGCGGTCCGAAGTCGGCCTCGATCTCGCCGGGCTGCATGGGGCCGAAGTGGAACAGAGCCTGGATCAGCCGGTCAACCGGGCGCAGCGGCCACTCATGCACGTAGATCAGGAACTGACTGCGCTCGTAGCTCAGCGGCAGCACGTTGCGCAGATACGCCCGGCGGTCGGCCAGGCTCAGGTCGTCGTAGACGCCGTAGTCCAGCAGGAAGTCGAAGGGGCCGCGGACGCGCTGCAGACCCGTCAGATCGTCCTCGATCCACTCCACCGTCACGCCCGCGGCCGCGCCCCGCTGCCGGCAGAGGGCGATGGCGTCGGGCGAGTAGTCCGTCCCGGTCACGTCGAAGCCGCGCTGCGCCAGGAAGATGGCGTTGCTGGCTGTGCCGCAGCCGAGATCCACCGCCCGGCAGGGCTGGAGGCGGCCGCTCTCCACCAGCTCCGTCAGCTCCCGGCGCGGGCCGATGTCCCAGGGCACGCGTTGGTTGCGGTACATCCAGTTGTAGAGCCGTTTGTTCATCCGGCGCCTGACTTCGGAATCTATTGCACCGGCGCGGTCAGATAGGCGTACAGCGCGGCCAGGTCATTGTCGGTCATCTGGGCCGCGACCTGCCAGGGCATGCCCTCGGGGAAGGGCTGGCCGTCCGGCTTGACGCCAGTGCGCATCATGGCGACGAATTGCGCCTGGCTCACCTCGCCGACCAGCGGGCGGGGGTTGGGCACGGCCGCCGCCATGGCGCTGGCCGGTGTGCCGGTGGCGTTCGGGCCGTGGCAGCCGCGACACTCGCCGAAGGTGGCCACGTACTTGCCGTACTCGGCGGTGACGCCCTCCGGCGGCGCGGCGACCGTGTCCGCGCCCTTCTCCGGTGTGCCGAACATCCCAGCGCCGAACAGCACCGCGCCCAGGAAACTGAGCTTGTCGCCGGTCTTCGCCGTCTGTTCCGCCGGCGGCAAGGAACGCAGGTAGGCGACGATGGCCTCGGTGTCGGCGTCGCTCAACTGGGCGTAGGGCAGCAGCGACATGAAGGCCAGCAGGTCGCCGTTCTTGTCCACCCGGTGACGCAGGGTGCGGAAGAGCTCGCCGTCGCCGTAGCCGGCCAACTTGCCGCCGGGGGTCAGGTTCTCGGTCACCATGTCGCCCACGAAGCCGAAGCCCTCGGCCGCGGCGATGTTCCAGCCGCCGTTCAGCGGGTGCTGCATGGTGGGCGCGCCGTCAGGCCCCGGCGCGCTGTGGCAGCCGATGCAGGAGAGGTTGACCAGGTATTCGCCGCGGGCGATCTGCTCCGGCGTCCCGGCCACCTTCAGGTCAGATGCGGCGGGCGCGCCGGGAAAGTAAACCGTGGCGATGCCCTTGCCGCCGAAAAAGGCGAGCGCGGCGAATACCAGCGTCAGCAGGCCGGCGCCGAGGCCGCCAGCGATTTTGACCCACAGCCGTTGGGCGCGCACGGCCCGCCAGGTCAGCCGGCCAAACAGCACGGCCAGGCCGATGACGAGAAGCAGGATGAGCAGGTTGACGATCATTTCGGATTCCTCCTGGGTTGGTAGATTGGTAGGTTGAGTCTGTTGCTTACGGTTCCACCACAAGCACACCTTCCATGCCGGCGGCTTCGTGGCCGGGGGCGTCGCAATAGAAGCGGTAGCGGCCCGGCTCGGTGGGAGTGAAGGCGGCGTCGAAGGTCGTCTTGGCCGGCAGGGGCGCGTGGATGTCGAACTCGTCCACGTCGAAGGCGTGGGCGTAGCCATCCCGGTTGACCACGTGCAGGGTCACGGGCTGGCCAGCCCGAACATGAACTTCGCTGCGCACAAAATTCATGCCAATGGCCTCAATGGTGTGGCCGTCGCCGCCGGTACTGCAGGCCGCCAACATCCCGACCAACACGAGAGATAGCAGTAGGTTGCGTGTCAAGGTCAGGCCTCCTTTTTGGCGCAGGCGCCGGAACTGCGTCACAGGTAACGCGCCATGGCCATCAGCGCCAGCGCTGTGGTTGCCAGGATGGTGCTCCACTTACTGCTGGATGCAAGCTTGGCCTGCAGGCGTCCCATCTCGGCCAGTTGCTCCGGTTGGGGCGGGCCGCCCGCCGCCTGCATCTGGGCGGCCAGCGCAGCGATCTTTCCGCTCGTCGGACCGGTGGAAAACATGCCGAACAGAAAGGCCGCAATCCCGGCCAGCGAGCCGAGGGTGAAGCCGATGCCCAAAGGGCTGCTTATCCAGACCCAGGAGAATCCGGAGACCAGCCAGTACAACAGCAGCCCGGCGGCGGTAGTCAGCATTGAACTGATACCCATGGCCTGCGAGATCTGGGACATAGGCAGCGAACGTTCGCTCCCCGGGCCGGCCTTGCGCATTTCTGGCAGGATGATCAGCGCCAGCATCAGGGCGCTGCCCACCCAGAAAGCACCGGCTGCGATGTGAATCAGGCGCAAGACGATCAAGATGAACTGCATGAAAATCCTCCTTTTGCGGTGGTGCAGGCGCTTGCCTGCAAAGTCGAGTGCAAATGGTCTTTCTCTTGGGAATCGTGTGGGCGGCGCCGTGATGCAGCGCCCAGCTTGAGATCTGCTATTCTGGCGCATCATCGTAAAGAGATCGTTAAAAGAGATCGCAAACGACTTCAATTTGCGCCTGGCTTGTCAGGCTGGTGCAGAAGTTGACGAGGCAGGCGCAGCCCCCAGGCCAGGCCGGCCGGCAGCAGGATCAGCAGGGATTGCCAGCGTTTGGTCATGGCCTGTACTCTACACGCCGGCGAACGCGGCGCGCAGCTGCGCCGTGGGTTCGTTCGTGGGCTGCGTTGCACTGGCCTGCGCCCACCAGGCGGGCGGCCAGGGCCGGCAGGTGAATGAGCGTTTCCTGCCACGGTGTCGTCATAGCGAGCATTCCTTTCTAGTGTGGATTTTGTTTGACTTGCTGTTCCAACGCGGCCAGGCGCGCGGCCAGGCCGGCGATTTCTTCACGCAGGGCCACATTCTCTGCGGCCTGGGCCGGCGTCATCCGGTAGGCAGCCAGGTTCGTCTCCAGGGCCTCGATGCGCTTCTGCTGCGCGACGAGCTGCATTTGCTGATCCTGCACCAGTCTATACAGCCCCTGGATGGAGGCCAACGCAAGACCGTTCATGTCGAGCGCGCTCGACGCGTGCTCATCGGCGCCGATTCCAAACGCCGCGTATACGTCCTGCGGCAAGGGGCCGATGTGCCGTACAGGGCGGCTGTCTTCGGTGACACTCCAGGTCGTAACCGGCACCTGGCTCAGGCGCTGCACCATGTCTACCCCATCGACGGTTTCCTGGTTGGCAGGCCTGGGCAGCGTATCCCAACATTCCCATCCATTGCTACTTTGCTGCAATACACACTGAACCGTCGGCGAACCGGTTCCGTCGACAGCAACCACAAAATCGACTGTCGCTGTCGCTCGCACCCAAAATCCGTTATTCTGCATAATGGCCCAGTCATATGGCT
>DAISHS010000332.1:0-4814 GCA_036822415.1 Chloroflexota bacterium
CGGATTTGTGCCTGGGCGCGCTCGGCAGCGACACGGGCGGCAGCGTGCGCCAACCGGCCTCGTTCTGCGGCGTCGTTGGCATCAAGCCGAGCTACGGCCGCGTCAGCCGCTTTGGCCTCGTTGCCTTCGCCTCCTCGCTCGATCAAATCGGCGCCTTTGGCAAAGATGTCACCGACGCGGCCATTTTGCTGGAAACCATCGCCGGCCACGATCCCCTCGATTCGACCAGTATGCCGCTGCCGGTTCCGCCCTATCGCCAAGCGCTGACCGGCGATGTGCGCGGTGTGCGCATCGGCGTGCCCAAAGAATACTTCATCGAGGGCATCCAGGCGGAAACCGAACAGGCCGTGCGCGCGGCCATTGCGCAGTTGGCGGCATTGGGCGCAGAGATCGTGGATGTCAGCATGCCGACGACGCCAGAGGCGCTGCCGGTCTACTACCTGATCGCTCCGGCCGAGGCGTCGGCCAACCTGGCGCGCTACGACGGCGTCCGCTTCGGCCTCTCGGCCGGGGCAACCGACATCTGGGAAAACTACCGCCAGACGCGCGGCGCCGGCTTTGGGCCAGAGGTCAAACGGCGCATCATGCTCGGCGCCTACGCCCTCAGCGCCGGTTACTACGACGCCTATTACCTGCGCGCGCAAAAGGTGCGCACCTTGATCCGGCGCGATTTCGAGCGCGCCTTCAGCCAGGTGGATGTGATCGCCTGCCCAACCTCACCGTTCACCGCGTTCAAGATCGGCGAAAAGGCGGACGACCCGCTGCAGATGTACCTGGCCGATGTCTTTACGCTCTCGCTCAACCTGGCCGGCAACTGCGGCCTGTCTATGCCCTGCGGCTTCGACAGCAGCAGCCTGCCGATCGGCCTGCAGCTGCTGGGGCCGGCCTTTGGCGAAGAAAAAATCTTGCGCGTGGCCCATGCCTATGAGCAGGCCACCGCATGGCATTTGCAGCATCCGCCGGTCTGAGCGCAACGGCGATCAGTTGCCAGCTATCCTGCAAGCGGGCGTGAATGGCGCCTGTTTCTGAGGCGCAAAAGCGCAGTCTGCCCGCTTGCAGTTCATCACTTGCTCAGAGAGGAGCAACCAGTTCATGAAAGTTGTCATTCCCCTGGCGGGTTTTGGCACCCGCCTGCGCCCTCACACCTACACCAAACCCAAGCCGCTGCTGAACGTGGCCGGCAAACCGGTCCTCGGCCACATCCTCGATCAACTCAGGGGCATTGACCTGGATGAGGTCATCTTCATCGTCGGTTATTTGGGCGACCAGATTCGTGAATACGTGGAGGCTAATTATCAGTTTCCCTCGCGCTACTTCGAGCAGAAAGAGCTGCTCGGCCAGGCCCATGCCATCTGGCTCGCGCGCGAGGCCATCGAGGGGCCGATTCTGATCATCTTCGTGGACACGATCTTCGAAGCCAATCTACTCGAAATCCCTGAGGTGGACGCGGACGGCATTTTGTATGTCAAAGAGGTGGCCGACCCACGGCGCTTTGGCGTTGCGGTGACCAACGACGACGGCGCGGTGACCCGTCTGATCGAGAAGCCGGCCGATTTTGCGCAGCGCATGGCGGTGGTGGGCGTCTATCACCTCCGTGACGGCGCCTGGCTCAACCGCGCCATCGAGCAGCTGATGGCCGAGAATCGCCAGACGAAGGGCGAGTTCTACCTGGCCGATGCCTTCCAGGTCATGATCGAACAGGGCGCACGCTTCGTCACGCGCACGGTGGATGTTTGGGAAGATTGCGGCAAGCCCGAAACCGTGCTGCACACCAATCGCTACTTACTGGAGCATAACGGCGAGCATGTGGGGCAGGCGCGCATCGAAAACTCCACCATCATTCAGCCAGTCTATATTGCCGACAATGCCTGCATCAAAGGATCCATCATCGGCCCCTTTGCCACCATTGCCGGCGGCGCCTGTGTGCAGAACTCTTTGATCCGCGATTCGATTGTGGACGAAGACGCCATTATCGAAGACACGATGCTGTGCGAGTCGCTCATTGGCAAGGGCGCGCTCGTGCGCGGCCGCTTCCGCAAACTGAATGTGGGCGACTCGTCCCAGGTGGACTTCAGCACCACCTGACATCAGTCCGCAACTTGCGACCCTGAATCGCTTGCAGAAGGAGAATTTTATGTCAAACCGCATCTCCCAACGCGTGGCCAGTGTACCGCCGTCTGGGATTCGGCGCTTTTTCGACATTGCGGCCACCATGCCCGATGTCATTTCACTCGGCATTGGCGAGCCAGATTTTGTCACCCCGGATGTCATTCGCCAGGCGGGCATTGCCTCGTTGCAGCGCGGCGAAACGCGTTACACCTCGAACTCAGGCACCCAGGAAATGCGCAGCGCGCTGGCGGCCAAGCTGGCCAGTCTCTATGGCGTCGCCTACGACCCGGAAACCGAGCTGCTCATCACCGTGGGTGTGTCCGAGGCGCTCTACCTGGCGATGACGGCCATTCTCGATCCGGGCGATGAAGTCATCGTGCCGCAGCCCTGCTTCGTGGCCTACACGGCCGAGGTGATTTTTGCCGGCGGCGTCCCCGTGCCGATTCCCACCTATGTCGAAACCCAGTTCCAGGTCACGGCGCAGCAGATCGAAGCCGCGATCACGCCGCGCACCAAGGCCCTGCTCATCGGTTATCCGAACAACCCAACCGGCGCGGTCATGAGCCATGCGCGCATGGCTGAAATCGCGGCCGTGGCGCAAAAGCACGACCTGATCGTTCTCTCCGACGAAATCTATGACCGCCTGGTCTACGGCGTAGAGCATACCTGCGTGCCGGCTTTGCCTGGCATGAAGGCGCGCACCATCCTGCTGGGCGGCCTCTCCAAGAACTACGCGATGACCGGCTGGCGTATTGGCTACGCGGCCGCGCCGGCCGATCTGCTGGCGGCCATGCGCAAGGTGCATCAGTTCACCATCATGTCGGCCCCGACCACGGGCCAGGTGGCCGGGGTGGCGGCGCTCTGCGATCCGGCGGCGGAAGAAGCGGTGCAGGCCATGATCGCCAGCTATGATCGCCGCCGTCGTCTGATCGTCAAGGGGCTGAATGAGATCGGCCTTGACTGCTTCGAACCGCAAGGCGCGTTCTATGCCTTCCCTTCGGTGCAAAAGACCGGCATGAGCGATGAAGAATTTGCCAACGGCCTGCTGCAAGAGGAGCATGTGGCGGTCGTGCCGGGCAACGCCTTCGGCGTCGGCGGCGACGGCTATGTGCGCTGCTCCTATGCCACCGCGTATGAGAAGCTGGAGCAGGCGCTGGAGAAGATGCACCGCTTCATGCGGCGGCACGGTTGAGAAAATAAACGGCAGGTTCGAGAGCGAAAGCCCACGCGCGGCGTCGTGCCGCGCGTGGGCTTTGCTTTGGCATCTGTTCAGCGGATCAGGACGATGTCCTTGATCTGCAGAGCCGGCGCGGCCGGCTGGTTCGAGTCGAGGGCGACGCGAATCTCGTTTGGCCCCAGGCGCAGCAAAACGGCAGGCGCCGTCCATGTTGCGGTCACCCATTGGCCGTTGCCATCGGCGGGCGGCGCGGTGGGCGTCAGCGGCGTCCCGTTGACCGACACCGTCGGCGCCGATACGCCGCTCTGCATGACCTGCATCGTCATCCGCCACGGGCGCGTGCCAGGGTCCGGCACGTAGACGATTCCCTGCCAGTCGCGGTGCTGCGGCGCTGTCCCCGCGCCATCAGCGCCCAGCTGAATCACCACGTCGCTTGCCAGCGCCACGCGATAGTCAGGCGTGAGCGAACCGGCGCTGCGCGGCAGGCGCGGCGGCAGCAGGCCATTGGCCTTCTGCAGCGCGGTGAAGACCGGGCGCGGATCGCCATTGGCGTCGAGCAGACTGTAGCCGGCCGCGTCAGGCTGTCCCTCGCCGCCCAAGTTCGACACGGCCAGCAGCTGAAGCCAGGGCCAGTCCAGCGTCGCCTGGCCGAAAGCGGCCGCGGTGTACTCCGCTTGCTGCGACAGCATCACCGCCGGCCCGGCCGCGTCCACCGTCCAACCAAACTCTGTCGCCCATACCGGTTTCTTGCTGTCGCCGGCCTTCAGCATGACCTCGTGCAAATCGAGCACGCGCGCCAGGTTGAGGCCGTCATGCGCGCCGCGCGGGTCGTTGGGCGGCTGGCCGAAGCCATAGGGGTGCGCGCCGAGCGCATCGAAATAAGGCGCGGCGCCAGCGCTGTACATGGCCTGCAGGAAAAGCCGGTCATCCAGCGCGCTCGCGTCCTGCTGATTGGTCGAGGCCAGGCCCGCGCTGATGACGAGGGCGTCGGGATCGGCCGCCTTGATGGCCGTATACGCCGCCTTGAGCAAAGCCACATAGCCGGCCGGGTCAGGCGGCTGACCGCCCCAGTTCACAGCCAGGTTAGGCTCGTTCCAGACGATGTAAGCGGCAATGCGGCCCTGGTAACGCGCGGCCAGCGCGCCGGCAAAACGGGCGTAATCGCCCAGGTCAGCCGGCGGCGTGTTGAGCGCGGAGGTGACCGCGCTGGCCCAGGCCGGCGGCTGATCGAGACGCACGACCAGGTCGAGGTTGTAAAAAGCGGCGCCGTTGACCAGCTCATCGGGCGTCTGCCAGCGGTACTGATCGCGCGCCGGCTCGACATCACGCCAACTGAAGCGGGTCACGGCGGTGTCGAAGCCGCCCGCCTCAGCAACGGCCAGCGTGTGATCGTTGGCTGGCAGCAGGTGCACGCCGCGGCGCAGCGTGGGCGCCGGGTTGCGCAGCAGCGCCACGCCCAGGCCGATGATCACGAACAGAGCAAACAGCCAGGCCAGCGGCGTTTGCTTGAACGTTCGACTGATTGTTT
>DAISHS010000333.1:0-4807 GCA_036822415.1 Chloroflexota bacterium
GGTCAATGTGTCCAATCGTCCCCACGTTCACGTGCGGCTTCGTTCGCTGAAATACCTGCTTCCCCATGAAAAATCCTACGCCTCCTGATGCATTGCGAGCCGTGACACAACGTCACTTCCCCCAAAATATAAATGGAGCCCACGACCAGACTTGAACTGGTGACCCCGTTCTTACCAAGAACGTGCTCTACCGACTGAGCTACGTGGGCAAATAGAGGAGAGAGCGCTTATAGCTCTCTCCTCAGTTCTGGTGGGCGGAGAAGGATTCGAACCTCCGAAGGCGTCTGCCAGCTGATTTACAGTCAGCCCCCGTTGGCCACTTGGGTATCCGCCCCTATTGATTTTGCCGGCCGTTCAATCACTCGGGCTCGGCTGAGAGCCGACGAGGAGAATCGAACTCCTAACCTACTCATTACAAGTGAGTTGCTCTGCCGATTGAGCTACGTCGGCCTGGCAATCGGCTATTATACCAGACGAAAAAGAACTGTCAAATGCTTTAGCGGCCTATTTTCGCGAGCGCTGCGTCATCGTTCATTCAGGCGCGCATGAGACCTTCGTACACGTCCAGAGTCTGCGCGGCCGTCCGCGCCCAGGAAAATTGCGCAGCGCGCGCGAAACCGGCCAGGCGCATTGCTTCCTGCTGTGCTGCGTCCTGCCACACCTGCTGTAAGGCCTGCGCCATGTCCTCGACATTCATCGGATCGAAATAACAGGCGGCCGTGCTCGCCAGCTCTGGCAGGCTTGCGGTCTGACTGCACACCACCGGCGAACCGCAAGCCATGCCCTCAAGCACCGGCAGGCCAAAGCCTTCGTACACAGAGGCCAGCACGGTGAGGCGCGCGCCTGCGTAGACGGCCGGCAAATCCTCATCGGCCACGTAGCCGGGCAGGTGCACCGCTTCGCGCTGCGGCAAGGATTCGAGTTTTGCAAAGAAGCCTTCCGTCAGCCATCCCTTGCTGCCGACAATGACCAAATGGGCATCCAGCCCGCCGCGGCGCAAGATGAGCAAGGCATCCAGCAGGCGCTCCAGGTTTTTGCGCGGCTCGATCGTGCCCACGGTCAGCAGGTACTGCGCGGGCAGGCGATAGCGCGCCCGCGCCGCGGCGATGCGTTCTGGCGGTTGCGGCTGAAAGTGCGGCGCGGCGGCTTCATAAATCACATGAACTTTGGCCGGCGCCACGCCATACAGTCGCACCAGGTCACGTTTGCTATTTTCAGAGATCGTGATCAGCGCGCTGGCGCGGCGACAGAACAGCGGCATGGCCGCGTTGAGGAACCAGTAGTTCAGACGCTTGTGGTGTTGCGGCAGCAAATGATAGATCAGATCGTGGACCGTGAGCACCGTGGGCGCCTGGCGCAGCGGCAGAAGCAGATGCTCGGTAGCGTGGTAAAGCTCGGCCTGCGGCAGCAGACGATCAAACCCGACGCCAGCCATTTGTCCCAACCAGACGGCCAGGCGCCACGGTTTGTAGCCAAGATGCACCTGCCGTGTCGGGTGCGCGCGGGGAAGATCGAGCGCGCCCACGCCGCCGGCGCGATTGTAGAAGAAAGCCAGGCGTTCACCCAACAGCGGCGAGAGATGCCGGGCCAGGGTCGCGGCGTAGCGCCCCAGGCCTGCCTTGCCGTTGACCGCGGCGGACACGTCCAGGTAAATGGTCATGCGCGTCGTTCCTGCCCGGTCGGGGTGACGAACGACCGGCGCCGGGCGTCTAAGCTCCGCAGGGGAAAACATAGCCGGCTGTGGCGACCAGCGGGCTGTTTCTCGATGAAGATCAATCCATTACCTCTGCTGTTGAGGAGCTACCAAATGACGATGGCAATTCCAAGCAAATATCGCGATTTGCTTTCCACACGGGCGATGGCTAACCTGGCAACCGTCATGAATGACGGCACGCCGCAAGTAACGCCGGTCTGGTTCGATGTCGAAGGTGAATACATCCGGGTCAATTCGGCGCAAGGGCGTGTCAAAGACCGCAACATGCGCGCCCGCCCCTTCGTGGCCTTGACGATCGTTGACCCGCAAAATCCATACCGCTATTTACAAATCCGCGGGGCGGTGGTTGAAATCACGACCGCGGGCGCCGATGACCATATTGACGCGCTGGCGAAAAAGTATACCGGCGCCGACCGCTATGGTAATCGCAGACCAGGGGAAGTCCGCGTCACTTACAAGATCAGCCCTGAGCATGTCCAGGGCATGGGCTGATGGGATGACCACGCGGGCGTCCTCTTCATTCAGCAAAGTTTCCTGACCACGACCAGGCGCCGCTTTCATGCCTATGCGCATCCTTGTTACCGCGGACCTGCATTACCGGCCGACCCAGCGCGCGGCCTTTCTCGACTTTGCACAGCGGGTGCGCGACAGCCAGCCCGATATCTTCATCGTGGCCGGCGATGTCGGCCACCCGCTGCGGCTTTTTCAACGCGGCCTGCAACTTTTCCACGAACTGACCTGTCCGCGCCTGTTCATTGCCGGCAACCATGATCTCTACCGGGGAGAGTTTCACAGCCGCGACCTTTGGCAGGTTCATCTGCCGCATGTCGTGCAGCGTGAAGGGTTCACCTGGCTCGAAGAGCACAACCTGGTCAGCCAGGGCATCGGCATCTGCGGCACCCTGGGTTGGTACGATTATTCCGCGCGTGCGCCGCACTTGCCCTACGTGGCCGACGAATACCGGGCCTTGAAGCGGCTGGTCAATCACGACGCCGATTATGTAGATTGGCCGTGGAGCGATGTGGCGATGGCGCGCTATTTGCAGCGCGGTTTCGAGCGCCGCCTGCACGCGCTGGCCGCCGACCCGCACGTGCGCCAGATCGTCGTGGTCACCCACTGGCCCATCTTCGAAGAATCTATGCCTCAGCGTCCCCAGAGCGCGTTTTGGAGCCTGCTCAGCGCCTACATGGCGAATTTCACCCTGGGGCAGATGGTGCGCCAAACGCCCAAAGTCACCCATGTCGTCAGTGGTCACATCCATCGCCCCGGGCATTGGACCGTTCGTGGCGCGCACGGCCCTATCGAATTTGCCATCGTTGGCTCCCGCAGTGATGAGCCGGCCTGGGTTGAATTGAACCTGTGACGGGCTTGCTTCTGCGGGAGTCCACAACGTGCGCGCGGATTTGCGTCTACTCCTCGGCCGGCGTTTCTGCCAGATCCTCGTCATCCGGCTTGGGCGGCAGGCGTCCGTAAAGATAAGTCATTTCCATCAGATGCCCGCACAGCTCAGTCGTCAGCTCTTCGGCCTGATAACGCCAGCCCCAGTTGCCGCTAGGCCGGCCGGGAAAATTCATGCGCGCCTCGGAATCAAGGCTGAGCAGGTCTTGCAGGGGCGCCAGGGCCATGTCGGCTATGGAACTCCAGGCGGTGCGGATGAAATCCCAGGCGATGTCCTTGCCGCTGCGGCCCAGGTAGCGCCGCGCAAAGTCGCGCTCAGCTGAGGTCGAGCTGTTGCGATACCAGCCGACGCTGGTGTCATTGTCATGCGTGCCGGTGTAGACCACGGTGTTGTGGGTATAATTGTGCGGCAGGAAGGAATCTTCCGGCCCGGTGCTGAAGGCAAACTGCACAATGCGCATCCCCGGCAGGTCGAAATCATCGCGCAGGGCGCGCACTTCAGGCGTGATGAAGCCCAGGTCTTCGGCGATGATCGGTAAGTCGCCCAGGCGCGCACGCACGGTCGTGAAAAGGTCAACGCCCGGCGCTTTGCGCCATTCGCCGTTGATGGCCGTCGTTTCACCGAACGGCACCGCCCAGTACGCCTCGAAACCGCGGAAATGGTCAACCCTGATGATGTCCACCAGGCGCAGCGAGGCCTGGATGCGAGCCAGCCACCAATCATAGCCGCGCGCCTGCATGACATCCCAGCGATAGAGGGGATTGCCCCAGAGCTGTCCGGTTTCGCTGAAGTAGTCTGGCGGCACGCCGGCCACAATTTCGGGCAGGCCATTCTCATCGAAATAGAAAAGCTCAGGGTTGGCCCAGGCATCGGCGCTGTCGTAGGCAACAAAAATGGGGATGTCGCCAATGATGCGAATGTTGTGCGCGTTGGCCGCGTCTTTGACCCCGGCCCACTGGCGGAAAAAGACATACTGCATGAACTTTTGCAGGTCAATGGTGGCAGCGACCCGCTGGCGCCACTGCGCCATGGCCGCCGGTTGACGGGTGGCAATGTCGCGCGCCCAGGTGCTCCAGTTTGCGCCGCCGTGCTCGCGCTTGACGGCCATGAACAGCGCGTAATCGTCGAGCCAGGCGGCGTTAGCCGCGCACCAGGCCTCGAGGTCTGCGCGCGCGCTGGCCGCGGCGCGGGCCTGGAAGTTGGCAAAGGCTTTCTCGAGCAAGCCCATCTTCCAGGAAATGACCCAGCCGTAATCAATCGGCTGGAAAGGAAAGGCCGGTACGTCGGCGACATCGGTCGCGTCCAGGAACCCTTCGGTCACCAGGCGGTCCGGACTGATCAAAAGCGGGTTGCCAGCAAAGGCGGAAAAACATTGGTAGGGCGAGTCGCCATAGCCGGTGGGGCCGAGGGGAAAAACCTGCCAGAGCTGCTGGCCGCTCTTAGCCAGAAACTCGATCCACTCATACGCGGCATCCCCCAGGTCGCCGATGCCGTAGGGGCCAGGAAATGAGGTAGGATGCAGCAAAACACCGCTCGAACGTGGAAATCGCATAGGTAGCTCCTCAGTGTACGTTAGAAGTACAGGCAAGATAGGCTTATTCTAGCACAGGAGAAAGCAAAGTCAACCTACTGCAAGCGCAGGGGTGCATTTCAAACTGGGGGCAGATCGGGCGACTGCAAGTCGCTGCAACGAT
>DAISHS010000334.1:0-4789 GCA_036822415.1 Chloroflexota bacterium
GCCGAGGCGCTGCAAGCCCTGTGCGACTACGGGCCGCGCTACGCCAGTGTTCTCCACGCCGCACAGATCGAATTCCAGCCGCCTGCCGATACCATCACATTCGCCGTGGTCGAGCGGTTGACAGGCAATGCCACCACTGATTTTGGCGCGCCCGACAGCACGCCGACAAGCGACCATGATCCGTTTACGGACGCCGATCTGCAGCGCAGCCAGAAGCTCCTGCAAGCATACTGGCAGGCCTTTGATAACGCGGTGCAGGCGGCCTCAGGCAAGACCCTGCGCACCGGCCCACGGGGAGGCGGCCGCGACCTCGAACGAATCGTCAGCCACGTGCTGGGCGCGGATGTGAGCTATCTCACGCGGCTGGCCTGGAAACATAAGCCTGGGAACGCGGAGGATCTGAGCGAGGAACTTGGTCATACCCGGCAGGCGATCCTGCGCGCGCTGGCGGCGGCCGTGCGCGGAGAAATACCGACGCAAGGGCCGCGCGGCGGCGCCATCTGGCCGCCGCGCTTTTTCGTCCGCCGCGTGGCCTGGCATGTGCTCGATCATCTCTGGGAAATCGAGCAGCGCGCCGGCCCGCCTGGTTGAGTCAACAGGCCGAACGAATCAGGTCCCAGGCAAGGCCCGGCTGTGCAAAATCGCCGCGCGCGTCATCGGCCGGGTTCATTCACGTTACTGACCGTGCGTAAAGCAAGGCTGGCGCAACTGTCAGGCCCCTTCTAACGTCATGCTATGTACGCTGCACATTCAATGAAGCTGTGCAGCGTTTTGCCATGGTGCCCAGGAGGTTGGCCATGAAACGCACACTTTCGCTTCCGCTCATCGTCACACTGATCCTTACGTCGTTCCTACTCATCAACCATTCAAACCCGACCGATGCCGCATGGTCACAAGCCCATGTGGCCGCCGGGCTAACTCCAGAGTCACAACCGGGTTGGCGCAGCGGCGGCCCCTTCGATGCTAATCAACAGCCCCTTGCGATTGACGATATCGCCGCATCCCCGGCCTACGCCAGCGACGGCGCCCTGTTCGCCGCCGGGCAAAGCGGCGTCTACCGCACCACCGACCGCGGGGAGACGTGGCAGGTGGCTCTGCCCTTGCCTGCGCGCGGCGATCATGCCCAAGCCACCCACGTCCGCATCTCCCCAGGCTATCTGACCGACGGCACGGTGTTTGCAACCTTTTTCAATGGCGCCACCTACGTGGCTGGCCTGGTCAAATCTACCGATCGCGGCCAGACCTGGACGTTCGATACGAGCCACGGTGAGATGCGAGCTTTGGCCCTTTCGCCCGCCTACCTGACCGATTCCACGCTGTGGACAGCCAGGGGCGACGAAGTCTTCAAATCCACCGATGGCGGCGCGACCTGGTCGGTCTATCGGCTGACGCCGCCCGGTGACAGCTATGACGTGTTCAACCTGGCGGTTTCGCCCGCGTTTGCCAGCGATCATACACTGTTCGCCACGGGCTACGGCGCGACCCGTCGCAGCACCGACGGCGGATTGACCTGGGCCAGCGTGAGCGGCTACGCGCCTGGCTTTGGCGTGGCCGTCTCCCCGCTCTACGCGCAGGATAACACCGCGTGGACAACCTATCGTTTCATCGAATCGCCCGGCGATGGCACGCCGGAAAGCGCAGTGCAGCGCACGACCAACCGCGGGGCGTCGTGGGCGCTGACGGCCATCGGGCTGCCCGGCGTCTATGAGCCGTTTCCGCGTACACTGGCCGTGTCGCCGGCTTACGCCAGCGACCACACCCTCTTCACCGCGCTCAGCGGCCAGCTGGTGGCCGGTCTCTCGCGCAGCCTGTTTCGCAGCCCGGACGGCGGCAGCACCTGGATTGATCTTGGCCCGGCGCCCGCAAACCCGGACGTGCATGCCCTGGCCGTCACTTCGACAGCACAGGACGGGTTGATGGCGCACGTCGCCACCTCGGCCGGCGTCTGGCACTACGGCGGCCTGTGTGAGGAGCGGCTGGTCAACGGCGGTTTCGAGGTTGACGCAGCCTGGCGCTTCCCGCTTACGCCCAATCCAGCCGGTTACAGCACGCGCGTGGTGCGCAGCGGCCAGCGCAGCGGTCGCAGCGGCATTGACCAGGGGAGCGATGTCTACAGCTACTCCAGCGCGTCGCAGACCGTCGCGCTGCCGGCAGGCGCCGCCAGCGCCACCCTGACCCTGTGGTGGTATCCGGTCTCAGCCGAAGGCAACCTGGAGACGCCAGGCGATGCCCCGGCCCCCGGAACCGCGGCCCTGGCCTGGGAGGCGCCCCTGGCCGGCGACCGTCAGTATGTTCTGATCCTCGACAGCAGCGGCTCCATCCTGCGCACGCTGCTCTGGACGCGCAGCAACGCCCGCGCCTGGCAGCGGCTGAACGTGGATGTGAGTGAATTTATCGGACGCACGGTGCAGGTGCACTTCGGCACATTCAATGATGGCAACGGTCGCAGCACGGCCATGTATGTGGACGATGCATCGCTCATGATCTGTCCTCGCAGTGCAAATCGCAGCTGGCTGCCGTTCGCGTCCAAGCGGTTCGTGCTCAACCCGGCGCCGCCCCCCACGCCGACGCCAACCCCCACCCCGACGCCCACCATACCGCCCGATCTTTTGCAGGCGCGCTATTTACGCTCCCTCGTGGCCGCGCCCGCTGAAAATGGGCCGCTCTATGGCCTGACCAACGAAGGCTATCTGGTCCGCAGCGGCGATCGCGGCGCCAGCTGGAGCTATCTGCCTTTGCCGGCGCTCATCCGCGGAACGCCGCTGCGCAGCCGCGGCTTCATCGGGATGGACTACAACCACCCGCAAACGCTGTATCTTGGCGCCAGCACGCAGGGCCTGTGGCGCAGCACCGACGCCGGCATGACCTGGGCCAAGCGCAGTGACATTCAGGCCGGGCCGATCACCGTCAGCCTGGACAATCCAGATCAGCTCTGGGCCGGCGTTCCCTGGAACAGCGGTTTCGAAAGCGCGCTGGTGCACAGCACCGACGGCGGCTTGACCTGGTCACAGGCGGGCTTCGGCCTGAACGGCGAGGTCGCCAGCCCGATCCTGATTGATCCCCAGGCGCACAACGTCATGTTCCTCATCACCAACACGGGGCCACGCGGCGGCGCGACGCTCTACCGCACGACCGCGGCCATGTGGGAGCCGCTGCCCACCGCGCCGCTCGGTTTTCCGGTGAGCGGTGGACCAGGCTTCGGCTTGATGTTCGATAGCGAGACGCGCGGCCTGTACGTGGGCAACGATGACGTGCTCTTCGTCAGCCACAATGCCTACCTGCCGGACCGCGACGCCATCACCTGGGACTATGTACACGATTTCGTCGTGCCCTTGCGCGCGCTGCCCTTAGCCGTGGGCAGCGGCCCAGACGGCGGGGCGCTGTATGCCTCGTTGTACGATTTCATCAGCGCCCACGGGCGCACGCTGCGCAGCGACGATCACGGCGTCACCTGGACGCGCCTGGACATTCCGCCTTACGAGCAGCTGATTCTGCCCGGCGGTCCGGCCGCACGGGTTTTTGGCTACCCGTGGAGCAATATCATCCAGGCCGACGTGCCGGCCAGCCCCAATCACCTGCTCTACCGTTCCACCGATGCCGGCGCGATCTGGCTAGAGACCGGCGTAGCGCTGACTGAACATACCATCAGCAGCGCCTTTGCTGACACGCTCTACGCCGGCGAGGGCTATCCCTGCTACGCGGGCGGCGACCCCACGCCCATGTGGCGCACCAGCAACGGCGGCGCGGCCTGGTATCAACTGCCGAATGGCCTCAACTTGCGGCCGCTGGCGGCAAACTCGCAGGACCAACGCCTGTACGCGGCCGGCTGTGATGGGCCGTACCTGAGCAGCAACGCCGGGAATACCTTTATGCATCAGACCAGCCCACTCTTTGGCCTGTACGACGTCAAAGTGATCGCGCCGGTGGAGCCGGCCTGGAGCACGGTATGGGTGGGCGGCGTGAGTGAGGGCGGCGGCGGCGCTGTCATCGTCAGCACCAACGGCGGCGCCAGCTGGGCGCGTTCCACACCGCCGGAGTTCGATATGGGCTGGTTCGGCGACCTGATGGTGGACCGCTGGACGGCCGGGCATGTCATCGCGGCCACTGGCAACGGCGTCTTCCGCACGACCGACCAGGGCGTCAGCTGGCAGAGCCTCTCCGCTGGCCTGAATGACGAGCTGCCGGGCGGGCTGCTGGCCCTGGCGCAGCTGCCAGCCGATCCACAGCACCGCTATCTGCTTGGCGCCGCGCACGGCTTGTACCTCTTCATGCCCGCCGCCGCGCAGTGGGTGCACGTAACCGGCACGCCGTTCGATAATCTGGCGGTGCGCGACCTGTTGGTGATGGACGGCGCGCCCTATGACCTGTATGTCACCACCCCGGACGGCGTTTTCATCTATGATCTGCACAACCTGCCCGCGCCGGCGCCGACGCCCACCAATACCCCAACCGCGTTGGCGACAGCGACGCCCACGCGCACGGCAGCGCCAACTGCGACGCCGACGCGCACCCCCACGCCGACGCCCACTGCCCAGGCAACGTCCACCCCCACGCGTACACCCACTACCCAGGCAACATCCACCCCCACGCCGACGCCGACGAACATCCCGACGGCGACGCCTGGGCAAGCGCCAACGCCCTACTGGAGCGGTCGTTTGAATCTGCCCACCGGCGCCCATCCTCACGGGCTGACCCTCAGCGCGGACGGCCTGCGCGCCTATGTCGCCTTCCACGGAGACGAGCACAGCGGCCGCGCGTTGGGAGTGGTCAACACCGCGCCGCTGGCCTT
>DAISHS010000335.1:0-4784 GCA_036822415.1 Chloroflexota bacterium
GAGAAGAAGTGAGCAAAAGCCATGTTCTGGACTCTCTTGCTGGCGCATTTCATCGCCGACTATCCGCTGCAATTCCCCTGGATCATCCGCAGCAAGCGCACACTGCGGGGCTTGTCAGCGCATGTGGCCATTCATCTGGCGGTGATGAGTCTCCTGGCCAGCCCGTCCCTGGCGCAGGTCTGGCCCCAGCTGATCGTCATTGCCGCGGTGCACTTTGGCATAGATGTCGGCAAGAACACGGTCATGGGTTGGCGTCCACGCTGGGTGGTGCGCAGCTATCTGGTTGACCAGGCCCTGCACATCCTCGCCCTGTGGCTGGTCTGCGCCTGGATCGGCCAACGCGCGCCGGCGACCACCCCGCTGCTGCCAGTCAGCCTGGCCGCGCTCCTCAGCGGCTATTTGCTGGCGACTTATGTCTGGTTTATCAGCGAACGTATTTTTGCCCACCAAAATGACCCCTATGTGCAAGAGATCACCCACTACGCCGCAGGTCGCATGGTGACGCGTGGGCTGCTGCTGACGCTCTTCCTGGGCCTGGCGGGCCTCATCTTCAGCCCGGCCGGTGCTTTGGTCAGAAATATCCTTCCCGCGCACACACCTGGCCTTGCCTTGGCGGCAACGCTGCCCTATTTCAGGGCAACCTTTGGCCGTCGGGCCGCCATCACCGATACGCTGGTCGCGTTTGTGCTGGCCTGCGGCGTCACGGCCGTTTGGCTCTTCGGCGCCTGAGCCATCTACACATTCCCCGCTTCCCTCCTGATTTGGCCTCCCAATGACCAACGTTTGAACTGGAAAATGAACAGGGTTCAGGTGTATAGTCAGCCTGGAGGTGAGATGCGATGGAATGTCATACCTGCCAACGGCCTAATCCGGTTGGCGCCAAATTCTGCATGAACTGCGGCGCCAGCCTGGCGCTGGTCTGTCCCTCCTGTCAGACGGAAAACCCGGCCGGGGCGCGCTTTTGTTTCAACTGCGGCTTTCAGCTGACGGCCGCGCCGGTCGCCGCGCCGCCGCGTGTCGAACCGCCGCAAGCGCGCCTGCAATCGTATGTGCCCAAGGAACTGCTCAGCAAGCTGGAAGGCGCGCGCGCCAGCGGCGGTATGCAGGGCGAGCGCCGCATCGTCACCATGCTCTTCTGCGACATGAAAGGCTCGACCGCGCTGGCGAGTCAGCTCGATCCCGAAGATTGGCATACCATCATGAACGGCGCCTTCGAGCACCTGATTCGCCCGGTCTACCGCTACGAGGGTACGGTGGCGCGCCTGATGGGGGACGCCATCCTGGCCTTCTTCGGCGCTCCCATCAGCCACGAGGACGATCCCCAGCGCGCCATTCTGGCCGGCCTCGACATCATCAAAGAGATCCAGCCCTACCGCGCCCAGATTCAACAGCAGTGGGGGTTCGATCTCAATGTGCGAGTGGGCATCAACACCGGCCTGGTCGTCGTGGGCGAGGTTGGCTCCGACCTGCGCATGGAGTATACGGCCATGGGCGACGCCATCAACCTGGCGGCCCGCATGGAGCAAACCGCCCAACCCGGCACCGTCCAGATTGCCCACGACACGTACAAACTGGCGGCGCCCCTCTTCGATATAGAAACGCTCGGCGGCCTGAACATCAAAGGCAAGACGGAGCCGGTGCCGGCCTACCGTGTGTTACGCGCCAAACCGCGGCCCGGTCGTTTGCGCGGCATCAGCGGGTTGGACTCGCCGCTGGTTGGACGCGAGCAGGAGATGCAGCGCCTGCGCGACGCCATTACCCAACTCCTGGCCGGGCATGGACAAATTATTTCCATTATTGGCGAAGCAGGCCTGGGCAAATCACGCCTCGTGGCCGAAATGCGGCGGGCGCTGGCGGCATTGATTGGCGACGGCAGCCACGCGGGCGAAATCCTCTGGTTCGAAGGGCGCTCGCTCTCTTACGAGACCACTACGCCCTTTGCCGCCCTGAGCCACCTCTTGCGCGGGGCGTTTGCTCTGCCTGGCGCTGATTCCGATCTGGTCTATGCCGATCTGCAGGCGCGCCTGGCGGCGCTGGCGCCGGCCACCGCGCCCTTCATTGCCACCCTGCTTGGCATCCAGCCGAGCGACGAAGACGACGAGCGCGTCAAATACCTGGAGCCGCCGGTGCTGCGCTATGCGATTCTGCAGGCTGTGCACACCCTGGTGAGGACATGGGCGCGCACACGCCCCCTGGTCTTGGTCTTCGATGACATTCATTGGATTGATCCCACCTCGCTCGACCTCCTGGAGCAGCTCCTGCCGCTGACGGCCGAGGCGCCCCTGCTCATCATCGCGCTCTATCGGCCGCGCCAGCAGGAACTGGCCGGCCATTTCCGCGAGACAGCCCAACAACGCTTTGCCGAGCGTCACCAGGTGGTGGCCCTGGAGCCGCTGTCGGACGACTGCGCCCGCCAGCTGGTTTCCAACCTGCTTTATATTGAAAACTTGCCCGAAAAGGTGCGCCAGTTGATTCTGCGCAAGGCCGAGGGCAATCCATTTTTTGTCGAAGAAGTCATTCGTTCGCTGCTCGAAGCCGGCCTGGTGGTATACGAGGATGAAGCCTGGCGGGCCACCCGCGACATCGCCCACATCACCGTGCCTGATACCCTGGCTGGCGTCATTGGCGCCCGCCTCGACCGCCTGGACGAACCGACGCGGCGCGTGGCCCAGGAAGCCGCGGTGATCGGCCGTGAATTTAGCGCCGAAACCCTGGCCGGAATCCATGACAGCCGTGCAGCCGACCGGGACGGCGCGCAGGCTGCTCTGGACATGGCGCTCTCCAACCTGCTGCGCCTGGAGTTGATTCGCGAGAAGGGTCATACGCCGCAACGCGTTTTCGTGTTCAAGCACGGGCTGACGCAGGAAACGGCCTACGGCACACTGCTGCTGAGCCGTCGGCGTGAATTGCACGCCCAGGTGGGCGATTACCTGGAACGGACGCAGAGCGAACGCGTGGAAGAGCTGGCGCGGCACTTTCAGGAAGCGCGCCAATGGGCGCGCGCCCTGCCCTATCTCGTCAGCGCGGGGGAACGGGCGGCGCGGGCCTACGCCACCCAGGAAGCCATTGGCTACTTCCAGCAGGCGCTTGACACCCCGGCAGCGGTCAAGCCGGCCGGGCTGGAGCGTCGTGCGTTCGAAGGGCTGGGCAATGCCTTGACCTTTGCCAATGACGTTCTGCGCGCCGCTGACACCTATCAGGCCATGCTGGCCTATGCCCGCCGCCAGGACGACATCCCCACGCAGGTCTCCGCCTTGACCAGGCTGGCGTCTACCTATGCCATGCACATGGGCCAGTTTCAGCAAGCCCTGGACTACCTGAACGAAGGCGACCGCCTGGCGCGCACTTACCAGGACAAGGATGGCATTTCGGAGCTAAACCTGGTGCACTGCATGATGTGCACCATCGCCGCTGACTTTGCCGGCGTCGTTCACTACATGGATGAAACCGTGGTCCTGAGCGAGGAATTGGGCGCAACCGATCGCATGGTAGCCGCCCTGGCGCACATGAGCAATTCGCAAATGCTGATGACCCATTTCGAGCAGGGCTGGCAGACGGCGCAGCGCGGTCTGCGCCTGGCCGTGGAGAGCGGGCGCCGCGATCATGAAGCCGATTTGCTCACCAGGACTATCGCCTTGTATCATCTGCGCAACGGCGATCTGGAGGCGGCTCACGCGGCCGCGGCCGCGGGCGCAGCCATTGGGCAGCGCATCGGTGAGCTTCACGGCAGGGTCTATGGCCCCTGGATGCTGGGTCAGGTGGCCTGGCTGCGCGGCGACTACGACGCCGCGCTCGATTATCACCAGCAAGCCGTGGACGCGGCGTTGCCAACGGCCGCCTACATGCCGTTCCTGGCCGTACAACCGCTCGGCTCGCTCGGCTCTGTCTTCCTGGAGATCAGCCCGCACTACCTGGATCGGGCGCTGGACTGTCATGGGCAGGCGCTGCGCATGTTGGAACACCCGGCCGGGGTGATTGCGGGCGGCACGGCCTGGGCTGATCTGGGCTTTTGCGTGTTGGCCCAGGGCCAACTGGCCCTGGCCGGCGAGCTGTTCCACAAAGGGTTGAACTATCCGACCATGTTCATGCACCTGGAACGGCCGCGTTTCCTGGTTGGGCTGACTACGCTGGCCCTGCGTCAGGAGCAGCTGGACGAGGCCGAGCGCCTGGTTGCAGAGGCATGCGCCTATGCCGAAGAACGGCAGATGCGTCACCTCTACCCGCTGCTCGCCCTCACCCGCGGGCAAACGGCCGCGGCCCGCGGGCGTGGGGAAGAAGCACTGGCCGCCTTCAGTCAGGCCGAGGCGCTGGCGCGCGAGATGGGCATGCGGCCACAGGTCTGGCAGGCCCAGGCCGCGGCCGCCAGCCTGCTCACCCAACAGGGACGCCAGGCCGAAGCGCTGGCGCAGCGCCAGTCCGCACGCCGCCTGATTGGGGAGATTGCCGATGGCATCACAGATGCCACGCGACGCGCCTATTATCTTGACCATGCGCTGACGCAGCTCTAGCGTGCGCCTGGATTGACACCTACAGGACAACCCTATCATGCCGATACCCCTGGCTCCGCCGATCCCCTTCACCGCGCCGCATGTATCGCTCAATCGCGTGCACATCGTTGATCTGCCTGGAATTCCGATGGATGACGAGGTGCGCGGTCAGCTGGCAAACGCGCTGCTGTCGTTCCACGCGGTCGAGCGCTACGTTCAGGCCCTGGCCGCGCCGCTGCGCCTGCCGGCCGCATGGCGCGAGGAGGTTCTCGACGCCGACGCCCGCGCGCAGCTGGG
>DAISHS010000336.1:0-4768 GCA_036822415.1 Chloroflexota bacterium
GCCGACGCCGCCGGCGCCGCCGCCGCCAACCGATCTGGCCGGCCTGAAGCAGCGCGCGGCCGCGCTGGAAGACAAGCTGGCCCCGGCCGGCCAGCGGTTGGCAGCATTGGGTCAGCTGGCGGGGCAAAAGGCACCCCTGGAAACAGCCGCCGCACAGGTCAAACAGGCCAGCGATCTGCTGCAGGCGATGGCGGCCTTGCAGACCCGCCTCAACCAGGTGCAGGCGCAAATGGCCCAGCGCAGCGATATCACGGCCGCGCTGCGTCAACGCGTCGACGCGTTGCTGGCCGCGCTGACGGCCTTGCAGGGACGTGCGCAGACCGTGGCAGCCCTGGCGGCAGCCGTGACGCAAGCGCAAAAAGACTTGCAGGCCGCGCTGGCCGGCCAGAGCAATTTGCCGACCCTGCAAAAGCGGGTATCTGATTTGTTAGCCGCCATCAAGCAGCTGCGCAGCGATCTGGACAGACCGCTGGTGGTCGGCGATGAAATCAGCCTGCAAAACCCCGCGCCCGGCGTCCGCATTTCCCAGCGTTTCGGCCTCAACCCGGCGCTCTACAAACCCTTCGGCCTGGCCGGCCATGAGGGCATTGATTTCGCATGTGACATCGGCACGGCAATCCTGGCCGCGGCCGATGGGGTGGTTTTCCGCAGCGGCGCCACCGCAGGATCGTACGGCCCCAAAAAAGACCAGGGGGCTTATGGCATCCGCGTGCTGGTGGAGCACACCTGGGGAACGCAGAAGGCTTACACGGTCTACGCGCATCTTTCCAGCGTCGCGGTCGCCGCGGGCGATCGTGTGAACGCGGGCACGGTCGTGGGCAAAAGCGGCAACACCGGCAATTCCCAGGGCGCGCATCTGCATTTCAGTTTGATCCTGGTCGGCAAGGAGAATCCGGGCTATAAATCGGCGCTCGATACCGACACCTGGTACCATGACCCGGCGCCGTTCATGCCAGGCCTGCGCAGCGCGGATGATTGGCTGGATGCCGACGCCGGCGCTGAGTTCGAAGGCGAGGAGATCATCTGTTTGCCGCCCACACGGCCAGAAGAGATGTAGTGAGGGAGTCAGCAGAAATAACAGCGAAAGCGACTACCGATGATTACCATCTATCAAATCCACGCCAATGCGCTCGAAGTGGTGTCAAGCCCCACGGCTGGCTGCTGGATCAATGTCCTCGAGGCCACACCGGAAGATGCGGCGCAGCTCGAAGCGTGGGGCTTCCCTTCTAATTATGTCACCTATGCGCTCGATCCAGGCGAACGCGCGCGCGTCGAGCGCAGCGGCGGCGTGACCCTGATCGTTTTTCTCATCCCCCACGCCAAACCAACGCCCACCGACACCCCCTACATCACCGTGCCGCTGGGCATTTTGCTCACCGAGAACAACATCGTCACCATCTGCTGCACCCGCAGCCACATCCTGCGCGACATTGCGGCCGGCAAAATCCCCGACATGCCAACCGTGCGCAAACGTTATTTCATCTTGAAATTGCTCTTCCGCATCAGCGAACAATATCTCAAATACCTGCGTACGATTGATGAGGCGGTCGCCAAGATCCAGGTGCGCCTGCAAAATTCCTTGCAGAATCGTGAGGTCATGGAGCTGCTCAAGTACCAGAAGTGCCTGGTCTATTTTATCACCGCGCTGCGCTCGAACGAGCTGATGCTCATGCGCCTGCAGAAGAGCGCCCTGCTGACCCAGGCCGAAGATGAAGAACTACTGGAAGATGTGCTGATCGAAGTTCGCCAGGCCATCGAATTGACCGAGATTTCGGAGAGTATTTTGGGGCAGATGATGGGCGCGTTCACCTCGATCATCTCGAACAATTTGAATGTGGTGATGAAATTCCTGGCCGCGGCGACGATCGTCATCAGCCTGCCGACGCTGGTGGCCAGTTTCTTCGGTATGAATGTCAACTTACCGATTGCGAATCATCCGTTGGCCTTCTGGTTCGTGATGGGCCTGGCCGTCTTGCTGGCGGTCGGGATTTTGGTCTTCTTTTGGCGTAAACAGTGGTTATGACGCCCACCCCTGGCCCTGGCGGCGGTCATGGCAAAAGATATAGGTCGGAGGAATAGGCGATGCTTTACACGCTGGAACAGGTCGTGACAGGGCGCAAACCGCCCATTTGCATCCAGGCGCAGGCGACGGTTCTCGACGCCCTGCACGTGATGATCGGGTACCACATCGGCCAGCTGCCTGTGCTCAACACGAACGGCGATGTGATCGGCTTGATTTCGCAACAGAGCATTCTCAGCACCTACCTCTATGCCAAAGGCAAGGTAGCGCTGCTCGATCTGCCTGTCAGTCATTGCCTGGACCCGGTCATTACCCTCACCACGGCCGCTGACCTGATGACCGCCATTGATCTGCTGCGCACGCGCGGGCGCTACGCCCTGGTGGTTCTCCAGGAAAACAAGCCGGTTGGCATTCTGACCGGCAAGGATATGAGCTACTTCTTCCGCTCGTTGTTCGAAGGGCTGCTGCTCCTGGAACAGATCGAGGTGGCGCTGCGCAATTTCATTCAGACGGCGTATCCCAGCGAGGCGGCGCGGCAGGCAGCGCTTGTGGCTGCTTTTGGCGCCAGTTCGACGGAGAAGGACAAGCCGGCTCGCGGCAGCCGCTATCTAACCTTCACCGATCAAATTTTTCTGATTCAAGACAACGATAACTGGCCCACCTTTGCCGAAAGCCTGGGGCCGCGCGATTTTTTCGTGCCGATGATGGAACAGATTCGCCAGATGCGCAACCGCATGGCCCACTTCAACGGCAAGCCCGATTCGCTGCAAATGGACAATCTGCGCCGCATGGCCGCGTGGGTCCTGGCGCGCCCGCCCCTCGCCGCGCCAGACGGTCAGCCGGCGACGCCTGTCAATGCGCCAGCCGTGCCCGAACCTGCCGCCAGCAGCCGCAACCTGGACAGTCTTTTGGTGGGGCGCCGGCCCCTGGTGGGCATCGGCCCGGAAGCAACCGTGGGCGAGGCGCTGCGCGTCCTGCTGGAAAACAGCTTTGCCCAGTTGCCGGTCCTCGACAAGGAGGGGCGCCTGACAGGCGTCGTGACGCAGACGGCCATTTTGCGCCTTTACTATCACACCGAAGGCGCGGTGGACCTGCTGAGTTTGAATCTCGCGCATTGCCTGGAAGCCGCCATGACCGTGGATGTGAACGATGGCTTGTTCCGCGCGGTGGATGTCCTGACGATGCCGCGCGTGGCGGCGGTTTTTGTTCTGCGCGACGCCAGGCCGGCTGGCATCTTGACCGGCAAGGATATGACTGACTACTTCCGCGCCCTGTTCGAGGGCATCATTCTGGTCGAGCGGGTGGAAAAAGCGTTGAACGACCAAATCAGCCGGGCTTTTCCCACGGAGGAAGCGCTCAATGCGGCCGCCATCCTGGCTTACGGCGCAGATCGCAAGAACCCTAACCTGCCCCAGCGTCATCCGCATTGGGCAACGCTGGCCGACAAGCTGGTCCTTATCTGTGACAACCACAACTGGCCCTTCTTCGAGCCGGTCCTCGGCCCACGGGACGCCTTCATGCACCTGATGGAACGCGTGCGCCGCGTCCGCAATGAGATCATGCACTTCCGCGGCGATCTGAAGGCGCTGGAGCGCGACGCGTTGGACCAGGCCTGCCACTGGTTGGAACAGCGAACCCAGGCGGCGCAGCCGCTGCCGGCCACGGCTGCGCCGCCAAACCAGGCCGCGCAAGGCTCCAATCCTTATTATGGGATGATGCAGCGCCCTTTACGAACCAGCATCCTTTCGTCTGACGCCAGCGCCGACGCCGCCAGGTGATCGCGGGCGTAAACGATTTTCCGTACGGGGACGGTGAGGCGACCGCGCGCTGGCGGCGGCCTTCAGTCCCCGTTCAGGGTGCGCAGCACAACCCGCGCCGGCGCGCCGTCGCCATCGGCAAGGCGCAGCGGCAAAGCCATCACCTCGTAATCGCCATCCGGCACGTCACGCAGACACAAATTCTCGATGATGATCACGTCATAGCGCAGGAACGCATGGTGGGCCGCCAGCTCGCTGCTGGCGACGGGGTCCACCGACGGCGCGTCGGTGCCGATCAGGCGCACGCCCTGACGGCCTAACCAGGCGGCCGCATCCGGCGTGAAATAAACCAGGTCGTGATCGAAGACATCATCGGGAACGTCGCTGTCGCGGGTGTGCACGAGCAGCCGCGTGACCCCGCGTAGATCGAGCGCCTGGACAGCGGCGAGAGTAATGGCAGCGGTCACCGCCAGCGTGACCACGCGTGCCGGGCCAATGAGCAGCGTCAACGGCAGGCCGTCAATGCCTGGCCCGGCGTCGCTGTAGTGACGTGGGGCATCCACATGCGTCCCGGCGTGAACGCTCATCGTGATCGAGCTGAGGTTGCAGGAATCTCCGCGCTGCACGAAAAGGCTCTGCGTCACGGAGACGGGCGTATCGCCAGGGAAAACCGCGGTGCGCGGGGTCAATACACGTGAAATATCATAAAACATGAGGCTGCAGCTGTGCTCCTCTCAGGCAGATAGGGGGCGAGGCCGGTTGTGGCCCTGACTATACCATAGCTGCGGCGACAGCGTGAAATGCGTTCGAGAGCATTTTTGTTTGGGCCTGGTTACAAATGATGGTATACTGTGGTTGACAAACTTGATCTTGACCAGGGTCGCGTGGCGAGACGACAGCGCATGCTTGCCTTGCTACCGACTAAAATCTATCAGTCGGCGGTAAAGATCGAGCCTGCCAGAAGGTCGAAAGAGATCACCTTGAGGAGGTG
>DAISHS010000337.1:0-2323 GCA_036822415.1 Chloroflexota bacterium
TCGTTGCAGCGACTTGCAGTCGCCCGATCTGCCCCCAGTTTGAAATGCACCCCTCCTGCTTTGCGGCGTTGCGGCTTCATCTCCGCAGCGAAACATTACACCAACAACAACAGCGTCTTAGCCAGCCGGTTGCCCTGGGCCGCTGCGGCCTGGAAACGCGGAATCAGCAGGCTGTCCACGCCCCACACGCGTCCTGGCGGCAGGAAGAAAAAGACAATGTGCAGCGTGTACAACATGCCGTAGGTCCAGTACCATTCGAACGGCAACCCGGTCAGGCCGATGTACAGATTGACCGCCTGCACAAAACCGACCAGCCCGCCCAGGCGAGAAAAGAGGCCGAACACGAGGGAGACGGCCAGGAACGCTTCCATCAGGAAGATGCCCCAGCCCATCCAGCTGAGGTTGGGGATAATCACATTGGCAACAAAGGCCTTGTGCAGCGGAACCTTCGAGGCCACGGCCATGAGGCCCGTCCAATCGCAGAGGCCGCTCGTGCGCGCGGTCAGGCTGGTGGAAACGGCGAAATCAGACGGGCAGCCAAAGGTGGGGGGCAATTTCCACAGCAGCTGCGTGAACCACAAATAGCCAATGATGACGCGGCTGAGAAACAGACCGAGTCCGCCCAGACGATCCAGACGCCCGGCAAGGCCAGGGAGAGAGAAAGATTTGAGCATGATGCCTCCTGTTCAGTACAAAGTGCAGAGTGCAAAACGCAGAGTACAAAGTACAAAGTGCAAAGTGCAAAACGCCGGCCACTATGCACTCTGCACTTTGCACTATGCACTTCTCACAGACTCCAGTACACGCCGCAGCCGGCGCAGGCTTTGTGGGGTTGCGTGCTGAGCAGCCTGGCGCGGAAATCCTGGTACGAAGCGCCGTTCCAGAGATCAGCAAACGGTTGCTCGTTAAGATTACCCAGAATCAGGCTTTCGTAATCATTGGTGGCAAACGGCGAGATGCAGCAGGGCAGGCAGTTGCCATTGGCGGTGATGTAGGCGGTCGTCCAGGGGCGCAGGCAAGCGCGCCACGGCGCGTCTGTGGCGGCGCGCGCGGCGTCCAGGCTGAGCCGTGGATTGCGCGCGCCTGACGCCCGGAACTGCACGCCGAGCGTGGCGCTGAGCGCTTCACATTCGGCGATGATGCGTTCTTGCAAGGCATCGTCAGCGCCAAAGATGGCAAATTCCTCGCGCGCCTTACCAAACTGCGCCGCTGGTTCCTGGGCGAAAAAGGTCAGGCGCTGCACGTAGACTTCAGGCACGCCGAGCTGAGCGGCCAGGCGCACCAGATCGGGCAGCTCGCGCAGGTTTTCCTGCGTGGCGACGCACCAGATCGAAATGTCGGGTTTGGATGCGCCGAGGCGCTGTTTCGTCGCCGCCAGCCCTCCCAGCCCCTCGATGATCTTGGGCAACAGATCGGCGCCGCGAATGGCCGCGTAGGTGGCCGCGTCCGCGCCGTCAATCGAACAGCGGAATTGGTCGAGGCCGCTGCGCACCAGCGCCTCCTGCCAGGCCGGCGTCAGCAGCGTGCCGTTGGAGTTGAACAGCACTTCGACCTGGCGCGCCTTGAGGTAGGCGATCATGCGCGGCAGCTCGCGGTTGAGCAGCGGTTCGCCGATGCCGTGCAGCACGGCGCGGCGCATGGCCGGAAACTGCTCGGCCATGGCCATGAACTCGGCGAACGTGAGCGTCTTCAGCGGCTCGCGCGTGAAGTAGGTGCGCGGACAGGTCTCACAGAGCAGGTTGCAGCGGTTGGTCACTTCGAAGAAAACAACCGAGGGCGACCAGCTCACGGTCGCGCTGCGTTCGACGCCGGCCGGCAAGCGGTAAGCGTCGGGCAAAAAACTCTGCTCTGGCAAAAGCGGCAATGGCTCTGGCGCAGGCTGCGCTGGCGTCAGCGCGATGGTCTGCAACATAGGCTCTTTTTCCTGTGAACCCGCAGCCGTCTACCAGCTGAGGGATTGCGCGCCGTTGGCCAGCGCTTCGATGGCCGCGGCCGCGCCGACGAGCTGGGCGCCAGGGATCAACTGCTCGGCCGTGATGTTGCGCGGCTTGGCGCAAGCGCCGCAGACCCAGAGAACGCCGCCGTTGGCAACGAACTTTTGCACCAACTCCGCCAGCGGCGCAAACCCGTTGGCCTGCAAGCCATCGCTGTAGCCCTGCGTGGCTACCCAAACGCCGTCAACGGTGAGCAGGGTTGTCACCTCCTGCCCCGCCGACAGCCCGACATTAGCGACAACAAAGGCCAGGGAAGCGCGCTCCACATCGTCCTTGCTGTGCGTGTTGTGAATGAGAATTTTAGCCATGATTTGTCTCCTCTTACTTTT
>DAISHS010000337.1:2423-4736 GCA_036822415.1 Chloroflexota bacterium
TGCTGTGCGTGTTGTGAATGAGAATTTTAGCCATGATTTGTCTCCTCTTACTTTTCTTTGCCACGAATTCCACGAAACAAAAGTTTCGTGGCTACAGTTCCGGTGTATCTGCGCCGACGAGCTTTTCTTTGCCACGAATTTTACGAATTTCACGAAATAGAAAAAACAGAAAAAATTCGTGTCATTCGTGTCATTCGTGGCTACAGTTCCGGTGTATCTGCGCCGACGAGCTTTTCTTTGCCACGAATTCCACGAATTTCACGAAATAGAAAAAACAGAAAAATTCGTGTCATTCGTGTCATTCGTGGCTACAGTTCCGGTCTACCTGCGCCGACGAGCTTTTCTTTGCCACGAATTTTACGAATTTCACGAAACAAAAAATTCGTGTCATTCGTGGCTACAACCATCCTGTCGGGGTTAGGAACGTCTCACTAAATAGCGAGCGCCGCGCTGTTCCAGCAGTGTGTTGCCGGTCAAGCGACACCAGGCCGCCAGATCTACGGCCAGGCTGGCATCGGTTGCATGGATTTCGAGAGTCTGCCCAGGGGAGAGCTTGCGCATCAGCGCGGCGATGTCGTCCACCGGCCCATCCGCGCAACCCTTGCTGCCAGCGTCGTAAAAGGCGTCGGCGCCGTAGACCGATCCCGAAACGACCGCCGGCGCGGGCGCAGAGGCGATCGTTGGGGTGGACGCGGCGCCTGGCGTTTGCGTCAGCGCCGCAGACGTCTCTCCCTGCGCATACCAGACGACCAGGCAGGTTTCTGTGCGACGAACGCCCACGGCGTTCGCAATGCCGGTCGTTACTCAGTTGCCAAGCGCCTGCAGATCAGGGCTTTCCACCAGGGCCACCAGGTCATAGCGGCCGGTGACGCCGTACACTTGTTTGATAACCGAATCGGCCAGCTTGAGGTCCTGGAGTTCTTGCACCAACTCCTGGACGCGCGTTGGCTCTGCTTCGATCAGCACAAGGGCTTGAATCATGTTCTTTCTCCGTGTCAGTAATGGATTGGAAAAGCTGCCAGCAAAGCTGGCGGCAACGGACTGCTGGCTTCGCCCGGAAGCCGTTGACCTACCCTCAGGTAAAGGTCATCAGCCCAGCGCTGCCCGTGCGCGCAATGACAGCGAGCTGATCCTGAATGTGCGTCACCGACGCCGACAGGGGGAACAGACGGCGGCTGATCAGCATGTCCGCATCGGTCGAGAGCGGGTGCCAGTAGACGCCTTCCAGGCTGACGGTGACTTCGGGCAGGAGGTTGGTCATGCTCAACTCCAGGCCCTCTTTGGAATAGCCGCGCCGCGCTAACGGCCGCACGAAATGATCGCTGTCGGGGATGCCCAGGCTGCGGTGCAGCTCGCAAACCGCCTCCAAGCGCGGCGAATTGACCGGCGTCTCGGTGGTGCTCAGGCGCACGCGGAAGCCACATTCCTGCAGCAGGCGGATGCCCTCCAGCGTTTTTTCCCAAGAGCCTTTGCCGCGATAGGCGTCATGATCGTCCGCCGTGGCCCCGTCCAGGCTGACCTGCACATGCAGATTCTCGTGCGCGATCGCGCTCAGGCGCTGCAGGCGTGAGCCGCGCAGGATCATGGCATTGGTCAGGACCGTGGTTTTGACGCGCGCCGCGCTGAAGCTGAGCATGTCGTAAATGTCGTTGAGGACGAACGGCTCGCCGCCCGTAAAGAAAATTTCGCTGAAGCCCAGGGCGACCGCTTCGTCCACCAGACGCTGCACGTTGGCAAGGCCGAGTGCGCGCCGGGGTGCATTCGGGCTGGACTTCGCCACACAGTACGAACAGCGCAGATTACAGTCGAAGTTGGTGTAAATCCATAATTTCCACTGCATGGCGGGGGGCGCACAATCTGCGGCCACGGGCGCCAACAAAGGCCCGTTACCTGGAAGAGGCAACTCCGAAAATGACGGCGGTCTGTCGTAGATCATCAAAATTCCTCGCAGGTTTGTCAAGGGATCGAGCCGCGCCGCTTGCTGAAAGCGCTCGCGGGTTAGTCTGTCCAGGCGCTGATTCGTTTCACCGCGCGGGAGCAAATTAAGCAAACACGTTCGGTCACGCCAATTTGCGCAGATTGGCCATGCTGGCCAGCAGCTTCTTGATGCCTTTGCTCTTGAAAGCCACCGTCACCTCCTCGTCGTCCCCGCGCACCTGGCTGCTGATGACGGTGCCCTCGCCGAAGAGGCCGTGGCTGATGCGATCGCCGATCTTGAACTGGGGGCTGCCGCTGGGCCTGGCCGCTGGACTCGGCCGTGCGGATGGCGCAGCCGCCGGCGCGGCGCGGCTGGGCGACCAGACCGTGCTGCTG
>DAISHS010000338.1:0-4721 GCA_036822415.1 Chloroflexota bacterium
ATTCATGACCGGGTCAACTTCGCCGCCACGCGCTCGGCCGTGCTGGTGGACCCTGAGCAGCGCACGATCACCCTGGCCCTGAGCATTGACACCAGCGTCGCCACGGTCATGGAGTACTTCGAGATTTTTCTCAGCCGCATGGTCATGATGCGCAAGGCCGCGGCGCTGCTCAACTGCCAGTTTCACCTGGTGATGAACGATACGGAGCTATCATAGAGGGACAAACGATGCGAATTGTGCGCTATGCGGGTCACGGCGACGGCTACGGCGTCTTGCGTGACGGCATGATCTTCCCGTTGGCGGGGTCGCCGTTCGACGGCGTGCGCGAGACGGGCGCGGCGCCGGTTGCACTGACCGCGGTGCAGCTGCTGGCGCCTTGTCAACCAAGCAAAATTGTTGGCATTGGCCGTAATTACGCCGCCCATGCCGCTGAGCATCACGCGCCCGTGCCGACCGAGCCGCTCATTTTTCTCAAACCGCCCAGCGCCTTGCTGGCCCCCGGCGCCGCCATTGAGCTGACGCCGCTGTCGGCGCAGGTTGAACATGAGGGGGAGCTTGTCGTCGTCATCGGCCGGCGCTGCCGGCATGTGGCGCTTGCGCAGGCCCTGGACGTGGTCTTTGGTTACACCTGCGGCAACGATGTAACCGCGCGTGATTTGCAGCGCAAGGATGGCCAATGGGCGCGCGCCAAGGGCTTCGATACCTTCTGCCCGCTCGGCCCCTGGATTGAAACCGCTCTGGACCCGACCCAGGTCGAAGTAACCTGCCTGGTCAATGGCGCTGTGCGCCAGCAGGGGACGACGGCGGATCTCATTTTTTCAGTCGCGCAGCTCATCGTCCATGTCACGCAGGCGATGACGTTGGAGCCAGGCGATGTCATCATGACTGGAACCCCGGCTGGGGTAGGGCCGTTACACCCTGGTGATGAGGTTGTCGTGCGCATCGGCGGCATCGGCGAGCTGCGCAACCCGGTGATTTTGCCCTGAAGAGGGCCAATTTTTTTGAGGAGAGTTATTCCCATGCGTCACTTGCTGGATATCAGCGACTTGTCACCCGATGAAGTGTGGCAGATTTTACACAAAGCCGAAGCACTGAAAACGGAGTGGCGCCAGGGCGGCAACGCCCCCATTTTGCGCGGCAAAGCCCTGGCCATGGTGTTCCAGAAACCTTCGCTGCGCACGCGGGTTTCTTTCGAAATGGCGATGCAGCATCTCGGCGGCCATGCGCTCTATCTGGCGCCCAATGAGATTTCCCTGGGCGCGCGCGAGAGCGTGCCTGACGTGGCGCGCGTGTTGTCACGCTACGTAGATGGCATCATGGCCCGCACGTTCGATCATCAGCACATTTTGCAGCTGGCGCAGTACTCACGTGTTCCGGTGATCAATGGCCTTTCTGACTTCAGCCATCCGTGCCAGGCGCTCAGCGATCTCTTTACGATTTATGAGAAGTACGGCCGTTTGGCTGGACTCAAGCTGGCCTACGTGGGCGATGGCAACAACGTGGCCGTGTCGCTGGCGCAGGGCGGCGCCAAGGTTGGCATGGATATCGTGCTTGCTTCGCCGGCCGGGTTCAGCGTGGAGGCCGCCACCGCGGCCCGCGCGGCCGCTGAGGCGAGCCAGCAGGGCGGCAGCGTCACCTTGACCGCCGATCCCGTGGCCGCGGTGGCCGGCGCCGACATCATCTACACCGACACCTGGGCCAGCATGGGTCAGGAAGCGGAGGCAGCGCAGCGGCGCCTGGTCTTCCCGCCCTACCAGGTCAACGAAGCGCTGGTCAAGGCCAGCGGCCATGCCGGGGTCATCGTCATGCACTGCCTGCCGGCGCATCGCGGCGAAGAGATCACCGACGCGGTCGCAGATGGGCCGCACTCGGTGTTGTGGGATCAGGCCGAAAACCGTATGCACTGCCAGAAGGCCATCCTGGCTCTGCTGCTGGCTTAACTACTGAGGCAAAGGCGACCGTGGGGAGGAGAATAGCCCTCAGAATTCCCAATTTCGCCTTCATGCACGGAGTTCGTTGGTTTTGACTGAAATTGCCGGAATTTTTAGCCGTTTTACGTGGGAGAGCGCCGCCGACGTTCTGTTGGTCGCGCTCATCTTCTTTACCCTCTTGCGCTTATTCCGGGGCACGGCTGCCGTTCAGCTCTTACGCGGGATCCTGGTGTTGACCCTGGTGGTGGTTCTCATCACCAACATGGTTCAGCTGACCGCTTTTCGCTGGTTGGTCAACAATTCGTTGAATGTGGTGCTGGTCGCCATCCCCGTTATTTTTCAGCCGGAGCTGCGGCGCGCGCTCGAACGTCTGGGACGAACCGCGCCGCTCTTTGGGCGCCGCGCCTCGCAAGCCACCACCGAGTTTTTGGTCAGCGAGCTGCTGCGCACGGTGGACACGCTTTCTGAGCGCAGGCATGGCGCGATCATTGTGCTGGAGGGCGCCACCGGCCTGGAAGAGTACATCGAGACCGGCACACGCCTCGACTCGACGGTTTCGCGCGAACTGCTCCTGACCATTTTCTTCCCTAACACCGCGCTGCACGATGGGGCTGTCATTGTGCGCAACGATCGCATCCTGGCCGCCGGCTGCGTGCTGCCGCTGACGCAGCGCCAGTTTGCCGACACGCAGCTGGGCACGCGCCATCGGGCGGCCGTGGGCATTACCGAACAAAACGACGCCATCGCTATCGTCGTATCGGAAGAAACCGGCATCATTTCGGTCTCCCGCCATGGGCGGATTGTGCGCCGCCTGGACGAAAAAAGGCTGCGCAAAATTTTGCAGAGTTTCTACGAACCGCGGCGCGAGTCACGAGGTGAGCGATGAATAGCATCTCAGAGTTCTTCAACAACCTGGGCTCGATTGCGTTGGCGCTGATTCTGGCTCTGATTGTCTGGGTGGTTGCGATTCAGCAGCAGGACCCCTGGAAGGAAAACATCTACGACCACTTGATCCCCATTACCCGCATCGGGCCGGATCAGGGCGTGGTGCCATTCGGCGGCCTGCTGGAACGCGTGCAGATTCGGATTCGCGCCCCGCAATCGAGCTGGACCACGCTGGCCCCCTCGAATTTCACGGCGCGGCTTGATCTGCGCGGCCTCGCGCCTGGCACCTACAGCATCCCGTTGATTATCACCAGCAGCGATCCGCGCGTGACCATTGTCAGCCGCCAGCCTGAGGAAGTCTCGGTGGTGCTGGAACCCTACATCGAGCGCAAGATGCCGGTGCAGGTCAACATCACCGGGCAGCCTCCCTTCAGCTACTACATGCCGTCGCCGCAGGTCGTCGAACCGATGACGGTCACGATTGGCGGCGCCAAGCAGTTAGTGGATCAAGTGGCATCCGTTGTGACGCAGCTCTCACTGGCCAATGTCACCGCGCCCTTGGCCGCGCGCCGTCCCGTCTTGCTGCTCGATCTGCAGGGCGAGGAGATTCGCAACAGCGTGACCGTCGAGCCGCCGACCGTGGTCGTTTCAGCCACCGTGGAACAACGCCCTGGCTATCGCGTGTTGCCTGTCGTGCCCAAACGCGTCGGGCAGCCGGCGCCTGGCTATCGTTACACCAGCATCGAAGTGGACCCGCCCGAGGTGGTGGTTTATGGCAGCCCGACCACCATTGATACGCTGCCGGGTTATGTGGCTACTGAGCCTGTTTCTATCGAAGGGGCTGTGGGCGATGTCAATGAGCGCGTGCCCCTGGCGTTGCCTGAGAACATCTCCGTCATAGGCGGCACGCAAAGCGTCTCCGTGCACATCCATATCACCCCGCTGGAAGACAGCATCACCGTCAGCCGCTCGCCGGTTTTCCTCGGCTTAGGCGAAGGTTTCACCGTTACCACGAACCTGAAAACCGTTGAAATTGTGCTGGCGGGGCCAGTGCCGCGGCTGAACACGCTGCGCTCGGAAGATGTGCGGGTGGTGATCAATTTGGTGGGCCTGGAGCCGGGGTTGCACAGCATCGAGCCAGAGGTGATCGTCCCGGAGGGGCTGCGCACAGAAAGCATTGTGCCGCGCACCGTGCCGGTGGAAGTGCGGCTCTTGCCCTCACCGACCGTCACCGTGACCGTAACCGCCACCGCCACCGTGCGCGCAACCCGCGTGCCAACGCCAACCCCCAAACTAACACCCGTGGTGCCGCCGCCCCGATAGCCTGCGCCATAGAATTTGAGTAAAGAAACGTGATGACAAAACCGATTGTTGCGCTGGTAGGGCGGCCGAATGTAGGCAAGTCTACCCTGTTCAATCGCCTGGTGGGGCAACGCCTGGCCATTGTCGAAGATTTGCCCGGCACCACGCGTGACCGTATCTATGCCGAAGCCCAGTGGACCAATGTGCCGTTTACGTTGGTGGACACCGGCGGCCTGGAGGCGTTGACGCAGCCGGCGCGTCCGTCGCCTGAACAACCCGCGGCCCTGGCGACCGCCTCGTCGGGCTATGTCCGCGAGATTCGTGAGCAGGCGCTCATCGCCATCCAGGAGGCCAATGCGGTCGTCTTTGTCGTGGACAGCGAAGAGGGCATCACCACGGGCGATCGGGATGTGGCCGAGATTCTGCGCCGCATCGCGGACAAGGTGGTGCTCTGCGCCAACAAGGCTGACAACGAGGCCCGGCGCCAGGCCGCCGTCGAATTTTGGGAATTGGGCCTGGGCGAACCGCTGGCCGTTTCGGCGATTCACGGCACCGGCACCGGCGACCTGCTCGACGCCATTGTCGAACGCCTGCCGCCGGCCC
>DAISHS010000339.1:0-4712 GCA_036822415.1 Chloroflexota bacterium
ATCGTTCATCGTTCATCGTTCATCGTTCATCGTTCATCGTTCATCGTTCATCGTTTTGCACTCTGCACTTTGTACTCACACCGGGTGCAACCCCGCGAACCCCAGCCCTGTCGTCTCCTCCCAGCCCATCATCAGGTTGAGACACTGCACCGCGCTGCCGGCCGCGCCTTTCATCAGGTTGTCCAGCGCGCACAGGGCAACGACGCGGCCGCTCGTTGCGTCCAGCTCGAAGCCAACATCGGCGTAGTTGCTGCCGGCCAGGATTTTCGGCTCAGGATAGCGATACAGCCCCTGGCGCTCCTTGACGATGCGCACGAACGGCTCTTTGCCATAGGCCGCGCGGTAGGCCGCCCACAAATCCTTGTCGCCGACGCTGCGATCCTTGAGGAAAACATGCGCGGTCGCCAGCACACCGCGCACCAGCTCCACGGCCGTGACCGACAGGTGAATCGGGGGCAGCGCGCCGGTTTGACGCAGCGCCTGGCGCACTTCGGCCGTGTGACGATGGCCGGTGGGCGCAAAGCTGCGCACGACGCCCGCGCGCTCGGGGTGGTGCGACGCTGGGCCAGCTTCGGCGCCGCCTTCGCTGGAGCCAACCTTCACCTCCACCACGACATCGCGCGCCGGATCGGCCAGCCCGGCTTTGAACAGCGGCCACAGGGCCAGGTTGGTTGCGGTGGCGTTGCAACCGACGCCGCTGACATAACGCGCCTGACGCAGCTCCTTCCTGTGCAGCTCCGGCAAGCCGTAGACGAAGCGCTCCAGCCAGGCCGGCGCGCCGTGCGCCTGACCGTACCAGGTGACATAATCATCGGGGTTGCGCAGGCGGAAGTCCGCGCTGAGGTCAATGATCCGGGGGGCCACGGCCGCCAGCGCCTCGATGCGTTGTTGCGCGGCGCCGTGCGGCAGGCAAGCAAAGAGCACATCCACCGGCTGCAGCTCGCTGGCTGGGCTGAACTTCAGCCGCGTGCGGCCGCGCAGGTTGGGGTGAACGAACTGCACGAAGCCGCCGGCCAGGCGCTCGGACGTGACCTGCGTCACCGCCACGTGCGGATGGTCGAGCAGCAGGCGCAGCAGCTCGCCGCCGGTGTAGCCGGAGCCGCCCAGGATGGCGACGCGCAGGCGATCGCTCACAGGCGCATCCCCGCCGCGCCGTTGCCCGCCGCGGCTGCTTCAGCCGTCTGCCAGCCGTTGGCCGCAGCCCAGCCGTCACGCGCCACGCGCACGGCAAAGTCCACGATGCGCCCTGGAATGTCCACGCCGGTCGGCTCGATCGAATTGCGAAACTCCATCGTGTAGTTGACCTCATTGATGAGCAGGCCACGGTCGGGGTCCTCGAACACGTCAATGGCCACCACGCCGCCGCCCACCGCGGTCGCGGCGCGCACGCACAGCTCGTTCAGCGCCGGCGTCACCGGGCAGACGCTGGCCTGACCGCCGCGCGCCGTATTGGTGATCCAATGCGGGGAGTGGCGGTAGATGGCGCAGATGGTCTCGTTGCCCACGACGAAGGCGCGAATGTCACGCCCTGGCTTGCGCACATACTCCTGGATGTAGAAAATCGAATGATGATAGGTGCCGAGCGTTTCTTTGTGCTCCAAAATCGCTTCAGCGGCCTCGCGGTCGTTGATCTTGCTCAGCAGTCGCCCCCAGGAGCCAACGGCCGGCTTGAGCACGACTGGGTAGCCCAGGCTTTCGATGGCCTGCAGGGCTGATTCAGGCGTGAAGGCCACCAGCGTGCGCGGCGAGGCCACGCCGTGGCGAAAGAGCGCGCTGGTGGTCAGCAGCTTGTTGCCGCAGGTGTCAGCCACCGGAAAGGTGTTGACCGTGGGTACGCCGGCGTCGTTCAAGATGCGCAGCGCGTACAGGGCGCGGCTGTGATTGATGCAGCGCTCGATGACCACATCATAGTCGAACCCATTGCGCCCCAGCTCAAAAATCACCTCGCGGTCGTCAATGATCGCATGTTCGATGCCCCGTTGCTCCAGGGCGCTGACGATCAGCTTTTCCTCCACGCGCACGCGTGACAGCAGCACACCGATGCGCATCGTTTACTCTCCCCAATCCTCTTCGACTTCGGGCGCCAGGTCCAAGACCGGCGGGTCAAGGCTGATTACCTCTAGCTCGGCGCCGCACTCCGGGCACTGGATAATCTCGCCGGTCAGCACATCGCTGCCGATCACGATTTCTCCGGCGCACTCGGGACAGGTGGTGGTATTCATGGTTTCATTCTCCTTGTTCATAAAAATCAGGCGCAATTTTCGTAAAAGCTACACGGTCAGAATTCGTCTCATGCGCGGCTGGTTTGCAACGCGGCCAGCACAGCCTGCGTCACTGCCGCAGTAGTCGCGGCCCCGCCCAGATCCGGCGAGAGCGGGCCGGTCGCCAGCGCCCGGTTGACCGCGCTTTCGATGCGGTCGGCCGCATCGCTCTGCCCCAGGTTACGCAGCAGCAGCGCGCCGGCCCGAATCGCGGCCAGGGGATTGGCGATGCCTTGTCCGGCAATGTCCGGCGCGGAGCCGTGCACCGGTTCGGCCACGACAAAACGCTCGCCGCAGTTGGCCGATGCGGCCAGGCCCAGACCGCCGGTCAGACCCGCCGCCAGATCGCTCAGGATATCGCCGAAGAGGTTGGTGGTAACGATGACATCGAAATGCGCCGGCTCGCGCACCAGGCGGTACGCCACGCTGTCCACCAGACCCTCTTCGACCTCGACATCGGGATAGGCCGCGGCCACGCTGAGCGCGGCCTCACGGAAAAGGCCGTCGCTGACGCGCAAGACGTTGGCCTTGTGCACCAGCGTCACCAGGCCGCGGCGCAAACGCGCCTGCGCCAGCGCCACCCGCATGATGCGCTCGCTGGCGCGGCGGGTGATCACGCGCTCGGCAATGGCGGTGTCGCCCTCCAACCGCTCACGACCGGCGTACATCCCTTCGGTGTTCTCACGCACGATCAGCAGATCAACCCCAGGTCGGCTGCCGGGCACGGGCGCGCTGACCAGCGGCCGCAGATTGGCGTAGAGATCGAACTGGCGGCGCAGCTGCACAATGGGGCTGCGGTAGCCGGGCGCAGCGTGCAGCGGACTGCTGACTGCGCCGAAGAGCGCGCCGTCCAGCTGCGTCAACGCTTGCACCGTCGCATCGGGCAGGGCGTTGCCGCTGCGCACGAACGTCTGCCAGCCGGCCTCCAGCGTCACGAACTGGACGGGCGCGCCGCTGGCTTCGATCACCCGGGCCGCGGCCGGCGTGACTTCCTGCCCGATGCCGTCGCCAGGAATCAGCGCCAGGCGCAAGGGCGCGCCGCTGGCGTTCGACCGGCTCATGGGGCTGTCCCGTCCGCGGCCAGGCGCGCTTTCAGGTAAGGGATCAGGCCGCCGGCCGCGACGATGCCGTGCACCGAGGGCGACAGCGGCGGGAAATCGAAATGGCCGCGCGCGCTGTGAATGACGTGCGCCCCCAGGTCAACGACGATTTCGTCGCCGTGCTGTAAGGCCTCCACGGCCGCCGCGCAGGTCAGGGCAGGCAAGCCGTTGTTCAACGCGTTGCGGTAGAAGATGCGGGCAAAGCTGACGGCGATGACCGCGCCCACGCCGGCATATTTGAGCGACGTGGCGCCTTGCTCACGGCTGCTGCCGCAACCCCAATTGCGTCCACCGATCACCACGTCACCGGGCTGCACGTTGCGCGCAAACGTCGGATCCAAATCCTCCAGCGCGTGGCTGGCAATCTCCGCCGGCTCTGTCACCGTGTACGTGTACTTCCCCGGAAAAATCACATCCGTATTCACATCATCCCCATACTTCCAAACTCGCCCCCGAATAACCGTCATTCCCGCACCTGCCTCCTGTTCGCATCTGAGGATGCTCACTCCGCGCCGCCGTTCGCATCTGAGGATGCTCACTCCACTTTGCACTTTGCACTTTGCACTCATCATTCATCGTTCATCATTCATCGTTCATCATTTTGCACCGAGGATGCTCACTCCACTTTGCACTCTGCACTTTGCACTCTGCACTCATCATTCATCGTTCATCGTTCTGTACTAACCTCCCCCGGATGCACGATCATCCCCGCCACCGCGCTGGCGGCGACGACGGCCGGGCTGGCCAGGTAAATCTGACTGTCGGCCGTGCCCATGCGTCCCTTGAAGTTGCGGTTGGCGCTGCTGATGCAGACCTCGCCCGGCGCCAGGATGCCCAGGTGATTGCCCATGCACGGCCCACAGCCCGGCGGCCCGATCACCGCGCCCGCCTCGATGAAGGTCTCGATGTAGCCGGCGCGCAGGGCGTCGCGGTAAACCTCGCTGGAAGCGGGAATGACCAGCAGGCGCGTGCCCGGCGCGACGCGGCGACCGGCCAGGATGGTCGCCGCCTGCGCCAGGTCTTCCAAACGGCCGTTGGTGCAGGTGCCCAGAAAGGCCTGCTGCACGCGCGTGCCCGCGAGCGCGGAGACAGGCGCCACGTTGTCCACCGTGTGCGGACAGGCCACGCTCGGCTCGACGGCGCTGGCGTCGAAGAGATGGATCTGGGCATAAACGGCGTCCGCGTCAGGATAGAGCGCGGCCGCGGCGAGCTGGGACTGGAGGTCTGAGGTCAGAGACCGGAGGTCGGAGATTGGAGACCGAAGACCGGAGATCCGAGATCGGTCGCCTTCCACAGCTCTGATCTCTGATCTTTGATCTCTGACCTCTGTTCTTTGATCTCTGACCTCTGT
>DAISHS010000340.1:0-4706 GCA_036822415.1 Chloroflexota bacterium
CCTTCGCCAGCCTCTGCGGTCGAATTTGCCAACCCTGACGGCTCCGCGCCCAGGTGCGCCCGCCGATCTGCTCACCACGCGCAGGGAAAAGAAGGCTATTTGCCGCCTTTCTCGAACTTGCGAATCTTCTCCCACAGCGGTGAATCGTCCATGTCCTCCATGGCCCGCCGCAGCTCGATGATCTGGTCACGCAGCAGCGCGGCTTTTTCGAACTCCAGCGACTGAGCAGCCGTCTTCATCTCCTTTTCCAGCTGTTTGATGATGCGCGCGGCTTCATCCTTGGGCAACGCGGAGAAAGAAAGCGCCCTGGTTGGCGCGCCATCCTCGCCGCCCACCTTGTAAACCGGTCGTTCTTCGGCCACCGCCCTGGCGCCGGCCACGCGCTGCGTCAAATCACGCACCGACTTGATGATGCTGCGCGGCTCAATGCTGTGCGCCTTGTTGTAAGCCAGCTGGATGTCGCGGCGGCGATTGGTTTCGTCCATCGCCTTGCGCATCGAATCGGTCACTTTGTCGGCGTAGAAAATGGCCGTGCCGTTGATATGACGCGCCGCGCGCCCAACGGTTTGGATCAGCGCCGACTCCGAGCGCAGAAAGCCTTCTTTGTCCGCGTCCAGCACGGCCACCAGGGAGACCTCCGGCAGGTCGAGACCTTCGCGCAGCAGGTTGATGCCGACGACCACGTCGTACACGCCCAGGCGCAGATCGCGTAGAATCTCGATGCGCTCCAGGGTGTCGATGTCGGAGTGCAGGTAATGCACCTTGATGTTGATCTCGCGCAAATAGTCGGCCAGGTCTTCGGCCATGCGCTTGGTCAACGTGGTCACCAGCACGCGCTCGCCGCGCGCGGTACGCAAGCGAATCTCCCGGATCAGATCATCAATCTGACCCTGGGTCGGTCTTACGATCACCTGCGGGTCTACCAGGCCCGTGGGGCGGATGATCTGCTCCACGATCTGGTTGGAGTGGTTGCGCTCGTACGGGCCGGGCGTGGCGCTGGTATAAACCGCCTGGTTGAGCAACGATTCGAATTCCTCGAAGGTGAGGGGGCGGTTGTCGAGCGCGCTGGGCAGGCGGAAGCCGTATTGCACGAGTACTTCCTTACGGTTGCGGTCGCCGCGATACATGCCGGAAATCTGGGGGATCGTCATGTGGCTTTCATCAATGACCAGCAGCCAATCGGCCGGGAAGTAGTCCAGCAAAGTCCAGGGCCGGGCGCCGGCTGGGCGTCGCGCCAGCGGACGGCTGTAGTTCTCGATGCCAGAGCAATAGCCCACCTCACGCATCATCTCCAGGTCATAGCGGGTGCGTTGTTCCAGGCGCTGCGCCTCCAGCAGTTTGCCCTCGGCCCGGAACTGCTTGAGCTGCGCTTCCATTTCGTCCTCGATCTCCTGAATGGCCTCCACCAGCTTATCCTGCGGCGTGATGAAGTGCTTGGCCGGGTAGATGTCCACGGCCTGGTGCTCTTGCAGCACTTCGCCGGTCAGGGCATCCACTTCGGTGATGCGCTCGATCTGATCGCCCCAAAATTCGACGCGGTAGGCTTGCTCGCCGTAGGCCGGCAGGACTTCCAACGTATCGCCGCGCACGCGGAACTTGCCGCGCTGCAGGGCGCCATCGTTACGATCGTAGTAGATGCCGACCAGCTCGCGCAGCACCGTATCGCGGCGCACCGTGGCGCCGACGCGCAGATTGACGACGGCGCGGCCGTAGTCCTCCGGGCTGCCCAGGCCATAGATGGCCGACACCGAAGCGACGATCACGACATCGCGTCGGCTCAGCAGGGCCGAGGTGGCTGCCAGGCGCAGGCGGTCAATCTCCTCATTGATCTGCGCGTCCTTCTCGATGTAGGTGTCAGTCTTGGGCGCATAGGCCTCGGGCTGATAATAGTCGTAGTAGGAGACAAAATACTCAACCGCGTTCTGAGGCAGCAGTTCCTTCAACTCGCTGTAGAGCTGCGCGGCCAGGGTCTTGTTGTGCGCCATCACCAGCGTGGGGCGCTGCACTTGTTCGATCACCCAGGCCATGACGGCCGTCTTGCCGGTGCCGGTGGCGCCGAGGAGCGTTTGGTGCCGGTAGCCGTCACGCAGGCCAGCAACCAGCTTTTCGATCGCCTTAGGTTGATCGCCGGTCGGTTGGAAGTCAGAAACAACTTTGAAATCAGGCATGATAATCACCGAGTAAGTGCAAAGTGCATAGTGGAGTGAGCATCCTCAGATGCGAACTGAGTGCAAAGTGCAAAGAATGTATGACGAGCTAATCGAACACTTGTTTTGTTGGGGGTATTATAGCGCAAAGGCGGGTCTTGTTCAATTATGAGCGGGTTGGCCGCTAATATGCGCGGGCCGCGTACTATGCTGGCGGCACTGCGGGTGCTGGCAGGGCTGCGCGGCGGCGATGAGAATGGGCAGGCAGGTTGTATGGTGCGGTACGTGTACAGCATAGGTCTACGCCAAACAAAAAGGCGGTTGGTTTGGACGCGTGATTGCATCCGCTCCAACCGCCTTTCGGCCGGGGGCAGTCGGTTACTGCCGCCGGGCCGAGCGCGGCTACTGCGCCGCATAACGAGCAAACCAACGTTGTAAGTCGGCAGACTCAGTGAAGTCCAGCAAACTGTCGGCCAGCCGGTCCAACATGGTGGCGGAGAGCGAGTGAACGCGCTGTTCATCCTCTCTAGTCAACGGCCCAAGTTTGTGAGTTAACTGACGGAGCACGGTAGCGGCTCGGCCAGACAACTCGCCCAGTTGTATGCCTTGCTGTACCCCTTCCAGGATGCCAGCCTGCCGACCACGCTCCATGGCGCGGCGCTCCATTGAACTCAAGTATTCCATCTTGCGTTCCTCCTGATAGGCGTCAACTTGCCGATCGTATTCCAACTCCAGGTCTTCGGGCAGCAACATCATCCAATCAATGAAACGATACAGGCTGATGATCTGTTGGCGCTGATAGCCGCGCTCGAACAGGCGTCGAGTAAGGCGGAATTTCCAATCCAGCCGGGCTTGCGGATCTGCAGCCGTAGCCCGCATGCCCGCATGCACCATCACCACCAGGGCGAAGGGATTGGTCTCGTTTTCCAACGCCGCTATGCCTGCCTCATAATCCAGCAGCTTGGCCGTGCTGAAGCGCATCAACAACTCGGTGCCCAGCAGCGCATCGTGGAACTCAGCCGGCCGCCACGCTGCCTCATCATCGGCCAGAACAGCGAAAGTAGCGCAACGAGCGGCAAAGCGATCACGAATGCGGTAGTGGTAGACGAACATTCGCTCCGGAAAGGCGAGGGCTGACTGGGTTTGCACCTCCACATGCGCCAGCACCCACTGCTCCTGACCATCCTTGAGCCGCACTTTCACCAATTTGTCCACCACGCGCCGGCCCAGTGCGGCATCCAGCGTAATCTTCTGCAACTCCTTGTCCAAGAACTCGTGCCCGGCCTGCCAGTTGATCTGGAGATGGGCGCTCGGAAAGAAGAAAGCCATGAACTCCTCGAACTGCAAGTCGAGGATGTCCTTCCACGGTGAGTCGTAGTCCTGCTGTTCGCCCATCGTGCACGTCCTGCCTCCTGGTCTGCGCTGATTGTACACCCGCTTGATTGTTTTGCCAATTGGTTGAAAGCATACGCACAGGCCAAAAACTGGCGCGGAGTCAAGGCCTCAGCCAGGTTTGGCCGGTGTGCATTGGGCGCACCGATCCGTCTAAAAGCTTGACTCCGCGTTGGCAGAGTTCATGTTTGGAATTGCTCGCGCGGCGGCGATGAGAATGGGCAGGCAGGTGCGAGCGACGCGCGGGCCGAACTCGCGCCGCGGCTCGCGCCCACGGGCCATGCCGGTGGCGTAGTTGGTGACAAAGCAGAGCGATGCGTAGCGCAGGCCCAGCTCGCGCGCCAGCCAGACTTCGGGGGCCAGGGTCATGCCCACCACATCGGCGCCGGCGCGGGCAAAGAGCGCAATTTCGGCCGCTGTTTCCAGGCGCGGGCCTTCGGTGCAGACGTAGAGCAGAGGGGCGCTGTGATAAACCGGGGCCGCGCTTCCGGCCGCGGCCAGGGCGTCGAGGATGGCCTGGCGCAGCGCGGGGTCAAAGGGTGGGCCAGCGGCCGGCTGATGCCAGCGATCGAAACTGGCCGGGCGCCGTGCGCCTGTCCAGTCGAGCAGATCAGCGGGCGCGACCAGATCGCCCACACTCAGCGCCGGGTTGATGGCGCCGACGCCGTTCCAGCTCAGGATGGCGCTGAAGCCCAGGCGCTGAGCGGCCCACAGGTTGGCGCGGTGATTGACAAAGCCGGCCGATCGCTGCAGCTCGCCGACGCCGTGACGTGAGCTGAAGCCCACGGTCAGCCCGCCGTTGACAGTCAGCCAGGTCACCGGCGCGGCCGGGCCAAAGGGCGTCTCTGGGGTGACAGTTTCCCCGGCGCTGCCAAACTCGGCCAGGTCGAGCCAGTAGGCCGCTGTGCCGCCGTAAATGAGGGTGACATGGGAAGTCATGTCTGTTTGTCGAGCCTTGCTTTCAACGTTGAACCTCTGCGCCCTTTATTCGTCCCAGTAGCGCGCGATCAGCGTCGGCGGAAAGATGCCGCGGTCGGTCACGATGCCGGCGATCAGGTGCGGCGGGGTGATGTCGAAGGCTGGGTAGTATCCGTCAATACCTTCGACCGCGGTGCGGACGCTGCCTTCGCGCCCGCGCGCGTAGAACACCTCGCGTGGGTCGCGCTG
>DAISHS010000341.1:0-4671 GCA_036822415.1 Chloroflexota bacterium
AGCGCGAAGACGCTGGCCGCGGCGCGTGTCTTCGTGGGCTTCGTTGACCTTCGCGATTTCGTGTTCCAAACGCCCGCTGCTCCAGGTGCGACTCCACAGACCGACAAGAATGGTATTTTCTCGATCATTCTGGGCAGGGCGCGACTTTGCGACTGCCCGCCGGGCAACCAGCGCGTGGCGCTGCGAGTCAATGGCGCGCTATACTACCTGCTGAGCGACCACCTCGGTTCGACCCGCCCACCGTCTGGCGGTTCGGTAGCAGCCAGGGCGGGGACGATTCATCAACAAGACAACCGTCAGGACGCGAAGACTCCGATGCCTTTGCGTCCTGGCCCCCTGGCGACTTTGCGTTTCTTCTTTGTCGTTCATCAACAAATTGATCTCGTCCAGGACATTAAAATTGCCGTTTTCATCAAGCACGACGCAGCTAATCGGCGGGCGCTGGGGGCTTCGATGTGAGCAGTTCGACTTAACCCGTCTTGCTTTCATTGCACCACCATGTTTGCGTGCGTCAAAGGGTTTGTTTCTTGAGTAGTCGGCGCAGGCCAACCTGGCAGAGGTTGCTGCGGCTTCAACCGCCAGCGCGTGCCCGCTCAAGGGATGAAAACCTGCCCCAGCTCAGCCACATCCTGCCCGCCCGGCAGCAGGCGCAGACGCGGCAAACCAGGACGGTCGGGATCGTACAGGGCAGCGATCAGGCGATAAGCGCCCGAAGCCAGGTCCGCGGGCAGTTCGAGGTCATACGGGCTGACGGCAATCTCGCCCGGCAGCCAGGCCGTGGTGGGCCGCGTCCCCGGCGGCCGGTTGACCTGGCTGCGCAGCCGCCCGCTGCTGTCCAACAGCTGCACGACGCTGCCTAAATCAGTCTCCACAGGAGTCAACGCCTGCCAGGCCACGGTGACGCGCCAGACCTGGCCCGCACGCGCCGGCTCTGGCGGCAGATCAACGCCGAGCAGGCGCAGCCCGCCGTCGAAATTCACGCCAATGGCCGTGTCGAGCGGCGGCGCGGTAAAGAGCCGCGTGCTGCTGAGCACCGTCAGCGGCAGGACGGCCGCGACTCCCGCCGTCGCCTCATCCGGCCCAACCAGCGTCAGGCGCAGTGTCCAGGCGCCGGCCGTGGCGCTGATGGGGACCGAGGGCGCCAGCAGGGTCAGCGCCTGCGCGTGCGCGGGCCAGGCGGACGTCGGCCACGCGGGCGCCAACGCGACGGGGGTTTCTGCCACGCTGGCGCCGGCAGCCGCCTGCCAGGCCAGCTGCAGGCGATAGTCGAGCGCAGGCCGCGCCGCGCCGGCCTGCCAGTGCAGCGCCAGCGCCAGATGGGCGCCCGGTTCGACTGCGGCTGGCGCCAACCAACCGTCGCGCAGGCTCAAGTCAGGCGCCAGGGACAGCGGACCAGCCACGGTTACCGCGTCGGCCGGCGCGGCCGGTCCCGGCGGCCCCGCGCTGACCAGAGCCGGCGCCTCGACGCCGGTCAAGCGGACGCTGCGCCCCAACGCCTCACCCTGGCCGTTCAAGGCATCGAGCGCAGCCGCCTGCCCCTCGGCGTAAACGCGCAGGCGCACATCATACGCGCCTGGCGGCGTCCCCGCCCACAACGGCAGCGGAACTAAAGCAAAGACCGGCGCGCCCGGCTGCCAGCGCGTCGTAGGAAAATCGTACACCGCCAGGCGGCGGTCGGGCACATGGCCCCAGACCTGGCCCTGACCATCCACGATCTCCGCCGCCAGCTTGAGATCGGCGCGGAGGGGCTGCACAGCCTGCCATTCCAGGCGCAGCGTAGGCGTTGGGGCCGCGGGCTGACTCCAGCCCAGCAGCTTGACCTGGCCGCCGAAGGTCACATCGCTGGCGACAGTCAAGGGCGGCGCGGCGCTGAAATGGGCATCCACAGGCAGGGTGAAATGGCGCAGGCCAATCTGTGCAAAGCGCGCGCTCAACGGCTGCTCCACGCCCGCGCGCGCCAGCTGATCGGCCACGAAGCCAACGGGGTCCACCACGTTGTCCTGCCAACTGACCAGCCAGGCCCCGGAGCGCCCCGCCACCTGCGCCTGCAACGTCGGCGCCACGTCATAACCCAGCGTCTGGTTCACATCGAGCACATCGAAGCCCGGCAGGCGCAGCGGCGGCCGTGACGGCGCATAGTAATTCCAAACCGGATAGGCATGGCCGCTGACGAGGATGACCGCCTCATCGTTTTGGCTATGCGAATCAATGTAGTGAGCCACGCCGCGCCAATCGGCCTTGAGAAACGCACGGTCGGTGTACCAGTTGCGCACGGAGAGCGCGGCGAGCAGCAGCGCCAGGCTGAGCAGCAGCCCGGCCAGCGGCCGGCCCCAGCCGCGGCGCAGCGTGGTCAGGCCGCTCAACCCGCTGCCCAGGATCAGATAGAAAGCGGGCGTCACGAGCAGCAGGTAGCGCGGGTTGAACTTGGGTGTGCGCCAGGCCACGAGCAAGATGAGGATCACGGGCAGCAGGAGATAAAGCAGCAGAAAGAGCGCGGGCTGAGCCGCGCGGCGCGGATGGGCGCGGCGACCCACGAGCAGCGCCAGGCCGCAGAGCGCCGCGGCCGTGATGAGACCCCAGGCCGGCAGCCAGGCGACGGCCGTCGGCTCCAGCATCATCTCCGGCGCGCCCTGGGTGAAGTTGACAGCCAGATGGCGCAGGGCCTCGCCCAGCTTGAGCGGCCCCTGCCAGTAGCTGGCATCCACCCGGTAGCGGTTGAGGAGGAAGGGCAGCCACGGCGCGTAGAGAAGCAGGGTGGCCAACGCAGCCAGCCCGCCTTCAAGCAGACGTTGACGCGCCGCAGCGCCGCGCAGACGCCAGCCAGCCAGGAGATAAAAAATCGCCAGGGCCAGCAGCAGGAAGAGGGCGAAGTAGTGCGTATACAGCGCGGCGGCCGCGGTCAGCGCGGCGGCCAGCCACAGCCAGCGCCGTCGCCGCGGCGCGTGGGCGCTGAGCACGCGCAGCAGCAGATAGGCGAACAAGACGCCCAGGCCGGTCAGCAGGGTGTAATTGCGCGCCTCCTGCGCGTAGTAAATCCAGGGCGGCGCGCAGGTTGCCAGCAGCAGAAGCGGCCACGCCGAGGGGATGGCCCCCGCGGCCAGGCGCCAGAGGCGTCGGTGCAGCGCCAGCAGCAGGGGCAGGGTCAGCAGCCCCGCGGCCACGGAGGGGAAGCGCAGCGCCCATTCGCTGGCGCCGGCCAGGCGCGTCCAGCCAGCCACCAGAACGTAATAGAGCGGCGGCTGGATATCGTCGGCCGTCCAGCGCGCCAAATCAGCCAGGCTGCGCTGGCTGATGGCCGCGGTGACGCCTTCGTCGTACCAGAGGCTTTGGCTGGAGAGGCGATAGACGCGTAAGGCCAGGGCCAGGAGCAGCAAGAGCAGCAGCGGCCACAGGCGGCGGAGGGGATGAGCAGGACGCGTTGACATTTGGGAAGATTGTACCGCAGGCCGGGTTGCGCTCAAAACCAGCGGCTACGGCAGGCGCAGCGCCGATCAGGCCAGCAGCACGCGCGCATCCAGGGCCACGACGCCCTGACCGGCGGGCAGGACGAGCAGCGGGTTGATGTCGAGTTCGCTGATCTGCGGGTGATCTACGGCCATCTGCGCGACGCGCAGCAGCGCATCCACCAGCGCGGCGCGGTCGGCGGGCGGCTGGCCGCGCAGGCCATCCAGCAACAGGGCGCCGCGCACCTCGCCGATCATCTCGGCAGCGTCCTGCGCGCTGAGCGGCGCCAGGCGGAAGCTGACATCGGCCAGGGCCTCGACGTAGATGCCGCCCAGGCCAAACATGACCAACGGGCCGAAGGTGGGGTCACGCTGCACGCCGATGATAACCTCCAGCTCGCCGCGCAGCATCTTCTGAATCAGAACGCCGCGCACGCGTGCGCCGGGCTGCGCCGCGCGGGCGCGGGCCAGGATCGTCTCGCAGCCGACGCGGGCCTGCGCGGCGTCGCGCACGTTCAGGATCACTCCGCCGACTTCAGTTTTGTGCAGAATGTCGGGGCTGATCAGCTTGAGCGCCACCGGGAAGCCGATCTCCGCCGCCATTGCCGCGGCCTCGTCAGCCGTGGCGGCCAGGCGAGTGGGCGCGGTGGGCAGGCCATACGCGCGCAGCAAGGCCTCACTGGCGTAGGCGTCCAAAGTGCGTTCAGCGGCCGCCAGATTTGCCTGCAAGGCAAGCCGTCGGCTGGCGATCTCAGCGGCCGCGGCGGCAGGCAAGCCGATGGGCTGCGCGAGGGCAGGACGCGCCAGCCAGCGCGCGCGCTGCCAGAGCACGCCGGCCGCGGCAACGGCCTCATCGGGGAAAACGTAGGCCGGCAGCTGGACGGCGTGGGCGGCCTGATTGGCTACGTCCAGGCTGGCCGCGCCCATCAGGCAGGCCAGCACCGGCTTGGCCGGTTGGCTGGCCGCGGCCGCGGCGATGGCCTCGACCACGGCCACGGAGTCCACCAGGGCCTGCGGCACCAGGATGACCAGCACGCCATCGCAGGCCGGGTCGGCGAGCACAACCTCCAGGGCGCGGCCGTAGTCGGCCGCTTCCGCGCCGCCGAGCAGGTCAACCGGGCCGGCCAGCTGGGCATCGGGCGCGGCCAATGGGCGCAGCGCGGCCTGCGCCGCGGCGCTGCTGCGCGCCAGGCGCAGCCCCGCGCTCTCAAGCTCATCGGCGGCCAGG
>DAISHS010000342.1:0-4668 GCA_036822415.1 Chloroflexota bacterium
ACTGCGCCTGAATCGCCGCCAGACCGCTCACCCGCCTTGCCCTGCAGACGCCCGCTGCCACCAGCGCAAGACTCGTAAGGCGCGCAGGGTGTTCCAGCGTCCGGGCTTTCCGACCTCTTCCATCTCGAAAAAGACGCGGCCGGCCCAGTTCTGCCCCTGCTTCCAGCGGCCATCGGGCGTGCGCTTGCTCAACAGCAGATGGATGGCATCGGTCATGCGCGCGTCCGCAGGCGCGTCGAGCCATTGGAAATAATCGAGGCTGCGCAAAAAATCATAGCGCCAGCGCGGGGGAAAATAGATGCGGGCCAGGGCCGGATCGGCCACGCGCCCGGTGCGATGCGAGCGATAGAGGAGGTGCAGCCACAAGAACCCGTGCGCGCGTTGCACCGGCCCCTGCAATCTGGCAGCGTCCGCGGGCGCCAGCAGCGCGTACTCGTGTAAGCCTTCCAGAACCGACAGGGTGGTGTGGAACGAGCTGTGCGTGGCGCTGTGCGGCCGTTCGCAGTTCCAACCGCCGTCATCCATTTGTTGCTCAAGCAGATGGGCCACGATCTGCGGCACGCGCGCATCGAGGCAGCGAAAATAGCCGAGCAGCGCCAGCGTCATGCCGGTGACGCACGTTTCGCTGTACGGATACGACTTGAAAAAGTTAATACCGCCGTCGCGGTAGAACCCGCGATTCAGCAGTAAGTCGCATCCCTGCTGCGCCTGGGCGTTGTCTGGCGGCAGCCCCAGGTGGCGCAGCGTCAACAACGTGTAGGTGGTCGAAATCCACTTCGGGGAGTAAAGTCCGCCGCCCCACGTGCCGGCCGGATCCTGACACGCCAGCAGCTGAGCGCCCCAACCTGTCAACGCCACCTGGGCGCGGTCGGCTTCCCAAGCAGTCGGCGGTTCGTCCAACAGATCACGGCGGGTTTGCCAACGAATGGCCGGGTCGCCCAACAGCAGCCAGGCTACGGTCGCCTCGTCAATCGTTGCCATGCGGCCTCCTTTGCTACGCCGCCGGCATCGGCCGGCGTGCATCCATTCTACTGCGGTCTTGCGAGTTTCGGCAAAATGAGTTATCGTTCAGGCGCTCCCCAACCGTTGGTAAAAGCCCCCATGAGGAGGAACAATGCCCACACGCTGCGCCTGGGCGGCTGCGTCGAACCCGCTTTACCTGGCCTATCACGATGAGGAATGGGGCGTGCCTGTCCACAATGACCGTCATCTTTTCGAGATGCTGATTCTCGAAGGGATGCAGGCCGGGCTGAGCTGGTCAACCATCCTGAACAAGCGCGCCCATTTCCGGCGCGCCTTTGCCGATTTCGAGGCCGCGCAGGTCGCCGCCTTTGGCGCGGCCGAGGTGGCCGCCCTGCTCGCCGATCCCGGTATTGTGCGCAACCGGCTCAAGATCGCCGCGGCGATTCAGAACGCACAGGCTTTTCTGGCCGTGCAGCAGGAATTCGGCGGCTTCGACCCCTACATTTGGCGATTCGTCGGCGGGCAGTCGCTGCGCAATGCCTGGCAGAGTTTGCAGGAGCTGCCGGCGCATACCGCCATCTCGGATGCGATGAGCAAGGATCTGCGGCAGCGCGGCTTCAAGTTCGTCGGCTCCACTATCTGCTACGCGTTCATGCAGGCCACCGGCATGGTCAACGATCATGTCGTCAGCTGCTTCCGTTACAACGAGGTCTAAAAGACAGGCCACGAACCTGGCGCTATCGCCTCTCGGTTCGTGGCCTGAACTTGTGTCGTCGTCAGCGCCGTCTTTTTACAGAATCAGTTCCGCGTTGATGGTTTCATCGCCAGGCGCCGTGGTCAACACGAAGCCCAGCTTTTGGCTGATACTGCGCATCAGGTAGTTGCTCGGTGCAAATTCGGCCTGGATGCGTCCCAGGCCCTCCGCGCGGCCAACCTCGATCAAGCGCCGCAGCAGCTCCGTGCCCAGGCCCTGCCCCTGGTAGCGGTCATTGATCAACAGGTTGAAGCTGCCGGCGTCGGAGCCAAAGACCTTTTGCAGGCGCGCGACGCCGAAGATGGCGCGTTCGCCCGTGTCCGGATCGTCGCCGCGCGCCACCAGCGCCATCTCACGATCGTAATCAATGAAGCACAGGCGCGACAGGCGTTCGTGCGCCACCCGTTCGCCCAGCAGCATGGGGCTGAGGTAACGCATGTTGACACTATGCTCGGACAGGGTCTGATGGAACTTCACCAGCATCGGCTCATCTTCCGGTCGGATGGGCCGGATGATCGCCTTCTGGCCGTTCTTCATCGTCCACCAGGCAGCATACTGGCTGGGATAAGGACGGACGGCCAGTCGTGGCAGGTCTTTAGCCGCTACGTCCGCGCCATAGACCACCACGCGGGCATCCAGGGCGATGAGCGAGGCGCGGCCATCGGCCTTTGGCTCCATGGCCAGCAGCGGGTTGATGTCGAGCTCCTTGATCCAGGGTTGCTCGACGATCAGCTGGCTGAAATTGACCAAAATCTGCTCCAACGCGGCCATGTCCACGGCCTTGCGCCCGCGGACGCCCTTCAACGCGCGGCTGATGGCGGTCTGTTCCATCATGCGCCGCGCCAGCGTGGTGTTGAGCGGAGGCAGCCCCAGGGCGCGGTCCTTGAATACTTCCACCAATTGCCCGCCGGCGCCAAAGAGCAGCACAGGGCCGAACTGCGGGTCCACGCTCGACCCAATGATCAGCTCATACGCGCCTTCCAGCTTGACCATCGGCTGCACGGTGACGCCCTGGAAATGCTCGGCTCCCACCCGTTCGCGCACCGCACGCTCGATCGCCCGGTACGCGTAGCCCACATCCTCTGCATTTTGCAGATTCAGGCGCACGCCGCCCACATCGGTCTTGTGGGTGATCGTTTCTGAGTAAATCTTCAGGACGACGGGGTAGCCGAACTTGTCCGCCCAGGCAATGGCGTCGGCCTCGTTGGCCGCAATCTCCGTAGGCACAATGGGAATGTCGTACAGCGCCAGCAGCTGCTTGGATTCGGTCTCGGTCATGATCGTGCGGCCAGAGGCGCGTACCGCGTCCACCAACTGCGCGGCTTTGACGCGATTCTGCCCGCCCGTCTCCGCATCAGTGCGCAAAACAGGCGTTTCATAGAGGCCGCGCAGGTTGTAACTGTAACGCCACATGTAATTGAACATGCGCGTGGCGGTGTCTGGATAGTTGAACGTCGGGATATTGCCCTTGTTGAGAATTTCCTCGCCCTTCTCCACATCGGCGCCGCCCATCCAGCTGGCCAGGACCGGTTTTCCCGTGGACTGGGCAAATGGCACGAGCGCCTCGGCCGTGCGCGTGGCATCGGTCATGGCCTGCGGCGTCAGGATGACGAGCAAGCCATCGCTGTTGCTGTCGCGGGCCGCAATTTCAAGCGCCTGCGCGTAGCGGGCCGGGCTGGCGTCGCCCAACACATCCACCGGGTTGTTATGGCTCCAGGCGGGCGGCAAAATTTTGTTCAGCTCCTCATACGTGGCCTGTGAAAGCTCCGCCAGTTCGCCGCCGCCCATCAGCAGCGCATCGGTCGCCAGTACGCCCGGGCCGCCCGCATTCGTGACGATCGTCAGACGCCCGCCGGTGGGGCGCGGCTGTTTGGAAAGCACTTCGGACATGTAGAACAGATCGGAGATGCTGTTCACCCGCAGGACGCCGCTGCGGCGGAAAGCAGATTCCAGCACCTCGTCGCTGCCGGTCAGCGAGCCGGTGTGCGAAGCGGCCGCCTTGGCCGCGCCTTCGGTGCGCCCGGGCTTGATGACAATGATCGGCTTGGTCAAGGCAATTTCACGCGCCGCGGAGAGGAAAGCGCGCGCATCGCCAATCGTTTCCATGTAAATGACGATGCTTTCGGTGCGTGGATCGTCGCCCAGGTAATGGATCAGGTCGCCCCAACCGACATCGAGCATGGAGCCAATGGAAACAAACGCGGTGAAGCCCACATTTTGCTTGAAGCTCCAATCGAGCACGGCCGTGCAGAGCGCGCCGCTCTGGCTGATGAAGCCGACCTTGCCGGGCCGCGCGATGGCGTTGGCAAAGGTGGCGTTCATACCGGTCAGGCAGTTCATCACGCCCAGGCAGTTGGGGCCGATAATGCGCATCTTGTTACGCGCCTGCGCCATGATCTGCGCTTCCAGCGCGACGCCCTGCGGGCCGGTTTCTTTGAAGCCAGCCGAAATGATGATCGCGCCGCGCACGCCGGCCTCGACACATTCGCCGATGATGTCAGGCACGGTGGGCGCCGGCGTCACGATGACGGCCAGGTCAATCGGATCAGGCACCTCACGAATGTCCGCATAGGCTTTGATGCCCAGGACGTTGGGTCGTTTAGGGTTGATGGGGAAAACGGTGCCGCCAAAAGGGCTGCTGATCAGGTTCCAAAGAATCGTGCGCCCCACGCTGCCTGTTTTTTCGGTGGCGCCAATTAACGCCACGGTCTGCGGATTGAAAATGGCGTTGAGCGGTTGCTCATCGTAACGGAGATAGTCATGCGCCGGGTCAATGCCTGGCGTTCGTGTGATTTGGGTCATCTCTGCTCCCAGTTTCTTGTAGGTCTCTAGGCAAGTTCGTCACTCAAGATAAATTGTAACACACGTCGCGGGCGCAAACAAGCCAACGGGAGGTCATGGGTGCATTTCAAACTGGGGGCAGATCGGGCGACTGCAAGTCGCTGCAACGA
>DAISHS010000343.1:0-4649 GCA_036822415.1 Chloroflexota bacterium
CCCACCCCGGGATGTTCTCGGCGCTCATATTGACCGCCGTCGCCTGCATGTCGCGCGCGAAGTTGAACAAGGAGAAGACAGGGTTGTAACCTGTCGCCGTGGCGATGATCCACCTCGAGGCAATCGCCGGCACCGCAAACATGACGCCCAGCTTTGCCGTGTCCATATCCTTGAAGTTGCGGTACATCTCGACCGCATCCTCGGACTGCTCGTTGAACACGACGGCCCGGTTCTCACCATTCACCGGTACGATCACCACGTTGTCGCGGGCGATGTAGTTCGGGTTCTGGATGATCTGCACACGCTCCTTCGGGCCAAGGGATTCGACCACCTTGGGGCCGTTCTGGTTGTTGGTGTTCGCCGCCAGATAGGCGTCGGCTGAATTCTGGTTATACATCTCGAGCGGGACACCGCCGCTGTTCAGAACGTATTGTCCGTTGATGTCTTTGAACCGATAGACATTCACCGTCTTGACCGTGCGGATGTTGGGGTAGGTATCCACCTTCCACATTGGATACCACTTGCCATCTCCGGCTTTGAACATCGGCGTGTTCTTGGTCGCCAGGTTCAGCAGCGCCTGACCAATACGAGCAGCCTCGCCACGATTCACGATACGCTGCCCCAGGAGGCGCGTGCTGGCGAGAATTGGTTGGATGGCGGCCTTGCTACCCATGAATCTTTGCGTGGCACCAGCGCGCGCGGAAGCGCCCTGGGAACCGGTAGAGAAAGTGCTCACCAGGTCCAGGTCACGATTGAACGGGGCGTAGTTCGGGAACACGTTCTGCCATGCGTTGATCGTGTCCTGGTCCTCGAGGCCGCGCTCAACAGCATACTGCTGCAACCCAGCAATCATCTTGTTGTAGAGCCTGCCCGCTTCCTTGAGTGCTGCACCATCCGGGCCAGATTCCAGCTTGGCCAGTTCGGCGCGCGCGTCGCTCGTCAGGATTCCGCTGCCCGGCTTGTCGGTCAGGTTGAAGCCCTTCTGCAAGGTCTCGTTCCACGGATTGATCTTGGCCGCCTGGATGTTCGCCTCTTCAGCGTGACGGTACTTCAAGTAGTTGTCCAGCTTTGCCAGGTGATCCTTCACCCCCGCGTTGAAGAGGTAGTTTTCGATCTCTGCCAAGGGGTCTTTTACCAGCGTTTCGAGGTTGTTCTGCACCAGGCCGCGCGTGCGTGTGAGCGCGCCGATGACATCCATCGCAACATCCTCGGCCTTGATCCCCAGCGACTGCACAATCCGCCCCAGGGTGACGTGTTGATCCTGGATGTGCAGGCGCACAGTCTTGCTGACCCGCTCGAGAATGCTGTGCGCCTTACCGGCGGCGATGCGAACCTCGTTCGGGTGGGCCGGGCTCACCGGCTGGTGCATGACTACCTGCTGGTCTGCTGCGGAGACGGGGGTGTCGGCGTCTTGAGTTTCAACAGAAGCGCTCATCTTCGTCCCATTGAGCAAGACGAACTGCGTGGGATCGAACGCACCCCACTCCTTCGCCTTCGGCCCGTAAAGCATGTTGCCGTCTGGCGAGCGCTGACCAATCGCCTCTTGCTGGGCGAGCTTGGCCACCTCGTTCGCTTCCGTTTCGGTCAGAGGGCGATCGAGTTCGGCGACCAGGGTGTTCTCGGTGATCTCCTTGTCTTCATGTGTGTAAGTGCTCGCTACCACGTTTGAGCGCAGAATCTTGGCACCTGTGCGCTCGATGATCATTCTTGCGGTCGATGGATTGATCTTCATCGTGCGCGCGCCGGCGCCAACATCCAGGCCCACGTTCAGCAACGGCGCCTCGGGATTGTCGGCAAGCGCCCGGTTGGCTACAGGGGTGGCCGGCCCGGCTTCTTCCTCGCTGAGAACCGGGATCGGATCGGTGCCGAACATCACCACTGCTAACTGCTGACCGAACGGCATGGAGTAACCGCTGTACCCGACATCGAGCACGGCGGATTCGAAGGCGTTCAGGTACTCGTCGCCGGTGATCGTGTTCGGAATGCTCTTGGCGATGCTGCTGTCTTCGTGCGCCGGATAGACGTTGGTCAGGTTCGCCAGGTGCTTCACACCACCGACACCGCTTTCTGGACGAACCCCCTTCCCGGCGTCAGCGTAGAAATGGACCCGGTTGCGCAGGCGCGGATCATCGGATTCTGCGATGCGGGTCCGCTCGGCACCCTTGTATCCGGTGCCGTATTTCGAGCCAAGCAGTTCGCTACGCTTCTGGTGTGAGTAGTGCTCTCCGCGGATGCGGATCGGGGGAACAGACTCCCTGTCTGAGACCATTATCGCATCGAACCTGGCCTCGGCAGGGATCACACCCAGGTTTTCCACCATGGTGTCGCGCTTGGCACGCTGTTCCATGCGCAGGGCCGCGATCTGGCGGTTGATCTCGCCGCGCCGACCATTGCTGGTCATCGGGGAAGCATGTTCTTCGAGCAGGGTTTTGATCTTGGCATCAATCTCGTCGGCCAGCAAGGAGCGCAACACCTCGCGCGCCGCCGCACGGTCTTCCGGACTATTCTTCGGATCGTTCAGGAATTCCCGGACTGCCTGGATTTCATCCTGAAGCTGGGTCTTCTGCTCGTCAGTCCTGTCGAAGAACCAGCCCTCGCGATTCCGCCCCATCTTGGCGCCGGCGTCGATCAGCGTGGGATCAACATCCACCTGCTGGTTGTTCTCGATGTCATCCAGGACAAGCTGGGACATCAGGGCAAACGCCATCGACGTGCCGCTGCCACCCTTGCGCCCAGCTTCGATGTCGGAATCGGTGTTGCCGCCGATAGCGTTCGCCTTGCGCATCCGAGTCTCAAGCTCGTCGAAACTGATCCGCTGACCCTTCGGCACACCATCCGGATGATTCGGCTCGAACTTGGCGATGAATCCACTACCGTCCGGAAGCGGCGCCAGGTTATCGAAGACGCGACCGTTCGACACGATGATCTTCGATGAGCGACCGCGGTTGCCAGGGCGATTCACCAGCATGTTGTGGGTGTGGCGCAGGATGTTGGCGCCGACCCGCTCCTGGTCCCGCAGGTGCGGCCACAGTTCGGTATCCATCCCATAGGCGCTGGCCGCGCCGCCGGAATTGATCGGACTCAACACGTTCGGATTCTTGAGCCGCATGGTGGCGGCAACGGTCTGCCAGGGACGGCGAACGTTGTTGTTCGTCAGCAGGATGTCCGCGGTCGGCAGGTTGAAACCGTGCGCATTGGCGATGTCAGCGAACAACCGATAAGAGATGTCACCGCTACCCTCGTACCCTTCCAGGCCGGAGGCGTGGATTTCGTTCTGTTTCGAATGGGGATTGAAGTCCATCGAGGCTTCACCGGCTTCGCTCGTGGTCGCCAGATAGGGGTTTTCCCCACGGAAGTCACGGCCGCGCCCACGGACAAACAGCTTGATCTCGGGTTTGCCTTGACCGTTGCGTTGCTCGCGCAGGGAGACGATCACCCGGTTGGCCGGACTATCCTTCGGCTCGGGGAAGTTGTGCTCCTTCGCCCACTCCTTCGCCTTCTCGAACATGGCCTCGTTGTAGGCAGTAACCAGCTTCGAGTAGTCTTCGTTGGTGCTTTCCTTCCCGCGCAGGATGTTCTTCGAATCGACGTTGATCTTGAACTGCCCATCCGATTCAAAGACGGTTTGCCAGAACGAGGCCAACTTGGTCAGCGCGCCGCTCATGTAGGCGCCCTTGAGCCTGGTCTTGAAGTCGTAGATCGGATGGCGCCCACCCTTGGCATAGCTGGGCTCGGGATCGCTTTCGCGATTGTTGCGATCATCCAGACCCGCCGCAATGATGTCGTTGTTCATCAGGTCGTTCAGGTGATTACCGAGAGCGACGCGCGCGGCGGTGATGTCGTTGTAATCGAGCATCGCCCGGGCCAGATCGGAACGGGCCGCGTTGCCGGCGGCGCGGGAGATGAGGTTCAGTTCCTGTTCGGATTGATTGATCATGCGACCAATCGTGATATGGCCGCCGGCGGCAAACAACCTGTCAGCCGCGTCGAACGCACGCCGCTCGTGCTCCGGAACCGGATTCAGGCTGAAATCGTCCATCGTTTCACCGTTGTCCGTCGGGATCGTGAAGTCGTCTTCGTCAATCCCCAGGGCTTCGTTCATCGAGGCGGTCATGTCCGCCTCTTCGAGCAGGGTGATGTGGTCGTTGATCACGTCGAAGGCGTCATCGAACCCAGCTTCATGCCGGGCGATCACAGCGTCGAGCAAGCGGGTGAAATCCGGATTGGTGATGCGTGTGCGCGCATTGCGCAATTCGGCAAGGGACATTCCGCCGAACATTTCATTGGTCGCGATCAGGTCATCGACAGCGGTCGGATCGTTGGATTTGAAGAAGTCAGCGACGATGCTTTGCAACAGGTCCCGCGTCGCCATGTCGCCCATGTGGTCGGCGTCTGAAACACTGGTCTGACCCGCCGGATTGATTGCCTTGGCGGACAACGCCTTGCCAATTTTCGTGCTCCGCTTTGAAATCTCCTGGACCGTGGCCAGCGCCTGGCCGAGCATTTGCAGATCGATGTCCGGATCGCCAAGGAGGTCGCGCATCCAGCCGACGAACTTGTCCCAACCGTTCTTGGCTTTGGTGGCCGGTACCGTCATCAGGAATTCCTGGAACTGAGGATTGGCTTGAGCCTCGGCCAGGAACTCGTTG
>DAISHS010000344.1:0-4642 GCA_036822415.1 Chloroflexota bacterium
AGCTCGGCCGGCCAGGGGTAACGGCCCAGGCGGACGGACAGGTCGAAGCGGCCGCTGAAATGATCGTACAAGGCCAGGCAGATAGCATCAGCGGCGAGGAAGGTCTGCACCCGACGCAACCCCGCCATGCGCGCATCGCGCGCATCGTCCGGCGCGGCCCACAGCTCGCTCAGCTCCAATAAGAACTGGTGCGCGTCCGGCGGCGGGCGCAGGGACTGATCCAATCGGTTTGGCGGCTGAGGTGTATGGGCGGTGGGCGCTGGAAGGGGTTTCATGATCGGTTTCGATGACGGCCCCTGCGCGCCAGGCCGACGCGCAGGGGCCTGTTGACGACGATTGGCTAAGCGGCGGGGGGTGGATTGATGGCGCCAGGGGGCGTCGCCGGGGCGCGGAGGCCAGCAAGGCCCAGGGCCGCGGCGCGCGTGTTTTCTTCGGTCGCGATGAGCAGCGTCAGCACGCCGCCAGCCGCGTAGAAGATGACGAAGTAAAACAGGCCGCTGATGATGGGCAACAACCCGGCTGCCCACAGGGCCGCGCTTGGAATGGTCAGCTTGAAGCCGAGCACTTCCTGATAGTTGCCGCCCAGAATGAGCATCAGGCCGATGGCTAAACCTGCTAACAGGCAGAAGCCAGCAAACAAGCGCAACATGAAGCTGATAAAGCGCAAGAACCAGTATCGTTTTTGCACGACGAGCCTCCTGTTACTTACTCGTCGCCGGTTGGATCGGCTCGGCGCCCTTCGCCAGCGGGAATTCCATGTAGATCGTCAGATCGAGATTGGCGAGGAAGGGTGCAAACTTCTCCACCAGGTCCAGCGCGGCCGGGTCGACAGTGCCGGCGCCTTTAGCCAGCTCAAGCGCATTTTCCAGTTCGGCCTCGCCCCAGCCGATGAGCGGCAGGGGATCGTTGTTGACCGTAACCTGCAGGCCCGCGCCGCTGGACTGAATGGTCATGAACTGCACGTTGGTCTGCATCAGGGCCTGGACCGTCTCCGGCGTCAGATAGATGGGCAGATTGGTCAGCCCCATCTGCTGCAGGGCGGCGGCGTCGGGGCGGAACATCTGGCCGCCGCGACCGATGACCTGCGGTGTGCCGCTGGCATCATAGACGACGGGCAGGCTCACAACGGCGGCGGCCTGGCGCTGACCGGCCGCGGCCGGGGGTGAGGGCGGCTCCTGGTCTTCAGGGCGCACATCAATTTTGCTGGCGCCCTCTTTCAGCGGGAACATCAGCACGATGTCCAGTCCGACGCTGCGCACCATGGGTAGAATGGTGGGGATCCAATCGGCCAGGCGCATGCCGTTATACTGCGGGTCGAGCGTCTGCAGCATCTTGGCTGCATTTTGCAGCGTATTCTGGTCCCACTTGATATAAGGCAGCGACTTGCCGTTGACGAAGAGGTAGAGGCCATCGCCGCGATGCAGCAGCTCGATGTGTTGGATGTTGTTGGCCTGCAATTGCGCGACCTGCGCCGGGTCTATTTGGAACGACGCCACGCCGCCGCCGGTCAGCTTGGAAAGGTCGGCGAGAGACATCCCCATCACCGTTGGGGTGCCCTTTTCATCAACGTTGACCGTAATCCGGGGCAGTTCGACGCGGAACTCTTGAGGGTTGGTCTTTTCACCCTGCGAGGTTGAAGGAACGGGGCGTGTGCCACAGGCCGCCATAACGAGCACTGTGACGATCAACAGAGCGACAATCGAGACGAATCGCCTTGACACCATAGTCAATGCCTCCTACGTTGGTGGGGCGCCCGAGCATGCGCCGGCTTGAGGTTGTGGGGAGTTTTGCATTTGTTGCGCACAAGCATGAGATAGGCGCGCGGCCAGGATGAGTATGGACACGCCTGCCGCACGAGAGTGGGGCGAGTGGGACTCGAACCCACACGGACGGTTAGTCCTTCGGTTTTTAAGACCGATGCGTCTGCCTGTTCCGCCATCGCCCCAACAAGGTTATGTTGTTGTCTGTTTCATTCTACACGCGCTGCTAGAAAATGTAAAATGCAACGCGCAAATGGCGCGCCATGCCTCGCACGCTTATGCCGCCAGCACGCGCACATCCGCCGCCTGTGGGCCTTTGGCGGTGTGCTCGATGCTGTATTCGACCAACAGGTTCGGCTCCAGCGCGCCAACGTCGGCGGGCAGCGCGCTGCGATGAAAGAAAAGCTCCTCGCCCTGCGGCCGGCTGATGAAGCCGTAGGCGCGGCGCGCGTTGTACCACTTGACCAGCCCGCGCTCGCGGCTGACCGCGGGCAGCAGCTGCGCGCAGGCCGGGCACAATCGCCGCGTCGGCTCGATGCCGCCCGCGGCGCGCTGTTCGGCGACTGTCCAAATGGCGCTGACGCCGCAGCGTTGACAGAGGTAGGTGCGATCTAAGGCGTTCATCATGATTTACTCCACGGGGGAGCGCGCTCAATCCCGTTTGACAGATAGCAAGTTCTAGGCTAAAATTGCCCTGTGGCTGGCGACGTAGCCAAGTGGCAAGGCAGGGGTCTGCAAAACCCCGATCGCCGGTTCAAATCCGGCCGTCGCCTCTCAACCAACAACGTAGAGTTGCCAACTTTGGGAAAAGTTGGCAATTCTTTTTATTTTAGCGTTGCCAACCTTCGGAAAAGTTGGCAACGCTTTTGGCGCAAAAGGGCTGCGGCGCTATTTTAGCCTAATTTGCGGCTATGGTACAATCGGGCGCCGCTTTAGAGTTGCCAACTTTGGGAAAAGTTGGCAACTCTCCAGACCGGACGAGCGCTGGCTGCCCGAATCGTTACGCAGAGGATGTGCATGGTGCAACGAGTAAGATTTACCTATACCAAGGGCGAGCCGCTCAAGTGGATCGGTCACCTCGACCTCGCGCGGGTGTGGGAGCGGGTGTTGCGGCGCACGTCCCTGCCCGTGGCGTATACGAAGGGTTTCAATCCGCAGCTGCGGATTCAGTTTGCCTCGGCGCTGCCGGTGGGTTGCAGCGGCCGCGCCGAAGTGGCCGATTTGTGGCTGCAGGAACCGGTGCAGCCAGATCAGTTCGTGGCCGAGCTGCAGCCCAAGCTGCCGCCCGGCGTCGAGATCAGTCATGTGCACGAGGTTGACCTGCAGGCGCCTACGCTGCAAGCCTTGATGGCGGCCTCCGAGTATCTGATCCAGGTTTTGCCTGAAGGCGGCGTGGATGTCGCGCAGGCCGTCGGCCGCTTCATGGCCGCTGCGCAGGTGTTCAAGCAGCGCGGCCGTGATGGCAAAACCTATGATTTGCGGCCGTTGGTCGAAAGCCTGCACCTCGAGTCTACGGACGCGGAGGGCTGGGTGCATCTGAGCGCGCGCCTGAGCAGCCGCCCTGGCGCCACCGGCCGGCCCGATGAGCTGTTGGCGGTTTTGGGCCTGACCGATTGCGCGCGCCGCATCGAGCGCACGCAGCTGATTTTCGCCAGTACGCCTTACACCGGGTCGGGGGTCAGCAGCGACGCGCCGTCGTCCGAGGCTAAACGCCGCGCGGCGCCGCTCGATCTGGACGAAAAAGCGGCGCCCCTGGCCGCGCGACAAACGCGCACGGGCTGGGGCGGCTTCGACTGAGCGCTGTCGTTCTATTCTCTTTTAATTGACAGCCGGGCAAACCCCTGGTATAATTTTCGCCAATTAGCCGGCAGGCACATGGCCTGCCGCCTTTTTTGGCAAAAAATCGGTTAAGCAATGGGGCTGCGCAAAGCGGCCCATCCAACAAATCGTTGCGCCAGTACAAAGTCCTGGCCATCGCGCCGGGCGCGTAACGATGAAGGAAAGCAGAAGCTATGTTTGCAATTATTGAGACAGGCGGCAAGCAGTACAAGGTCAAACCGGGCGACGTCATCGAGGTCGAACTGCTGCCAGTGGCCGATGGGGAGACGATCGAGCTGGAGCGTGTGCTCCTGGTGGCGGATGGGGAGACGGTTCAGGTGGGAACGCCCGTCGTCGCCGGCGCGCATGTCAAGGCTACGGCGCTCAAAGAAGTCAAGGGACGTAAAGAGATTATCTTCATGTATCGTCCCAAGAAGCGTATCCGTCAAAAGACCGGCCATCGCCAAAAGTACACGCAGTTGCGCGTAGACGAGATTGTACTGTAGAAGCAGGAGACATCAGGAGGAACCGTGGCACATAAAAAGGGTGGTGGCAGTAGCCGCAACGGTCGTGACAGCAATGCGCAGCGCCTGGGTGTGAAGCGTTTCGATGGGCAGGAAGTCAACGCCGGCTCGATTCTCGTGCGCCAGCATGGCACCGTCGTCAAGCCGGGCCTCAATGTGGGCGTCGGCCGTGACTTTACCCTGTTCGCCTTGATTGATGGCTACGTCAAATTCGAGCCTCATTCCAGGGATCAAAAGCGCGTCAGTGTTTACACGGAACGCGCCGCGCAACAAACGGCTGTATCTTCTTAATGAACAGGGCCTGGCCGGGAGCATAAATTCCCTGGCACAGGCTCCGGGGCGGCCCGCGACCGCCGTTTCCCCCCGTTCGCGCGCAGACAGCAACGGCTAAGGCCGACTGCTCTGGCTGCTATAGTACGTCAGATAAGGATCTGTAGGGGGGCAGTGCCTTGCGCCTGCCCTGGGCGACCGCAAGGGATCGCCCTTACCACGAAACATGATCTGAACATCCATAGATCGGGTCAGGGCAGGATAAGTCAA
>DAISHS010000345.1:0-4579 GCA_036822415.1 Chloroflexota bacterium
CCGCAAAGAGCCAGTCGCAAAAGGCCGCCTCGTCAGCCGCCGCGGCGCCGGCCGCCGGCAGCGGCGCGCCGACCCAGCCGATGCGCGCGGCGCGGCGCTGATAAATCTCAGCCTGCATCAGGGCCGGCAGCGCGGCCGGCACACTGCCCAGCACCGATTCCACCTCACCCTGGGTCTGGCGCTCGGCCGCTTTGATCTTCTCCCAGTTCTGCAAAACCTCGTCCACGTTTTGCACATCCAACCCGCTGAAGACGTGCGGATGGCGTCGAATCAGTTTGGCGATCACATGGCTGAGCACATCGGCCAGGCGAAACTCACCCTCTTCGGCCGCAATCTCAACCTGCATGGCAAGATTGAGGTAGAGATCGCCCAGCTCTTCCGACAGGCGATGCGCATCGCCGCTTTCGATGGCCGCGACGACCTCATAGGTTTCTTCCAGCAGCGAGCTGACCAGCGAGGCGTGCGTCTGCTCCCGGTCCCAAGGGCAGCCGTTGGGCGCGCGCAGATGGGCCACAATCTCCTGCAGGGCATCGTAACCGCCCGCATGGGGCAGCGGCGGGATGTACAGGGCCGTCAAGTGATCGAAAAAGCTGCCGGCATGATCGAGTTCATGCAGAGGGCGCTGCATCGTCTGCGCGCCCGGCGCACCGGCGGCCTGCACCAGCGTCAGCGGGTGATCTTCCGGGTAGGTGTTGAGTAACACCAGCTTGATCTCGCTGGCGATCAGGCGGCTGTAGAGCTGGCCCAAAATCGCCGGGCGATCCGGATCAAGCGGCGCATGATGCTTGCTGGCAATCAGCATGGCATCGGCAATTTGCAAACCGTCCAGGGCATCCACGCGCAGCGCGCTCAGCAGCGGCTCGATGAAGCTGATGCCCTCGACGATGCGCATCGTCAGGCCCCGCGCGGCCGCGCCTTGCTGAATGAGCTGCGTCGTTGTTTCGCCGACGGCTGGATGGCCGGGCACAGCATAGACCACCCCTTGCGGTCGCTGCGCCAGCTCCAAAATGCGGGCGCTGATCGTCTGATAGACATCGGCAAAGGCGTCAGTCTGCTCATAGACCTCATCGAAGCTAAGCAGGCGCAGATCAGGCACGGCCTGCAAGGCGCGCACGGTTGGATGGCGCTCCGTGCGCAGATAGACTTCGGACGCCTGGGTCAGAACTTCCCAAGCCTCGCGCGTGAGAAGGCCAGGGTCGCCAGGCCCCAGTCCCACAATCGTAATGTTATTCATAACCACGATTTTGACCTCAGCAAAATAACTGGCAGCAAACGCCAACGTCCAACCATACCACAAAGCGGCCCAGCGACCAAATGTATCGAGCCAACCTGGCGACGTGCGGCTGAACAAACAGAGGCGCAGAGAGGGCAGTCGCCTGCCTGCTTCCTCTGCGCCTCCATTTCTTGCGCCGCGCGATCCCGTTTGCAAAACGGCGCGCGGGCGGCTAACGAACGTCAGCGATAGGCTCGGCGAATCTCCAGCAGGGCCGGAAAGTCGTAGAAAACGCTGATCGTATTGCTCAGCCGGTTGCTCACATAGACCAGGTTATTGCCTGGATTGATCACCACGTCAAACGGCGCATCACCGACTGCCCGGGTGCTGATCACCTCACGCAGCACGCCGCTCAAACGCGTCACGCTGTCATCTTCGGCGTTGACCGCCATGATATGGCCGTTGGTCGAGTTGACAGCCAGGGCCGCGCCGCTGTTGCCGCTGCTGCCCACGAGCACCGACTCGAGCTGGATTGCGCCGCCGCCGCTCAAGCGATAGAAGCGCACGCGCTGATCAGGCTCGCCGCGCACCGCGTACGATACCACCATTTGGTTGCGTATCGGATCGAGGGTCATGCCAAAAGGCTCGCCGCCAGGGAAAAGCGTCAGGAGCGGCTCGATCAGGTTCGTGGCGCCGTCCACTGAGACGACCCGGTCAATGTCCCGCAGCCCCACATAGATGCGATTGAAGTTTGGATGTACGGCCACGCCCCAAGCGCCAGCGCCCACCCCGATGGTGGTCAACAGGGTGTCATTGGCGCCATCAATCACGGCCAGGCGTCCATCGCCATGCAGCGTCACATAGACGCGGTTGGTAATGGGATTGACCGCGATCCAGCACGGCTCACGATAAGGCGCCATCGAGATGGTGCGAATAACGGTGTTGGTGAGCGGGTTGATGACCGACACGCTGTTGCTGCCGAAGTTTGCCACGTAGAGCTTGTTTGCGGTCGGGTTGTAGGCAACGCCAAATGGCTGGCTGCCGATGGGGATCGTCGTGACCACGCTGTTGTTCGTGGTGTCCAGCACATAAACCCAGTTGTGGCTTGCGCTGGCGACGTAGAGACGCTGGGCGCCAGGGTTCAGGGCCATGCCCTGGGGATGATCAATGCCGGTGATGTCAGGAAAAACGACCGGCGTGGGCGTCGGGGTTGGCGTCGCCGTGGGCAGCTGACGGTTGCGAAAACGCACTTCGATGCAGCGGCCGGTCTGCGCCAGGGTCACGTTGAACTGCGGCGGCGAGAGCGCTTCCCAACCCGGTTTCATCTCTTCCCACAGCGTGTAGACGCCCCACGGCAGGTTGTCGAAACGAAAACGCCCGCTGGCATCGGTGACTATCGTGTACAGCGGCTCGGTTTCGTCACTCAGGCGAGCATGGATCGTCCAGCCGTTCAGGCCAACGAAGCTGGCATTGACCTTCGTGCCAGCAATGCAACCACGCGGCACCAGGTAGTAGCTGCCCGCGCCCAACGGGAGATAGCGCGGCGCCGAGGTGCGCGTGGCGGTGGGTGTGGGCGTGGGGGTGCGCGTCGGCGTGCGCGTCGGCGTCGTGGTGGCGGTTGGCGTATGGGTGAAGGTTGGGGTCGGTGTAGTTGTTGGCGTCGCCGTCGGGGTTACCGATGGGGTTGGCGTCGCCGTGAATGTCGGCGTCGGTGTCGTCGTCGGCGTTGCCGTCGGCGTAGCCGTAAGCGTCGGCGTCGGGGTGGTCGTGGGCGTTGGCGTCCACGGCCAGTTGCCAAAGAACAGCGTTGCTGTGACATTGCTCTGAATCTGCGCCGTCTGTAAAGCCGGCGTGATGCTCGGCTCATAGCCAGAGGGCCAGCTCACCTCGCGCACGGTGTACGTTCCCACGCCAAGATGGGTAAACGTGATGAGGCCGCTGCTTGTCGTGGTGCTCGTGAAAACATCAGAAAACGGCGGCGGAAAGTTCAGCGTGAAGACTGCACCGGCCAGGCCTTCCTCGCCCGCTTCCTGAATACCATTGCCATTCCTATCTATGAACTTGACCAGGCGCAGGTCGCCCGTGTCCTGGGTCACAAAGAAAACCGTCTCAGCGGCCGCTTCGAAGCCGTTGTCCGAGAAGTACTCGACCCGCGCCAGGTAACGTTCGTAGGCAACAGTGATCGGCAGCGTGTAGGTCAAGGGCAGCTGAAACGTTCGGGTCACATCGAGGCCTGTCGCGCCTGGATACGTGGCCGTTTCAAGCGCCTGATTCGTATCGAAATTACGCAAAACGTAAGTAACCTGAGCAGGGGCGGCGTCGCCGACGCCCGTCGCTTCCCAATGGAGCGTTTCAACTTCGCCTGGGCGCAGCGCCCCAGGGGGCGCAGAGGAAGCGGTCAACAGCACGGAGCCAGCGGTGGGATCAAGCACATTGGCCTTTCGTTCGGCTGCGGGCTGCGCAGCGAACGGGCTGGCCCCAACACCCAAAGCCAGTAAAGCAACCAGGCCCATCCCCAGAATCAGAGCAAGTGTCATGTGTCGTAGATGCATAAATTTCCTCCTCAACGAAGTGGGGCAAGCCATCGTCTCCTTGAGTATCAAGACGCCCTCGTCTGCCCCAGGTGACGCCAGGGGCGTCGAGCTACAAAATGAATTGGGGGTTGGACGAGTAGTATTTCACTCGTCCAACCCCCAACGACTTTCATTTGTCCCGGCCTCTGCAACCAGGGATTGCAGAGGCCGGATTTAGCAGGGCCTTAGGGTCCGTAAAAGTATTACTTCCCGCATCCGCCCACGATTTAGCGGCAAAACGCTAGAACTTATTCTTTTACGGCCCCTTAGTTGTCGGTGAAGATCGTTACCTTGCCTTCGTCGCGGGAGCCGACATAGACCCGGTTGTTATTCGGGTTCACGTCCAACATGAAGGGGTTGCGGGCCGTGGCCACCGTCCGCAGCAAGGTGAACGTGCTGGTGGTGCTATTATAGCTGTACACCCGCACCTGGTTCAACTTGCTGTTGACCAACAGGACGTGTCCCGTGGTTGGGTTGACGATCAAGCCGCCAGCGCCGTCTGGGTTATCCTGCGGCATATCCACCTGGCCGGCCGGGAAGAGACCCTGGGTAGTGGGGCGATAGGCCATCAGGCGGAAGGGAATATCGCCTTCGCCGATGATGACGAAGACACGATCGAGCGACGGCGCATAGTGGATGGCATACGGGATGGCGCCCACAAACGGCGAGACCGACTGGTCTTCGTAGGCGTTGCCAGTTACACCGTCCAGCGTAGCGACATTGCCGGTGTCACGATTGCTCGTATAGACACGGTTGAGGCTCTCGTTGATGGTTGCGCCCCAGGCGCCGACGC
>DAISHS010000346.1:0-4562 GCA_036822415.1 Chloroflexota bacterium
GTGGTCTAGAACCGGTAATCGGATTTCGACCGCAGGTGCGGTTGAATTATGAGTTGAACGAAGGCCGAGAGGATGGCGTGTGATAGCGCACGTTGCCAGAAAAAGCGAGTGATCGGGCAAGAAGAGGTCAGGTAAGTTGTGAAGTCATCTCCCGCCGAAGGGTTGAGCGTCAATGAGATTTTCCGTCAGTATGGTGAGGCGTATGCGCAAGGACATCGGCTGACGGCGGAGCAGGGCCGGGTGATAGGCAACCTGAGGGATTGTCGCACGGGTGCGCTGGGGGGGCACATTGAGCGCTGTGATCAGTGCGGGGAGGTACAGTACTGGTATCATTCGTGTCGCGATCGGCACTGTCCGCAGTGCCAGGGATTAGCGAGCGGGGTATGGCTGGCGGTGCGAGCAGCGGAGTTGCTGGCGATCCCGTATTTCCACACGGTGTTTACGGTGGATCATGCCTGGAATCCGTTGCTGCTGGCAAACGCAGCGGCGTGCTATGAACTGCTTTTTGCGACGGCGAATGCAGTCTTGAAGGAGTTTAGTCAGCGTTACCTGGGTGGCGAGACGGGGTTCGTGGCCGTATTGCACACGTGGGGCCAGCAGTTGACGTATCATGTGCATCTACATTGTGTGGTGATGGGCGGTGCGCTGGGGGCAGATGGGGTTTTTAGGACGAGCCGAGAGGGGTTTCTGTTTCCGGTGGTTGAATTGTCGGCCGAGTTTCGGCAGCGTTTCTGCGTTGGATTGCTGAAACTGTGCGAGGCAGGCAAGCTGCATTTGGCGGGTGAGTGTGCGAGTTGGGCGGCGGAGGTCTTTGCGGCTCAGGTGACGGCGAGCCTGGCCAAAGATTGGGAAGTTTACATCAAGCCGCCGTTTGGCCGGCCTGAGACAGTGCTGGCGTATCTGGCCGGTTACGTCAACCGAATTGCCATTTCCAATCGGCGCATTGAAGCGATTGCAGAAGGGCGGGTTACTTTCTCTTATCGAGATTACCGGGACGAGAGTAAAGTGAAGTTGCTCACGCTGGATGCAGAGGAGTTCATGCGTCGCTTTCTGTTGCACGTCTTGCCGGCCGGCTTTGTGCGCATCCGCTACTATGGGCTGTGGCATGCGAGCCGACGAGCGAAGTTAGACCAGTGTCGGCGACAGATGCTGGCGCAGCAGGCGCACGAAGGGCGTGACCTGGTAAACGGGGTGTCGGCCCAGCCAGTGGAACTCGACCCGACTCGGTGCCCGAGTTGTGGCGAGGGCAAGCTGGTGCGTGTCGGTGAGTTCGAGGGCACGCGGCGGCAGTTGCCGCATCGGCGCCGTGGGCGGCGGCTGTTAGCGAGTGAGTGGGGTTTGCCCCACAAGGGCGTGGCATTCGGTGCGCAGGCTTTGGCTTGGCCCCTGTGAGATTGACTTGCCAAGGGCGTAGTGGGCCTGGCGCAAGCCGTTGGTGGGCCAACGAGGTCTGGATGCGGGGCAACAGGGGGAGGTAGCCACGTCGTAGGCAGGATTTTGGGCCTGATTGCCTGGGTTTTGGGGTATGGCAGCGACGAAGGCGGCTGCTTGGCGCTGGGTAGAGCCAGCGATGGATGGATGCGTAATCCCCATAGAGGCTCTCTCGGGAACGGCCTTCGTTCAACGGGTCGTTGAAGCTGATCTGCTGGACGGTGTGGTCGAGGACATTGTCGACTCTCACCACCTTGTCCGGTGGTGTTGCTGATTGTGGCTAACCCGCAGACAGCTTAACTTTGAGTTAGGCTGTCCAATCCAACACGCCGCCGAAACCGCTGTGAGGCAGGGTAGCAATCCCCCCGTTACCGTGACACGCGTCATTGAGGTTAGCCATGAACAATACCTACGAAGAATTCATCAAGCACATCTACTATGAGTATATCGAAAAGCGGCTTGCTCCCTGGAAGAGACGACATTGGCATCACCTTGATGACCTTGGCTATGAAATCACAGGATTGACCCGTTCTCTCCGTGCAATACGATTCCTTCAAGATTATGCCGAGAGTGATGAGGGCTTGGGCGGGGTATTCACGCCCGAAACGCTTAAGAACGTCGTAGAAAGAGTCAAGTACGGAGTACAAAACAACAATCGTATTGTGGTTGATACGGGCGTAGCTGATGTGCTACAGGATTACCTCAAGGAGATAGTCGAAGGAATGACCGCCGAGCATTTTCCACAAGCGGATCTTGATGCCCTGCGGGAATCCGGCAGTTCCGATGCTCGACGTGAGATAGTCGCGATGGTTTATCTGATGAAATCGCGCAAAGAGGATTGGATCCGATTCAGGAACGACTACCGCTTCAGTCGCAGACTGGAGCAAGCTCGTGAAGAGGTCGAAAAGGTCGCCGCAACTCTGCCGAAGGAATTGCCAAACGCCGAAGAACAAAGAAATGACCGGCCCGTCACCGTTAAGCGAGCTGTCTTCAAGGGTATCGGTTCAATAGGACAAGGAGCGTTGCTGACCCTAACCGACGTGTCCCTACTGGCTGGCATGTGGGGAACATCCATTTCCGCTGAGACAACGACGGTAGGTGCAGTCATATCTATCACAAGTGGTATTGGGATGATTCTGACCGGAGTAGGTGAATTACGCGGTGAGTAGACAACTGACCTGCCAGGAAGCAAGCTAACGGGAGGCGGGTCGTCAGCACGGTTCGCCATCATAGCTGGCGGGTCGTTGGGTGGCGCTGGTCAGGAAGCACGGGCCTAACATTGCGTCAAGCTGACGGCTGCGCCGGTACTGTCAGGGGCAACGGGAGTATCGCCAGGCGCAGCCGCAGCTTACACTTGCCGTTGAACGAAGGCCGAGAGGATGGCGTGTGACAGCGCACGTTGCCAGAAAAAGCGAGTGATCGGGCAAGAAGAGGTCAGGTAAGTTGTGAAGTCATCTCCCGCCGAAGGGTTGAGCGTCAATGAGATTTTCCGTCAGTATGGTGAGGCGTATGCGCAAGGACATCGGCTGACGGCGGAGCAGGGCCGGGTGATAGGCAACCTGAGGGATTGTCGCACGGGTGCGCTGGGGGGGCACATTGAGCGCTGTGATCAGTGCGGGGAGGTACAGTACTGGTATCATTCGTGTCGCGATCGGCACTGTCCGCAGTGCCAGGGATTAGCGAGCGGGGTATGGCTGGCGGTGCGAGCAGCGGAGTTGCTGGCGATCCCGTATTTCCACACGGTGTTTACGGTGGATCATGCCTGGAATCCGTTGCTGCTGGCAAACGCAGCGGCGTGCTATGAACTGCTTTTTGCGACGGCGAATGCAGTCTTGAAGGAGTTTAGTCAGCGTTACCTGGGTGGCGAGACGGGGTTCGTGGCCGTATTGCACACGTGGGGCCAGCAGTTGACGTATCATGTGCATCTACATTGTGTGGTGATGGGCGGTGCGCTGGGGGCAGATGGGGTTTTTAGGACGAGCCGAGAGGGGTTTCTGTTTCCGGTGGTTGAATTGTCGGCCGAGTTTCGGCAGCGTTTCTGCGTTGGATTGCTGAAACTGTGCGAGGCAGGCAAGCTGCATTTGGCGGGTGAGTGTGCGAGTTGGGCGGCGGAGGTCTTTGCGGCTCAGGTGACGGCGAGCCTGGCCAAAGATTGGGAAGTTTACATCAAGCCGCCGTTTGGCCGGCCTGAGACAGTGCTGGCGTATCTGGCCGGTTACGTCAACCGAATTGCCATTTCCAATCGGCGCATTGAAGCGATTGCAGAAGGGCGGGTTACTTTCTCTTATCGAGATTACCGGGACGAGAGTAAAGTGAAGTTGCTCACGCTGGATGCAGAGGAGTTCATGCGTCGCTTTCTGTTGCACGTCTTGCCGGCCGGCTTTGTGCGCATCCGCTACTATGGGCTGTGGCATGCGAGCCGACGAGCGAAGTTAGACCAGTGTCGGCGACAGATGCTGGCGCAGCAGGCGCACGAAGGGCGTGACCTGGTAAACGGGGTGTCGGCCCAGCCAGTGGAACTCGACCCGACTCGGTGCCCGAGTTGTGGCGAGGGCAAGCTGGTGCGTGTCGGTGAGTTCGAGGGCACGCGGCGGCAGTTGCCGCATCGGCGCCGTGGGCGGCGGCTGTTAGCGAGTGAGTGGGGTTTGCCCCACAAGGGCGTGGCATTCGGTGCGCAGGCTTTGGCTTGGCCCCTGTGAGATTGACTTGCCAAGGGCGTAGTGGGCCTGGCGCAAGCCGTTGGTGGGCCAACGAGGTCTGGATGCGGGGCAACAGGGGGAGGTAGCCACGTCGTAGGCAGGATTTTGGGCCTGATTGCCTGGGTTTTGGGGTATGGCAGCGACGAAGGCGGCTGCTTGGCGCTGGGTAGAGCCAGCGATGGATGGATGCGTAATCCCCATAGAGGCTCTCTCGGGAACGGCCTTCGTTCAACGGGTCGTTGAAGCTGATCTGCTGGACGGTGTGGTCGAGGACATTGTCGACTCTCACCACCTTGTCCGGTGGTGTTGCTGATTGTGGCTAACCCGCAGACAGCTTAACTTTGAGTTGAACGAAGGCCGAGAGGATGGCGTGTGATAGCGCACGTTGCCAGAAAAAGCGAGTGATCGGGCAAGAAGAGGTCAGGTAAGTTG
>DAISHS010000347.1:0-4559 GCA_036822415.1 Chloroflexota bacterium
AACCCGCAGCGCCTCGACCTGGACGACATCTACGCGCGTCGCGCCGCGCAGATGGGCATCCGCCTGGCAATCAACACCGACGCCCATCACCCCGATCACCTGGCGCAGGAGGTCTTTGGCATCGCCACCGCGCGCCGCGCTTGGGTGGAGCCGCAGCACATCATCAACACCTGGGAGCCGGACAGCCTGCTGGCCTGGCTGCGCGTCCGCGGCCGCGCGTAGCCGGGGCGCAGCCAGAGCCAATTCAGCACTGACTGCCACTGCGTCGCATCGTAGCTTCTTAAGCTGCTGAAGGAGCAAGAGATTTTACATAATCACCAACGAGGTGTACGTAATTGCCACGTGGGGTTAGGCGCTCAATAGTCACACTAAGACGAAATAACAAATCGCTAAAGGCAAGATAGGTTGGGTCGCTCACGTGCTCAATGGACACTCGTTTTAGTCCAGCGGATCGCGCGTATTGGTCAATTTCGCCAATTGTATTAGACTTGTAAACGACAGCGAAAGTGTCTGTGGCTGAACGAGAATAAAATAACTTCACGAGGTGTTTTTGGTACATTTTTGGCATAAGACGGTTCAGGATTGTGACCAAATTATTGCGATTGGGCGTGAGGAATACAAAATGACCTCCTTGTTTCAAAACACGCGCGATTTCAGAGAATACCAGTTGGGGGTCCGTCAGATGTTCCAAGACCCATGAGCTTATCACCAAATCGAACACTGCATCGTCAAAGGGCAGAACAGCCAAGTTTCCCGCCACAAGCTTACTGGCGTCATCGCGATGTAGGCTCAAGGACTTGATGTCTGAATCTATGCCCACAGACACCAGAACTTGTCGGCTAAACAATTCCATCACCCCTCCGCTGCCACATCCCAGATCTAAAACAACCAGACTATCTGGGGATGCACTTTGTTCAAAGAGATACTGGCGGACTTTCGCTTCATAGAGCTCGCCACTCGAACACCAGGTTGGGTTTGTTTGTTTGAACAACTCACGATAGTAATTCTGTCTACTGAGTGATAGCATTGAGAACCTCGGAACGGAATGTGCCAATGACCGCGCAAACTGAATAAGAAGTCCTCAATTGTAACCGACCAAAAAGGAGCCGCCTATCGGGCGTGCACCTGGCCCAGGCCAGTTCTCAATTTTCACATTTCCACGGAAGACCATAGTAGTTGAAGGTCCACCATCAAATTCCATGCCTCGCTCACAACCCCATGCCTTCATTACCTCTCCCATTTCGAGTCCAGTGAGTCCTTGACCTGAATTGGGGAAAGGTTTCCATACAGCCAAGAGATAGAGATGCCAGGTATCCTGATCAACACAAGCCGCTGTTCTTCCTCTTCTGTCATTCGCGCCGCGCCCTGAAGGTGGCGCCAGATGTGTTCTTTCGTCGCTTGGGTTATACTGCACCTGACCATTTACGATCTTAATAATAGGCCCTCCACCCATCACGAGTTTGGTGCCTGAGTCTACACCTTGACGTGAGACCCTGAAAAGTACCGGATACCTGGCCCCATCCCAATCCTTGACGATCATCGCAGCAAAATCACCATTATATTGGTACTGTCGAACTCGACCGCTTGGCGTATGCCACCGAGTAAATTCTCCCAGGGGAGCGCCATTACCTGGGTCAACGAAATAGTCCCCGTTTACAGCAGCAACCTTATTTGGAAATTGACTGGAATTCCACATCTGTGGAACTGTTTTCAGATGGGTCTGATTGTCAGTCCATGTGCCTTGACTCCAGGTATCACAGCACGGAGGCGTCGCTCCATCTGCAGTCATTATTCCGAAGGTCGTGTGGCTATCTGTCAAATCAATGATAACGGTGTGAACAGTGGTATTGAACAGAGTAACCTGATAATACTCAGGCGAGCCTGTATGCGGAATCTGGAGAGACGGAATGGGAGTTTCGAATGTTCCTGGCGGCGCATCTTGCAGACTGAGAGAATGAGTCGGGGAGTCTGCTTGAGAAGCGGATATCTGGCTTACGGTAAGCAAAAGACTGGCAAGAAGAATAGCAAATATGGAAGGCTTAATACGTGAATGCCTCATTTGAGAGAATCTCCGGATGTCTTGAGACTGATACTGTCAATAAACGCTGCATGAAATTCTTGAGGCAATTCATCATGATGTCTAGCGCCGTGTTAGGACAAATTTGCTGTTTGTGCGATGTCTGGTTGCGCTTGGGGCAAAACACAGAAACCAACCTAATGCAAAACGAGTCCAACGCATGAGCGACACATTGTCAATTGCGTTCGTTATATTACAAATGGATTGTGGTTTGTCAAATCCCTGTAGTATCCCAATACTCACCATTTCTTGAACAGCCTCGGGCCTGGTTTCAAATGTTCCAAATCGTCGGCAAGAAGTTTTCGCTCATATATAGCAAATAATGCTTGCTGCGCTGACGCGATAACGCACCGGGTCTTTTTTGCAGCACATGATGCCAATCGCCACATAGGGTGAAATAGCCTGTGAATCCTGTCTACACCTCTGGTACTGAGCAGTCACTCCTTTGCTACCATTGCGCGGCGACGGCGCTGACGTCGAGCAGCGTAACATCGCCATCGCCATCCACATCATACCAGCGGTCGAAGACCGGTTGGGCCAGGGTTTCGCCCCAGTGCGCGGCGACCGTTTGCACGTCCACGATGTCGGTGACGCCGTCGCCGGTCAGGTCGCCCAGGGCGTAGGAAGTCCGCCAGGTCGCGATCCAGCCCCAGGCGGCCGGGTCCTCGTTTCCCAACCGCCAGAAGGCGAGGCCGGCGATGTCGTAGGCGTCGGCCAGGCGCAGGCGGTGGCGCGTGGCCAGGCCGTTGTGAAACCAGACCTGGTGCGCGCCGTAGCTGAACCACGGTTCCTTGACATGCCCGCTGCCGTCGGCGTTCTGCCATTGCAGCGTTGCGCCGTTGGCTGCCAGGCGCGCCATTGCCTCCGTCCAGGTGACCGCCTCACCGCTGCTGCCGACCCAATCGTAGCCGTAGAACGGCGCGCCCAGCCAGATCAAGGCCGGGTCCACCACGCTGCTGGCGAAGGTCAGCACATCCTCGGCCCAGGCCAGCGGCGCCAACGCCCCGGCCGTGCTGGTTGACCAGTGGTAGTCGTAGATCATGATGCGGAAGCGATCCACCACGCGCCCCAGCGCCGCGTAGTCCTGCGCCTGCGGGCCGTTCCACGTGCCCGGCTCCGACGTTTTGGGATGCACGGCAATGCTGACGCGCTTGCCCTGGCCGTGCAAGGCGCTGGCCAGCTCGGTCATGAAGGTGGTGAAGGCGTCGCGGTCGCTGGCGTAGAGGCTTTCGTAGTCAATATCAATGCCGTCGAAGCCCCAGGCGTTGATCTGCGCCAGGATGGCCTGAATGTGCGTCTGGCGCAGACTGGCGCTGTTGATGATCGTGCTGACGCGCGCCGGGTCGAACTGGTTGGTGATGGTGGGGAAAATCAGGTGGCCGTTGGCGTGCATCTGGCCGATCAGACTGGCGTCCACCGGCGCCAGGGCCAGCAGGCTGCCGTTGGCGCTGGCGTTCAGCTCGTACTGAAACGGCATGATGTCATCAATGCTGCCGGCGTGCGCCTGATAGCTGGCCAGCGCCGCGGCCTGATCCCAGCTGACCGGCAGCCACGGCGCCACGCCGCGCCGCCGGTCGAGCGCGCGGTAGCCGTCGTAATCGTGCACGGCCACGCCGCCGAAACCGGCCGCGCCGGCATAGGCATTGCGCGTCGCCGCCAGCTCGCCCAGCATGACCCGGCGTCCCTCTTCGTAAAAGGTGATATAGGCCGGCTGGCCGCCCGGCGCGTTGGTCTCCACGCCGATGCGCACGCGCTTGCCGCTGCTGCCCGCAAAGGCGATTTCGCTGCTGGCCAGCGCGACCAGACCATTGCCGCCCCAGGCGTGATCGCGGTAGTCCATCAGCGTCGCCACATCCACCCGGTTCAGCACATGCTCGCTCAACGGCCGCGTCTGCCCGCCGTAGACGACGCTCTGTCCGTCGTACCAGAAGGGGATGTCCACCACCAGCGCCAGCCCCGTTCCGCTGGCGGCCAGGCGGCTGCCCACGGCGTCGAGCAGCGCCAGGTACTGCTGCGCCGTGCCCTGCGGATCGGTCTGCCATTCGGGCAGCGTGTGCGGTTCCACGTCCAGGTGAATCGCAGCCGGGCGGCTGTTGGGCGGCAGGGCCAGGGTTTGGGTGACGGCGCGCTCGATCAATCCCAGCAAGTCGGCGTGATGGGGCGTCAGCGCCCAGGGCGCATAGCCCAGCAGCCATTCTACCGTCAGGCCGTGGCTGTTGGCGTCGGCGGTGAACGCGCCCAGCGGGCCGGCGTCGCCGCGCAGATAGCCCTCCGACTCGACATAAACCGAATTCAGGCGCTCCTGCGCCGTGAAGGCAAAGAGCGCCTGACGCGCATTGCCGGCGATGACATCGTTCCAGACCCACAGCCCGCGCTGCGTCTGCGGGCCGGGGGTGGGCGTCGGTGTGGCGGTGGAGGGCGGACCGTTGGCGCCCAGGATGGTGATGTCATCCAGGTAAAAGACTGGCTCGCCGCCGCCGTT
>DAISHS010000348.1:0-4555 GCA_036822415.1 Chloroflexota bacterium
AACGATTGCAAAGTCCACCTGCGTGGACTACACCCCGAAACTGAAATGCCCCCAGGCAACTTCAGGGGTTCCAGCTGCCTGGCCGATCACGCGGCCTGCGCAAGCCGCGCCGCTTCGCTCCGCCTGGCAGGCTGCATCGTGCGCCTGACTGGCTCGCGCCGCCGGCGGGCGCAAACGGTGGTCTTGCCCACCGCGCCTGGGGCGTTCACGTCAGCAGCTCGATGTCATAATCCACCACGTCGCAGTCGAGGCGCCAGTGCTCGACCGCGTCGGCCACGGCCTGCAACAGCCCCTGCGCATAATCGCGGCTGACCGATACGCAGGCCACGCCCAGCACGGCGCGCTGCCAGGCGTCATGGGCATCTACTTCGGCGACCGAGACGTTGAACTCATGGCGCAGGCGGGCGATGAGTGACTTGAGGATGCCGCGCTTGCCTTTCAACGATTCGTTGCCTGGCAGCCGCAGCTCGAGATTAAGATAAGCAATGGAGGGTGGCATGGGTGTCATCCGGTGGAATCCGGTTTCAGGGTTAGTTCTTGCCGGTCCAGGCCGGCTGGCGGTAACGCTCGTCGAGCAAGCGCGTGACGCGCTGCTGTTCGCCGGCGCTCAGTTCGCCTGGCTCGAAGGTCAGGCCCAGATGTTCGGCAAAGGCGTCGGTCAGGACGCGGATGGCGTGGTTGATGTCAACCGCGCGGCCCAGCTCCGCGGCGACGGTGGTTGCACGCTGCGCCAGCGCCTGGCGCAGCGTCTCGCGCTCGGTCTCGGCGGCAAAGGCCAGGCCATCCACCACGCGCGTGATGTCGCCCGTCAGCGGCAAGGAGCCGTGCTGCAAGACCCAGCCCTGGCGGCGGCTCTGTGCGCTGCCGATCAGCTTACGGCCCTGGACGGTGATCTCATAGGCCGACGGCACTTCGAAGCAGGCCGCGCTGACCTCTGGCCCGGTGCGGGTGTCGCCGGGCGCTTTCTTGACCGCCAGCCCCAGCCGTTCCAGCCCCAGTTCCAGGGCCTGGGCCAGGCGCAGGTAGGCCTCGAGCACCGCGCCCGCCAGGCGCGGCTCGGACGCCGGCCCGCTCACGCTGTAGGTCAGCTCGTCGGTGTGCAAGATGCTGCGGCCGCCGGTGGGCCGGCGCACGATGTCATAACCCAGGCGTTGGCAGGCCGCGCGGTCCACTTCGGCAAGGGGTTGATTGCGCCCCAGCGACAGGCAGGGCGGCGCCCATTGATAGAAACGCAGCGTGGGCAGCCCCTCGCCCGCGCCCGCCGATTCGGCTAACCCCTCATCAATCGCCATATTGGTCGCGCCATCGAGCGGCGCGGTGATGAGTAAGCGCCAGTGGTTGGTCATGGCCCTACGAATGGCAGGTCAACCACCTGCCCCTCGCTGATTTCGTCGCCGCTGCGCACCGTGACCACGGCGCCGGCCGTGGTGTAATCGCGCTTGATGAAGGCCAGGGCAATCGCTCGCGCCAGCGCCGGCGAGTAGATGCTGCTGGAAACGGCGCCGATGCTGCGGCCGTCAGCCTCGATCAGCGCGCCCGGCGCAACGGCCTGCGTCAGCAGCAAGCCGCGCAGGCCCCGCGTCACCTTGTCATAGGTGATCTGGCGGGCGATGATCTCCTGGCCGGTGTAGCAGCCTTTGCTTTGACTGATGTAGGGCAGCAGGCCCGCTTCGAGCGGCGTCACTGCGTCTGTCAGCTCGATGCCCGGCGCCGGCAAGCCGGCTTCGACGCGCAGTAAATCATAGGCGTCCCAGCCGATCGGTTGAGCCGCGGCCGCGAGCAGCGCAGCCCAGACCTCGGTCCAGCCGCTGGCCGGCGCCAGCAGCCGCCAGGCGTCCGCGCCCGGCCCAGGCAGGCGCAGCAGCGTAACCGCGTGCCCGGCCAGGGTGACTTCACGCCAGGCAAAGCACGCCAGCTCGCCAATGTCCAGCTGCCCACTGGCCGCGGCCAGACAGGCGGGCGCCTGCGGGCCAAGCAGCTCTAGCTGATGGGTGTCGGGGTTTAGATCCGTCACCGTCACCTGGTCCATGTAGAAGATCAGGCCGCGCAGGTGGCGCACCAGGCGCTCACGCAAAGGCGGTCCGTTCAGGATGATGAAATCATCGGCCCGCGCCAGCACGGTCAGGGTATCGAGAATACGCGCCTGCGGATTGGTCAACACCGTGATCCTGGCCTGGCCGGGGCGCAGCATCTTGACGTCGTTGGTGGTCTGCCGCTGCACAAAATCAACGCGCGTTGCGCCGGAGAGGCGCAGCGCCGCCATTTCGACGCGGTCGAGCAGGGCCACGGCATGACGCCCGGCCTCATACTCTGCGGCCGGCGCGCCATAGTGCGCGGGGCGCGTCACCCCGGCGACCGTGGTCAGGGCAGCCGGCGCCGTGGACAGGGGGAGAGAAGGAGCAGATTCGGTCATCTGGTGCATTACCTCATCGAAACGCCAGCCGGTTATCTTTCTGCTGGCGACGTTCAACCTTGAGCATTGCTACGGGAGGCTATTGTATCATGCGGCCAGCGGTTGCGCCAACCCGTTGGGGCGCAAGGCCTCGTGTTGCGCGGGATGAGGCAAATCCCCAAAACCCAACGGACGCGTGGTATAATGTCATTAGCATGGCTTCGTTGCCGCGGCGCACAAACCGTGACAGGGGGTGAAAGAGGGTAAATCAGGATGCAAGGCAAACGAATTCTTCTGGGCGTCAGCGGCGGCATTGCCGCCTACAAGGCGGCCTTTTTAGCCAGCCGTTTGACGCAGGCCGGCGCGCTGGTAGATGTCATCATGACCGCTGGCGCCGAGCGTTTCGTCACACCGTTGACCTTTCAGGGCGTCACCGGGCGACCGGCGCATGATGACGTTTTTGGCTCCTTGCCAGACGGTCGCATTGCGCATGTCAATCTGGCCAAAGGCGCCGATCTCCTGGTCATCGCGCCGTTGACCGCGCACACCCTGGCTCGCCTGGCGCACGGGCTGGCGGACGACCTGCTGACCGTCACCGCGCTGGCCTGCACCGCACCGCTGCTCCTGGCGCCGGCCATGGAAGAGCACATGTGGCAGCATCCGGCGACCCAGGCCAACCTGGATCTGCTGCGCCAGCGGGGCGCGTTCATCGTTGGCCCGCTCAGCGGCCACCTGGCTTCGGGCGCCAGCGGCGTCGGCCGCATGGCCGAGCCGGACGATCTGCTGGGCGCGGCGCGTTACCTGCTGGGGCGCAGCGGGACGCTTGCCGGCCGCCGCGTGGTCATCACCGCCGGCGGCACGCACGAGGCGCTCGACCCTGTCCGTTTTATCGGCAATCGCAGCAGCGGCAAGATGGGCGTGGCGCTGGCCGAGGCCGCGCTCGACCTGGGCGCCGACGTTACGCTGATTCATGGCCCGCTGGCGGTTTCCATCCCCTGGGGCGTACAGACGCTGGCGGTCGAGTCCGCGCAGCAGATGTGCGACGCCGTGCTGGCGCAGCAGGCAAGCACGGACGTGCTCATCGGCGCGGCGGCCGTGGCCGATTTCCGCCCGGCGGCGGTGGCGGAGCAGAAGATCAAGAAGCTGCCAGGGGGCGGCGGTTTGACCATCGAGCTGGTTCGCAACCCCGACATCCTGGCGGCGGTGGCGGCGCAGCGCGCCGTCAGCGGGCGGCCGCGGCTGACGGTCGGCTTTGCGGCTGAGACAGAAAACCTTCATGCCAACGCCCAGGCCAAGTTGGCGGCCAAGGGCCTGGCGCTGATCGTGGCTAACGACGTGACCGCCAGCGACGCCGGCTTCGGCGTGGACACCAACCGCGTCACCCTGCTGACCCCCGATAGCCCGCCTGAAGCCCTGCCGCTGCTGAGCAAGGCCGCGGTCGCCGCGCAGATCATGCAGCGGGTGGTGAAGCTGCTGTTGGGGCCGCTGTAACTGGCCTGGCCGCGCGGCCGGCGTGGTATCCTGCGGCGGCGTCTCAGCGCGCGCGGACGTTTTGCGGCGTCTGACCAAACAAGCGCGCAAAGAAGTAGCCGGTGGGCCGCGTCAGGGGCAGGTCTTCCAGGATTTCACGTTCGCTGTACCAGCCGATGATGTCTCCCTCGTTGCTGAGCGTCGGTTCGCCGATGCACTCGCCCAGGTAAAGATACCAGACGTGAAAGTTGACTCCCCGGCGACATTCATCACTGATCTCTTCGGCCTCGTACAGCGGTTGCACGTTGATGACGCCCAGGCGGGTCTCTTCGTACGCCTCGCGCAGCGCGGCCTCTTGCGGCTTTTCACCCATCTCCAGGTGACCGGCGGCGATGGTGTAGAAGCCGACGGGATGCGTGGTGCGCCGAAACAGGCAGTACTGGCGCCCCGTTGGCCCGTTGCGCCAAAGGATCATCCCTCCCGTAAAATGACGCAGCTCGCCATCGGGTCGAAATTCCCAGCGCGTGCGCGGGTCGAAGATGAAGGCGCGATCATGCGCATGGTCTCCATGCCGGAAGGGATGGTCCCAGGCGGGCGCGGAGGCGAGTCGCACGCCATCTTCGATGCAGAAAATCTGCTGCTCTTTGACCGCCTCTGGCGTTGGAAATTGCGCCTGCAAAGCCGCCAGAACCT
>DAISHS010000349.1:0-4507 GCA_036822415.1 Chloroflexota bacterium
GCACGATCCCCAACCCGCCCAAGACCACCGACGAACTGATGGCGTTGGTCAAGGCTGGCAAGAAGATCGAGATCAACCAGAACAACTACCACAACTATGGCTGGTTGACCGGCGCGTTCGGCGGCAAGCTGATGGACGCCGATGGCGTCTGCATCGCCGACAAGGGCGGCTTCGCCGAGGCGTTGCAGTTCATGGCCGATCTGAAGGCCGCTGGCGCTGATTTCCAGACTGACGGCGGCAAGGCCGACACCCTGTTCCGCCAGGGTGGGGCCGACATGATCATCAATGGGCCGTGGGTGCTGGGCGACTATAAGAAGGACCTCGGTGACAAGCTGGGCGTCGCTCCGATGCCGGCCGGTCCGGCCGGCCCGGCGACCCCGCTCGCCGGCGTTGACTACTGGTACGTCAACCCGAACGTCAAGCCCGAGCAGCAGGCGCTGGCCGTTGACGTGGCGCTGTACCTGTTCGGCCCCAAGGGCGCGCAGATTTACGCCGACGTGGCCGGCAGCCCGATGGTTGCGAAGGGTGTGAGTGCGGCCGATCCGCTGGTGAAGGCTTTCGCCGACGCCGCCGCATCGGGCGCACCGCGTCCCCAGAGCAAGGAATTCGGCAACTGGTGGGGACCGTTCGGTGATGCAGTCACCAAGGTCATGGAAGGCCAGCTCAAGCCTGCTGATGCGGTGGCTGAAGCCTGCGCGACCATGAACAAGGCTAATGGCAAGGAAGCTGGCGCAGCGCCAGCCGAGAAGCTGAGCGGCGAAGTTACCATCTGGCACGCCTATGGCACCGGCAGCGCGGAAGAAAAGGCGCTGACGCAGGTGCTCGAGTCGTTGAAGAAGGATCAGCCCGATCTGAAGGTCAACGTGCTGCAGATCCCGTTCGACCAGGTCTTCAACAAGTGGGAGACTGAAGTGGCGGCCGGCGGCGGCCCCGACATGTTCACCGCGCCCAATGACAACACCGGCAATCAAATCCGCGCTGGCCTGCTGGCCCCGCTGGATGACCTGCTGAAGGGCAAGTCCGACGCCTTCCCCGCCGCCAGTTTCGAAGGCGCCGTGGTGGATGGCAAGGTCTACGGCGTTCCTGGCATCATCAAGGCCGTGGCGCTGTACTACAACAAGAGCACGATCCCCAACCCGCCCAAGACCACCGACGAACTGATGGCGTTGGTCAAGGCCGGCAAGAAGATCGCCATCAACCAGAACAACTACCACAACTTCGGCTGGCTGACCGGCGCGTTCGGTGGCAAGCTGATGGATGACACCGGCATGTGCACTGCCGACAAGGGCGGCTTCGCCGAGGCGTTGCAGTTCATGGCCGACCTGAAGGCCGCTGGTGCGAACTTCGAGACTGACGGCGGCAAGGCCGACACCCTGTTCCGCCAGGGTGGGGTTGATATGATTATCAACGGGCCGTGGGTGCTGGGCGACTATAAGAAGGACCTCGGCGACAAGCTGGGCGTCGCCCCGATGCCCGCTGGCCCCAAGGGCCCCGCGACCCCGCTCGCCGGCGTTGACTACTGGTACGTCAACCCGAACATCAAGCCCGAGCAGCAGGCGCTGGCTACCGATGTCGCACTGTACATCTTTGGCCCCAAGGGCGCGCAGGTTTACGCCGACGTGGCCGGCAGCCCGATGGTTGCGAAGGGCGTGACGGCGGCCGATCCGCTGGTGAAGGCTTTCGCCGACGCCGCCGCGGGTGGCTTCCCGCGTCCCCAGAGCAAGGAATTCGGCAACTGGTGGGGGCCGTTCGGTGATGCAGTCACCAAGGTCATGGAAGGCCAGCTCAAGCCCGCTGATGCGGTGGCTGAAGCTTGTGCGACCATGAACAAGGCTAACGGTAAGTAATACCACATAGCAGTACCCCGGGGAGCGTCACCGCTGACGCTCCCCGGCTTGTTCTGGGAGTACGTCGTGCCCTAGTAGCGCAATCTATCGCCTGAAAGGAAACACCACATGGCTACTATGACAGAGCAAACCAAGCCCCGCAGCGGCTTTGCCAACTGGAGGATGCGTACAGCGACGACCCGCACGGCTTGGTTGTATCTGCTCCCCGCATTTCTTGTGATGGGTCTCATCACCTTTTACCCGTTGTTCTTCCAAGTCTGGATGTCCACAACAGACTATAATGTAAAGAATCTGCGCATTGACTCCCCTGCGCCCAACCCGGCCAACCAAAGTGAGGCTTGCACCACCAACATGAAAGGCGAGTGCACCTGGGGGAGGTTTGACAACTACCGTCAGATCTTTACCGGAGAACTGCCAGTCGCTATTGCCAACTTCAGCTTCTGGAAAGTGCTCGCGTTCGATCTGGTTTGGACATTTACGAACGTACCATTCCATGTCATTATCGGGGTGCTCATTGCCGTCCTGTTGAACACTAAGGGCCTCTGGTTCAAGCGCTTCTATCGGGCCGTTTTCGTCCTGCCTATCGTCATCCCTTCACTCGTAGTCGCCGTGGTTTGGCGAAATATGTTCGACCCCGACTTCGGCTCGATCAATCAGTTACTTTCGAGCGTCAGTCACCTCTTCGGCGGCGGCACCGTGGCGTGGCGCTGGCTCGATCAGGTCAACTATCCGATCCCCGGCATCCCGCTGACCCTGTCTTATTTTGCGCTGTTGATCGCCAATATCTGGCTGGGATGGCCCTTCATGACGATTGTGGCCACCGGCGCCCTGCAGAGTATTCCGGGTGATCTGTACGAGGCGGCCTCGATTGACGGCGCCACGGGACGGCAGCAGTTCTTTGCCATCACCATGCCGCTCTTGCGCCCCGCGATTATTCCGGCCGCCGTCTTAGGCATGATTACCACCTTCAACTTGTTCAATCTGATCTATCTGTTATCGGGTGGAGGCCCGCTGCGCAGGACGGAAATCCTCGTCACCACAGCCTATCGTTTGGTCAACGAGAATCGTCTATATGGCGTCGCTGCAGCTTTCAGTGTGATTATCTTCTTCGTGTTGCTCATCCTGACGCTGGCTACGAACTACGTCACCAAAGCAACAGAAAGGTATGATATCTAATGGCTACTTCAGCAACTCCGCTTCCAAAGCCAACGGCGCGTGCAAGATTTTCCAGACCAGATTTACCCTATCGGAAACAGCTGGGCCTTCAGCTGATGCTGCTGCTCATCACCTTCATCACGCTCTTTCCGATCATTTGGATCGTGAGCCTTTCGATTGACCCCAGCGGCATCGCCCGCCCCACCGAACTACGCCTCATCCCGCCGGGCGCCTCATTGGATGCCTACCGGAGGGTAATGGCCCAGCCAACCAACAACCCGATTTCGTTCGCGCAACTTGCTTTCAATTCATTCAAGTTGGCGATGGGCGTCGCCGTCTTCTCCGTGGGCATTGGCGTCAGCGCGGCTTATGTTTTCTCGCGCTTCAAAATCCGCGGTCAGCGGTTTCTGATGTTAGCCGTGTTGACCGTGCTGATGATGCCTTCGATCGGCTCGATCGCGCCCCTTTTCGTGCTGCTCAATAAGATCAGAATCGGGGCCGGCCCGGCCGACACCCTGCGTAATTCCTTGTACGGCGTCGGTCTGTCCATCATCTCTGGCGGGTTGCCGTTCGCAATTTGGAATCTGAAGGGCTACCTCGATACCATTCCACGCGATCTGGAAGAGGCAGCACGCATTGACGGCGCCACCATCAACCAGACTTTCCTCCGCATCATCTTGCCGCTGGCAACGCCAGCCCTGGCCGTGACCGCTTTCCTGGGCTTCCTCAGCGGCTGGACGGAATTTGCCCTCTCGTGGCAATTCCTGAATAAGGTCGAGAACTTCACGTTGTCAATGGCCTTGTGGAACATGACCGGCCAATACGCAGGCCAGGTGCCGTGGTCGAACTTTGCGGCGATGGCGCTGCTGGTGGCCACACCGGTCTCCGTTGTCTACCTGATGCTGCAGAAGTACATCGTTAGCGGTCTGACGATCGGCAGTGTGAAGTAGCAATCTCTGTCTCTCGTGGCGCCTGTTTCTGCCTGAGGGCGCACAATCCGGTGAGCGCTTGCTGCCGCTGGCAGCCGCTGACGGCGCAAGCCTCACCTTTTGACCTGGATAACCCGGGACCGCAGAAGAATTTCGATACACTCGAATTCGGCATTCAACCCGTGGACGACATCATTCTTGGCACTGACATCAACGACGAACTGAAAGTCGCCAACATGCGTGCGACGGCCACGGGTTCTTCATATCCGCACCGCATCGAACCGCGCGCCTTTTTAGCGGGCCGGCCCATCAGCCTCAGCCTGACTGGCGGCCCTGCCCTGTTGTTACCACCAATCGTTCGCCGCCTGACTCCTGATAACCGCAAGCTGCATTGCGGCTGGGGCCATTGTCAGCGTGATGCTGCCTCTCCCCCAAGCCCTGCCAGACGTAAGAGACCAGTCCGATTTCAATCTATCCCCGTCAACTGGAGGCATCCTCACCTGTCAGGAGATGCCGCCTGAACTCCTGCCGGTTGCTTGACCGGCGACTTGTTTCTGTGGAGGATTCGTCATGAAA
>DAISHS010000350.1:0-4506 GCA_036822415.1 Chloroflexota bacterium
TACTTTCCCCTCCTGCCGCAGCGACGGTGAGCGGAAAGAACAGCAAATTCTTGCCACGAATTACACGAATTAGACGAATTAGGTGAAAGCGAAAAAATTCGTGGAATTCCACCAATTAGATAAAGCGTGTTACACTGAATTTAGGATTGTGGGTGGAAAGCCTCCGTTCACTGCGATCCGACAATCGGTTTGCATACCCTGGAGGGCGCGATGAACCCCAAGCGACCTGAAGCACGCCGTTTCTTGTTCTTGTTTCTTCTGACCCTGCTCAGCGGGCTGAGCATATTTGCCCTCTTCGCCTCTCCTGGCGACGCCACGCACGAGACGACGGTGGATGGCGACATTCGCCCCTGGTTGTTCGAGTCTCCCATTCAGTCAAGCCAGCCCCTTCTGCCCTCTTCGTTACCTTCCTGCCCATTGATCAGAAGCCGAGGCGATATCGTTCCATCGCCGGTCTACGAGAATGACCATACGATATTCTTTGGCCCCGTTTGGGGTTACGCGCCGCGGATCTGGCGCAGCAGGGACGATGGCGCGTCCTGGCGAGTCATCTATCAAGCGCCATTCAAAGATGGACAAGTCAATGCGCTTGCGGCTGTGCATTCGCCCGGCGCGGCTGGGCTGACGCTCTATGTGCGCTATTGGCATTATCGGCAAGAGATCTATGGGCTGGCGCGCAGCACTGACGGAGGGGATACGTGGGACGAACGCACGACGTGCGATTGGTATTGTGAGGGGATATACACGACCAATCAGCCAGAAGCGATCTTTGCCGTGCGCGTGGAACCCTATTACCCCAGCCATTCTGGGATGGGAATTCTGCGCTCAGACGATGGCGGTCTGAGTTGGCAGGAGGTGTGGAATGAGAGCAATGCGTTTGTTCTTTTCATCTCGCCGGCGTTCGCCGAAGATGCCTTGCTCTATGCAGTGGTTGATGACGGCATGATCCGTTCATCGGATGGGGGGATGAGCTGGCAGCGGCCAACCGATGAGCCGCGACCGGGTGCGCCCCTGGTGTATTCACCGGACTTTGCCCGCGATCGCACCGTGTTTGGGGGGCGAGGGCATATTCTGTACAAGAGCGAGGATGGTGGGTTGAGCTGGCGTGCTGTGTTGACCCTGAGCGGGGATGAAGGGATTACAGACCTAGAGATCTCGCCCGATTTTGGCGAGGATGGCGCCCTGTTCATCGGGACGCCGCACAGTCTCCTGGTCTCCCACGATGAGGGCGCCAACTGGTCGGTGGTGTTCAGCAGCCAGGATGAGCTGATAGACCTCGACGTAAGACGACGCGCGGGTCATGCAGCTTCGGCAAGCGACCAGAATGACAGCGGAGCCAGGTCTCGGCCGCTGAGCCTGTTTGTGGCTATGAACAAACTCGGTACACGTTACTACTACGCTCATTCGAGCGATGGGGGTTTGACCTGGCAATGCCTGAACCCGCCGCCAGAGCAGTAGGGTCATGCGCCTGGCTTCGTTCTGCTGCCCCGTGTGGCGGTATTTTCTCAATTTGTTGGGGGCGATCCCTTGCGGTCGCCCACGTGCGCAGGCGCAAGGCCGCACCGGTCCCGAATTATTGAGAAGATACGCGCGGCGGATGAAGGAGAGATGAGATGTTCCAACGTTGGGGATGGTTGCTGGCGCTGTTGCTGATGCTGCACCCGGCAGGGTGGGCGGGGCATGAGGAGAAGGGGAGAGCGCTGACGCTGCCGCCGGCGGAGTTGGTGATGGTGGGGCAACTCACGGGGGATGTCACCGCGGTTGCAGTGGAGGGGGAGAGGGCTGCTATTGGACTGGGGCGCGCCGTGCGTGCGCTGGACATCACGCATTCCACCAGTCCGACGCTGATGGGGCAACCGCTGTGGTTTCCAGGCGTGGTCAGCGCCCTGGCCTTTGCGACGACGGCGCCGGGGCAGGCCCAACTCCCGCCCGCATTTCTGTACGTAGTGGCGGATGCAACGCTGTTCGTGGTGGACTTCAGCAATCCTGCGCGGCCCGCGCTGGTCGGTTCCTGTGCGCTGGCGGCCGCGGGGAAGGACATGGCGGTGGCAGCCGTGCCTGCGGAGACAGGGGGCTGGTTGATCTACGCATACGTGGCCGCTGGAGAGGCAGGGCTACGCATCATCGAGGTCAGCGACCCAGCGCAGCCGCGGGAGGTGGGTTACTACGACACGCCGTGGTTCACCTGGCGCGTGGCGGCAGATTTGACGAGCAGGCCCGGCGAGGCCTATGCACATGTGATAGATAAACTCGGCTCTTTGCGCATCGTTCGGGTGACCGACGCCGCGCATCCGGTGTTGGCAGGCGCACACGCCGGTGTTTACGGCGATGTGGCAGTGACCGCAGGGTATGCTTATGTGAGCGGTGATGGCGGGATCACCATACTCGATCTCAGCGATATCACCGAGCCGCGGCAGGTAGGCTCGATCAGCGGCTATCAGGTGCATTTCATACCCAGGCTGGCGATTGCACAGGGCCGAGCGTTCGTTGTTGACGAGAAAGGCTACATGGCAATGGCTGACGTGGCCAATCCGCAGCATCCGCTATTCTATGCTGGGCGCTATCGAACGCGTGGTGCGCCAGCAGAGGTGGTTGCACTGCCAGTCTTACCAGGACAAGAAAATGCCCTGGCCTACGCGGCCAGCGGACGGCAGGGCTTGCAGGTCATCAGCTGGGCCGACGTCACCAATCCGCAGCGCAGCGGCTGGCTGGATGCGCCGGGCAATGCCTACGGCGTGACGGCGGCAGGCGCGTTGGCCTATGTCTCCGACCGCGACGGGGGCTTGCACGTTGTGGACGTCAGCCAGGCCGAGCAGCCGCGCCAGGTCGCCGCGTATGACAGCGCCGGCGTGGCCTGGAATACAGCCCTGGTCGGAGACGTGGCCTATGTGGCGGCGGGGGCGGCGGGGCTGCGCATCGTGGATGTGCATGATCCGCTGCGACCGTGGGAGCTTGGTTTCTTCAGTCCGTTTTGTTTCATCCGTGACGTGGCGGTGGCGGGGCATGACGCCTATGCCACGGATCGCCGGCTGGGCCGCTTGGTCGTGCTCGACGTGGCCGACCCGACGCACCCACAGCAAGTGAGCGTCTTCGACTCGCCCGGCGGGGCGTATGCAGTAGCGGCGGTGGGCAATCTGGTCTACCTGGCGGACGGCGTCGGCGGGCTGCGCATCGTGGACGTGACCAAACCAGACAGCCCGGCCGAAGTCGGCTTCTGGCAGTCGCCGGGGGTGGCGGTGGATGTGGTGGTCAGCGGCACCCTGGCCTATGTCGCGGGCCGCGAGGAGGGACTGCACATCGTGGATGTCTCGGAGCCGACGCGGCCGCAGCTGCTGGCGACTTTCGACACGCCGGGGCTGGTGTGGGGAGTGGCGCGGCAGGGGACGTTTGCCTACCTGGCGGATGGGCCGGCGGGCGTGCGCGTGGTGGACGTGGCGGACCCGACGCGGCCGCAGGAGGCGGCAGCCTATCTGACGCCGGGCTACGCCTGGAGCGTGGCCGCGGCGGGGGAACATCTCTACGTGGCGGCGGAGAGCGGGGGGCTGGTCATTCTGCGTTGGGCGCCGCCCAACTCGCTGTACTTTCCATTTGTGCCATAATGGGAGAGAGTTCGCATCTGAGGATGCGAACTCCGCCTTGTTCGCAGCGGCGGATGCGGACGCCGCTGCATTTGCATTGAGGGATGCGAACGCCGTATCGCCGCGGCGGTGACAACGCCGAAGGAGTATTTGATGACAACGAGATTGACCTGGTCTGACATGATTTGCCGCGGACGCGGCCTGCTGCTGTTCGCGATCCTGGGCCTGTTCTTGACCGGGGCGCCGGTTGGCGCGGCGCGGTCAGCGGCCCGCGGGGGCGGCCATTTTGTACGCGTGCCCGCGGCCGCCGCCAGCGGCGTCGCCCGCTTGCGCCTGGATGCGACCCTTGCCCTCGACTATGGCAGTTTCCAATGGCTGCAGCTCAACGACGCCGATTTCGCCCGACTCAACGCCAGCGGGCTGCCCTTCAGCGCCGACCCTGACGCCGGCGCGCTGCAGGTGCGCGAGTTCGCCTTCGATCCTGTGTACGCCGGTGAACCGACGCTGCCAGCGGCCCTGCAGACGACCGACCCCGGCCCGGCCCTGCGCCTGCTGCAGTTCGTTGGCCCCATCCAGGACGCCTGGCTGGCTGCCCTGCGCACGGCCGGGTTGACGCCCTTGCAGTATTACCCATCCAACGCCTTCCTGGTCTGGGGAACGGCGGCGCAAACGCAGACCCTCGCCGCACAGCCCTTCGTGCGCTGGCATGGCGCCTTCCATCCTGCCTACAAGCTCAACGCCGACCTGGCCGCACGCCGCGGCCGCATCGCCAACCTGGATGTGATGTTCTACAACGACGGTCAACTCGAGCAAACCCTGGCCGCGCTGGGCAAACTTGGCGCCCAGGTTCTGCAGGTCTACCCCGCGCAGCCAGACAGGGCTTTCTACAACGCCATCGTCACCCTGGACGCCGACGCGCTGGCGGCGG
>DAISHS010000351.1:0-4489 GCA_036822415.1 Chloroflexota bacterium
GAGCGCCACGGGCGGCCGCGGCCGCGCGGCGGCGCTGGCGCCGAAACGCGTGCTCAGAAGAAACAACAGCAGCAACGCCGTCCGTGAGATTTTCAAGATAGGCTTCTTTCGTAGCGCCGGCGCGCCTGCGCGACCGAAGTCAGCAGAGGGTCGGCGACACGATGGCGGGGCATCGTTGTCTGCAAGTTAAGCCTGCGCATTTACTGCCCTGGCGTCCCCACCAGGTACTCAGCGAAACGGGCCGTCGTCCCAGCCTCCTCCGCGAAATTATCTACGATCACGCCGAAAGAGCCATGGCGATACTTGGCGTCCTCAAAGTTGCCGACCTGCGCGCCGTTGATATAGAGGGCGTAGGCGTCGCCGCGCCCGACGACGGTCAGAAGGTTGGTCGCGCCGGCCTCGGTTTTGATCTGGGCCGATTCGGTCCAATCAACGAGCGTGACGATCTCCTCGCCATCGGTGCGTTCGGCGGTGAAGAAACCGTCGCCGGAGATGCGAAAGATGTAGAAATCCTCATCCTCCGTCACGCGGAAGATCACCCCATAGCCATTATCTTCAGCGCCCGTATAGCTGGCCGCGGCCTGCAGGATGAAAGAATCCTCTAATGTCTGCTCCAAATAGTAGTCATACTCAGGCCCCTGATAAGGTTCGAGGGCGAAGACGTAGTTGCCAGAGGTGTAGCCAGCCGTCCCCCAATCCTCGCGCAGCGTCTCCAGTCCGCTCTGCGGGTCGGAGAAGGTGTCACGAAAAGTCGTCTTGGCGAATGTGGGCGGCGGCGGGCCGGCCTGCGCCTTCGACAGGCCGGAGAGAAGGATGTCGAAGCTCTCCAGGAGCGGTTTGAAGACATTCTGGGCTGCGGGGTAGGCGGCCTGCGGCGCCATCAGCAGGACCACGTAAGCGGCGTCAGGAGTTGGCGCGGCCGTGATGACCGCGCCGCGCTGGGGCTTGCCATCGAAGTCGAAGGTAACGTCGCGTTGACGCGCGGGAAACGCCCCCAGGGTGACATCCGTCGTCTGGCTGGCCAGGCGCACATTGCTGGCGCCGCTGCCACGCCCCGCCAGTTTGTTGACCATGTCAGCAATGGCCTGCGCGTTGGCTGCCGCGCCAGCGGTCGCCTCTGCGTCGCCCTGGCGCGAAACGAAAACGACGTTCTGGCTGGCGTCGTCACGGAAGATGATCGTTTGTCCCGCGCGGTCTTCTTGCACCTGCCACGGGTCGGGATAAAGCAGAGCGAAGCCGAGCGCCGCGCTGACGTAGGAAGTGTAACCGGCCGCGGCCGTGACCGTCGTGTTTTCGACAAAGACCGCTTCGTACTGTTCGTGACGACCGCCGTCCAGGTCCTCGGCGATGAAACCGACGATATAGCTGCCGCCAGGCGCGGGCTGCTTTTGCACGGTCCACGCCTGCTCGCGGAAGGTCAGCGTGCCGCCGGGCCGGGTGAAAGGCTCAGCCGGCGCGCCGTTGACCAGCCTGCGCCCCTTCTCCAGCACGGTGAAGGTGTCGCCGGGCTGCTGGGTGATCTGGTGCAGCGCGCCGAGGCCGTTTTGCCCGGTGTAGCCCAAGACCTGGCTCAGCACGCCGTTGCGAAAGAAGAGCCGCGCAAAACGGGGCGGGCTGCCATCGGCAAAGGTGTAAGTTCCTTGCACGGCGTAGGTTGGCGTGTCGCCATAAATACGCGGCTCCAGGAGCGCGCGCACCGAGCTTTTGCCATCATTGACCAGGGTTACGAGCGGCTCCCAGACGAAACGGGCTGGCGCCGCGCCCTCAGGCCACAGCGGATAGAGCACGCCGTTTTCTTCCTGGGACTGCGCAGCCTGCACATAGTCCATGCCCTCGATCAACAGGACGTTTTCTTCGGGCAGTAGGCGGCCGGCGAAGCTGTAGATGTAGCCCAGGTTGTCGCCGCCAATCGTCGCCTGGATCGTGACCGGCCGGCCAGGGCCAGCGGTCTCGGCCGAGAGGGTCAGCGGCGCGATCTGGATCGGCTTGGCCGCGATCATGCTGCTCAGCAGGGAGCGTTTGGCGCTGGCGGCCGTCGCCGGCTGTTTTGCGCCATAGTGAGCAGCCAGGAAATCGTCCCAACGGTGCTCATTGGCCGAACGGCTGGCGATGGTCGTGTAGTCCCAGTTGTTGCTCTGCCTGTAGATGGTGCGGTTAGGGAAGTAAATGGCGATGCCGGTGGAAGCGGGCCGTTCGGGGCCGTGGCGCTCCGCGATCACCGCCTGCTTGAGCGCGGCCAACACACGATCGGCCGCGGCGTTGACTTTGGCGTCGCCGCTGCTCTTCTTCAAGAGCTTGACGAAGCTGCCCAGGTCAATATCTGGCGTTGGTGAATCGGGGTCGAAGGCGTTTTCATAGCTCTGCGCATCGGTGCGGGCTTTGGTGATAATTTTGCGCTCCAGGCCAGGCAGGGCGTCGGCCAGGGCATCCACCGCCGCGTTGACGGTTGCAATCGCAGCCAGGTCTACGCCCGCCAGGGTGACATCCACGCCGAACTCGGTGGCCGTTTTCCTGGCATCCAGGTCGGTGTCCATGTCGTTTTCTTTGAGCAGCTGGCGCCGCGAGGTGTCGTCCAGGATGCGTACATCCTGGGCGATGTAGCCATCCACGATGGCTTTGGCCAGCACCGCGCCGTCCATGCTCGGATTGGCGACCAGGCGATCGAGAAAACTGGTGTAAGCCCAGCCGAGCGACGGCTCGGTCTCCTCGGAGGCAACCGCGTAGCGGGCGTGCGGGGCCATCTGCGTGTAAACCTCCAACATGCCCATCAGGCAGGCGTCGAAGCCGATGAGTTCCAACTTATCCAGGCCGGTCTTGGCGCGCACCTGCGTCAGGGCGCGATCGAGCTCCATCAACCAGAGATTGTCGCCCATCTCCGCGGCCAGCGCCACCTTATCTTTGCCATTACCGCCGCTGTCCTCATCGCTGAAACCGCCGGGCCAGCCAGAGCCATGGTCCGAAAGGATCAACGCATGTTTGCGCGCCGGGTAATTGACCATCGCCCAAATCATGAAGTCGGCCAGGGTGGCGCCGTCGGCCATGTTCAGCTCGCCCAAGTCCGCCAGCTCGGGCGACGCGATGCGGCCCAGGTCGTCATCTTGGGTAATGTAAAAGCGCTTGGTGGTCGTCCAGTTGCCCATGCCCTTGAAGCCGCCCTTGTGGCGATCCACCTGCGCCACCAGGTGCACCTGATCCGTGGAACCAACGCGCTCCATCTCGTTGAGGTCAACCATCATGTCGCGTTCGAGGACGCTGTCGTCGGCATCCTCGTAGAACATCACCAGCCACTCGGCCTCGGCGCGCTGGTCAGGCGGGCTGGCGGGGGTGACCGCAGGGGCCGCAGGGGCAAGCGGCACACCGCTGATGCGCAGGCTCGCCAGCATCGCCTTGAGCAGCAGGGCGTCCTGTGGATAATCGGCCCGCCGCGCCTCCATCGTGATCAGATAGGTGTCGCCCTCCGCGGTAGTGACGACGACGAAGACGCCTTGCATCGCGGTTGAGCCGCGGGTATAGGTGTAATCCAGGCTCAGGCCGGTCAGCCCGGCGGCGCGCAGCGCGACCGGATTGCCCGCGTAGGTCACGTCCTTGATGTTCGCCCCCTGGTTGGTTTCCTTGAGGAAGGCGATGCCGGCCTGATTGGCCTTGTCTGCGCTTCCGCCGAAGCGCTGCTGCTGCACCCAGAAAATTGTTTCGACGCCGACCCGATAAAATAACACGCCGTTTTGGGCGACATTCTTTGCGTTGATCTCCCAATCGTTCGGATAATCGAGGCTAAAGCCCAGGTCGGGGCTGGTGTAAGCGCGCTTTTGCGGCAGTGACGTGGCCTGTGGTTTCCTGGTCGCGACCGGCAATTGCGCGGGTGACGCTGGCGCCGCGGTCGGCGCGACGGTCGGCGTGTCCGGCGGCTCGTCGCTGGCGCAGGCAGCTAACATCAGCGTCAGCATAACGCTGATGAGGAAGAGATGAATCAAACGCGAGAAACGATCCAGCATAAAAAAGACCTCAGAGATGGAAAACTCAGTTGCCTGGCAAACGTCTGAAACTGCATTATAACCCAGGTGTCTTGCGGCTCTGGTGAGGTTGACCACACTCGTTCCAGAACTTCTACCATTCCGTGAGTTTCCAGCTGGTGGATGACGACGTGGGGCGAGAAGAGAATGGAGGGAAAGGAAGCAAAAGAAGGGCTAACCCTGCCAGTTTTCGATGCGCAGATCACGAAAACAGCTGAAGTCGGCAAGGTTGAATGTGACCACGGCCAGGTCGTTGGTCTTGGCTACTGAGGCGATCATACCGTCGGCATAGGGCGGCGTCTTGCCGAGCCTGGCAAGGCGATCCCGTTCTGCGGCGTGCCAGATGGCAGCCTCTTCATCGTAAGCCAAAATCGGCATGCTTGGCCCAACAACCTGGGTCAGGTATGTCTCGATGGCGTGACGTTTGGCCGAAGGAGGCAGCCGGTAGCAACCATACCACATTTCGTGCCACACGACCG
>DAISHS010000352.1:0-4455 GCA_036822415.1 Chloroflexota bacterium
GCGAGCTACGCCCACAGATCAGCGGCCTGCTGCGCGCCATCACCGACGCCGGCGCGCCGGTGGATGACAGCGTGCTGCATCGCCATTACGACCGCGAGCGTCAGCGCGCCGTGGTCTACAACCTGATGCAGCGCCTGGGCTACGATTTTACACGTGGACGCCACGATGCCGCGCCGCACCCGTTCTGCACCAGTTTTGCCCGCGACGATGTGCGCATCACCTCGCGCATCGTGGAAGACGACCTGGCCTACTTCTTCTTCAGCGCGCTGCATGAGACCGGCCATGCGCTCTACGAGCAGGGCATCAGCCCAACCCTGGGGCGTTCGCCGCTTGGGCAGGGGACCTCGCTCGGCGTGCATGAATCGCAGTCGCGCCTGTGGGAAAACATGGTCGCCCGCAGCCGTCCCTTCTGGAATTTCTTCTATCCCCAGCTGCGCGCCGCCTTCCCCGACACCCTGGAGGACGTGAGTCTGGAGACCCTGTACCGGGTTGTCAATCGCGTGCAGCCCTCGCTGATTCGCATCGGCGCGGACGAGGTCACCTACAACCTGCACATCATGCTGCGCTTCGAGCTGGAGACCGGCCTGCTCGACGGCAGCCTGCGCGTGGCCGATTTGCCCACGCTCTGGAACGAGCGTATGCAAGCCTACCTGGGCGTCACGCCGCCCAATGATGCGCTGGGCGTGCTGCAAGATGTCCACTGGTCGCAGGCGCTCATCGGCTACTTCCCCACCTACACGCTGGGCAATCTGTTGGCCGCCCAATTCTTCGCCGCCGCGCAGCAGCAATTCCCCGCCCTGTGGGATGAAATCGAGCGCGGCGATTTCAGCAGCCTGCTGGGCTGGCTGCGCACCAACATTCATGCGCATGGCCGCAAGTTCACCGCCAACGAGCTGTTGCAGCGCGCCGCCGGCAGTTCCCTGGACGCCGGCCCCTTCATGGGCTATCTGACCAACAAGTTCGCCAATCTTTAGGCGTCAGCGCCTGGCCACGAATGACACGAATGGGTTTTGCCTGCGTGTCATTCGTGGCCAATGACCGCTTGCCAGCGCCGCCCGCAGCGCCCCCGTCCTCGCCAACCCGCGAGGGCGGCGCGCTTCTCCGCATTAGCAAAAAACAGCTCGCCCCGCGCCCCCTGCCTGCGCAACCCCGCGTTCAATTTACGATTTCTTCACGATCGTTGGTTATACTGCGGCCAGCAATCGAATCCGCCATGCCGCGACACAGAAAGGTGAACCAACCAGATGACCGTCACGCCTGCTTCGAGCAACGACCAGCAATTGATCATTGCCTGGCCCGGTCATCAGCTGACGGTGGCGCTGACCGCGCCCCTGCTGCGCCTGGGCCGCAGCGCCGAGGGCAACGACATCGTCATTGACTCGCCGGCGGTGTCGCCCTATCACGCCACCCTGCGCCTGGAGGCCGACGGCTATCACCTGCTCGATGGGCAGTCGCGCGACGGCCAGTGGACGCGCAGCCGCAACGGCCTGAGCTACAAAGGGCAGCGCATCGAAGAAGAAAAGCTCGACAACGGCGAGATTGTGCGCATCCCCGGCGAGGCCGAAGATTTCGTTTCCCTGCTCTATTTCGACGCCACGGTCGCCGGCCCCGCGCAGCGCAGCCAGGTCGCCCTGGCGCAAGAGATCAGCATCGGCCGCGACGCGCGCAACGACCTGGTCATCAGCGATCCCACCGCGTCGGCCTTTCACGCCACGGTCACGCCGCTGGCCCAGGGGCATCTGCTGGCTGACCTGCGCAGCGCCAGCGGCACCTTCGTCAACGGCCAGCGCGTGCAGCAGCACATGCTGCAGCCGGACGATGATATTCTGATCGGCTCCGTGCAGCTGCGCTACGACGGCCAGGCCCTGCGCGTGGTTGACCTGCGCCGCGCCGGCATTCGCCTGGACGGCATGAGCCTGCGCAAACAGGTCCCTGCGCCCAAAGCCGCCGCCGGCGACAGCGGCTTCAAACTGCTGCTCAGCAACGTCTCGCTCGTCATTCACCCGCGCGAGTTCGTCGCCATCGTCGGCGGCAGCGGTACCGGTAAATCTACCCTGCTCGACGCGCTGAACGCCTTTCGCCCCGCGGATGGCCGCGTGCTCATCAACGGCGACGACCTCTATCATCATTTCGACGCCTACCGCCAGAGCATTGGCTACGTCCCGCAGGACGACATCATCCACCGCGAGCTAACCGTCGAAGAGGCGCTGCGCTTCGTCGCGCGCCTGCGCCTGCCGCCCGACACGGCCGCCGCCGAGATCGAAAAACGGGTGGAAACGGTCCTGCAGCAGGTCGCCATGAGCAACCGCCGCACCGTCCTTGTGCGCCAGCTCAGCGGCGGTCAGCGCAAGCGCGTCAGCCTGGCCGTGGAATTGATCGCCGAGCCGGGCATCCTCTTCCTGGACGAACCAACCTCCGGCCTCGACCCCGGCCTGGACAAGAAGATGATGTTCACCCTGCGCCAGGTGGCCCAGGCCGGCGCCACCGTCATCCTGGTGACCCATGCCACCGATAACATCCGGGACTGCGACCTGGTCGCGTTCCTGGCCGAACGGGGCCGCCTGGTCTTTTACGGCCCGCCCGCCGCCGCGTTGACCTTCTTTGGCGTGCGTAACTTCGCCGAAATCTATCACCTGGTCGAGCAGGAGCCGGAGCGCTGGCTGCAAACGTTCCAGGCTTCGAGCTTCTACGAAGCCTACATCGAGCGCCGCCTGGCGTCCACCTGCCCGCGCTGCTCCGAGCCGCTGTCGGCGGAGCAGACGACCTGCGCCAGCTGCGGCTACCAGCGCCCAGCGCCTGCGGCTCCCGCCGCAGCCATCCCAGCAGCGCCGGCCGCCAGCCGGCTGCCGCTGTCACAGCGCCTGCGCTGGCGCGCCCTGCGCGCCGACCTGGCGACCTTTACCCGCCAGACCGGCATCCTGGTCGAACGTTATGTCACCATCCTGCTGCGTGACCGGCGCAACCTGCTCTTCCTGCTGCTGCAAGCGCCGCTGATTGCCCTGCTGCTCTTCCTGGTGATGAAGCCGGGGCTGTTCAACCAGGGGCTGAACGTGCAGGTCAGCGACCTGGCTGAGATGCAGAAGATTCTCTTTGTGCTGGCCTGCATTGCGGCCTGGTTTGGGCTGATCAACGCCGTGCGCGAGATCGTCAAAGAGCTGCCGATCTATCGCCGGGAGCGCTTCGTCAACCTGAGCGTGGCCGCCTACGTCACCTCCAAGCTGATCGTCCTCCTGGCGCTGAGCATCATCCAGGCGGCGCTGCTGGTGGTCATCGTGCATCTGCGCGCGCAGTTCCCTGCGGTGGGCGCCAGCGGCCTGCCCGGCGTGGTCGAGATCTTCGGCGCCGTGCTGCTCGTCACGTTTGCCTCAACCGGCCTGGGCCTGCTGCTGTCGGCGGCGGTCGGCCGCGAGGATCGGGTTATGAGCCTGATGCCGCTCTTCCTCATCCCGCAGATCGTCTTCGCCGGCGTCGTCTTCAAGCTGGAAGGCAGCGCGCGCCTGGTCTCCTGGCTGACCTTCAGCCGCTGGGGCATCGAGGCGATGGGCGCCACCGTCAACCTGCCGGAGCTGCACCGCCTGGCCAGCTATGTCATGCCCGTGGAAGCGCTGGTCTTTCCCTTCGACCATTCCACGGCCTACCTGCGGCAAAATCTGGGCATCTTACTGGCCCTGACCGTCGTCTGCATTGGCCTGACCGTCGTCGCGCTCAAACGCCAGGATGCGCGCGCGTGAGCGCCATTCATCATTCATCGTTCATCATTCATCATTCATCGTTCATCATTCATCATTCATCGTTCATCGTTCATCATTCATAGTTCAACATTTCCAACTGGAGGTAACTGTCATGACGTCTGATCATCGTTGGCGATGGGTGGGGCTGCTCACCATCGCGCTCCTGCTGTGGCCCATCGGGGCGGCTGCGGCGCCGTGGCCAACCGCGCCGTTGGCGCCGGCGGCCGCCGCATCGAACCAGGACGACCAGCTGCTGACCCTCTACAGCGGCTACGAATGGAAGAACGACCTGCCGGGGCAGTGCCCCACCTATCCGCCGGTCTTCCGCGCGGGCACGCGCACCGTTCACAGCTACCTGCCGGCGGTCGTGAAACAGGAGCTGCCGGTGGTGGTGATGTGGCAGGAGGCGGTGGACGGCAATGTGCAGGAAGACCCGATCGCCACCGCGCGTGCGGTGCTGGCGCCCAACACCCTGCCGCACGCTTCGCTCTCGTTCAACCAGGATGTCAACGGCCGCGTCTTTGTGGTCACGATGTTCCTGCAGGACGACGCCGGTAAATGGGCGCCGATTGCCACAGGCGTCTTCGGCATTGCGGGCGCCACCGGCAAGCCAGGCGCGCCCGGCGAGTGCCCCATTCCTGACAGCATGAAGACCAACGGCGCCGGCGCGGGCGCTGCGGGCGGCATCGTGGGCGGCGCCAGCGTCGGCGGCTCTGGCGACGCC
>DAISHS010000353.1:0-4453 GCA_036822415.1 Chloroflexota bacterium
GTCGTATCGGCCAGGAAGTTGTTCAGGGATGTCTCGATGGTCTTCACCAGATAGTCATAATAGCTCCCCGCGGCATAGATGCCCGCGTCCGATTTGGTGAGGACGAGGACATTGCCGTTTTCATCCTTGATGCCAAGCTGGTTGATGTACTCGGCGTAGGCCGTGGCCAGGTCTTGCGACAGGGCAGCCGTGAAGGCGCCCGCGGCCCGCGTCCCGCTGCTGGCGTATTGCCCCATGTTCCATTCGTAAGCCGCGTCGGCCATGTCCAGGCTGGTGATGGGGCACCAGGCCATGACGCCCTGAACGGCATCGCTGATCGGTTGCCCCTGGGCATCGGTCATGGCCGCGCCGATGGCCTCAAGATACGGGTCGTAGAGTTTGCTGTCCCCGGAGGCGCCGATGATCGAACTTTGCGCGCCGCCGCCGCTCATGCCGAACACGAAGACGTTGGCCGTGTCGCCGGGGAGGACCGCTTTGTTATAGCGGACAAAGCGCAGCGCCGCCTTGAAGTCGGTCACGCCCCAGGGCGCGCCGCCGCTGTAGATCAACGTACCGCTGGCGTCGTAGCCATTCTGCTTGCCGCGCATGCCCGCATCCACGTAGATGAAGCCGGCCTTCAGATAGCTGGAAACTCCGGTGTAGTTATAGGCCGTGGGCGCCTGGCGCGCCGAGTAGCCTGGCGTGTCGATCGGGAAGACCACGGGGGCGGTCGTGGTCGTGAAGCCGTTGACCGCGCCGCTCGCGTTCGGCGTGGCGGTGTACGTTCCGTCCCCGTTGGCCGTGGCCGTCAGGTAGGCCCCGGGAACGTAAATCCCCAGGGTTTCGTAAGCGGTGGTTTCCGGTTTGGCCGCATACTGGACGCCGATCTGCCAGTAGACGTCGTTGGCGGCGTCATACTGCCAGGCGGCATTGTCGAAGGCAAGCCCGGCGGCGCTGACGGCGGTCGCCGCGGCAGCCGGCGCGGTCGGCTGGGCAACGGTCGCGGCCGGTTGAGCGGCGGCGGTTGTCGCGGTCGGCTGCAGCGCGCTCGGCGTCGCCGTCGGGGCGCAAGCGGCCAGCGCGGAGAGCACGAACGCGATCAAGAAGAACATGGCTATGGTTTTTTGTTTCATCTGTGAAATCTCCTATTTTGGGTTCGATCGGTGGCTCCACTATAAGCCACTTTCGCGGCGCGGTGGTTATCTCTAGCTTAAATATCCTTAAGCTCATTTAAGCATTTACATGTTTCAAATGGGCCGGTATGGTGTTACAATGCGCTTGCAAATTGCCCTTGTGAGGAACCAGAACATGTCCAGGATCCTGCTCATCGAAGACGAGCGCTTGATTGCCGAATCTCTCATTCGCACCCTGCGCGGGCTGGGGTACGAGGTGCGCCACGCCGCGGATGGCGCGGCCGGGCTTAAGCTCGCCTTGTTGGAAACGCCCGATCTGGTCATCCTCGACGTCATGCTCCCCGGCCTGAGCGGCTGGGAGGTGTGCAAAGGGATTCGCCGGGAAAGCGTCGTGCCGATCTTGATGCTGACGGCCCTGAACGAGGAGGTTGATCGCATCCTGGGCCTGGAGCTGGGCGCGGACGATTACGTGACCAAGCCCTTCAGCACCCGCGAGCTGGCGGCGCGCATCAGGGCGATGCTGCGCCGGGTCGAGTTCGACGCCGCGCAGGCGAGAGACAAAAAACTGCTCACCTTTGGCGAGCTGCAGATTGACCTGGAGCGTCGGCAGGTGCACAAGAATGGGCGGCCCTTGAGCCTGCGGCACAAGGAGTTCGAGCTGCTCAGCCTGCTCGCCAGCCGGCCGGGCGAGGCCATCACCCGCGCCGAGATTTTCGACAAGGTCTGGGGCACCGATTGGCTGGGCGACATGCGCACGCTGGAGGTGCACATCCGCTGGCTGCGCGAGAAACTCGAAGACGATCCGGGCAATCCGATCTATGTCCAGACCGTGCGCAGCGTCGGCTATCGTTTCTCCCCGTGGGGCGCGGCATGAGAATCCACCTTGCCACGAACATTCGGACGCGGCTGCTCCTGAGCAACGCGCTCATCATCCTGATCGGCCTGTTGGCGCTGACCCTGTTTGCCGGCAGGCAAATCGAGAGCGCGCTGCGCGCCGACTACGAACAGCACTTGCGAGACCAGGTGCGCCTGCTGGCGCGCACGATGGGCGACCAGGTGCAGGGCGCGGACCTCGATACGGCCACGCCCGCGGCCATCGACGCGCTGTTGCAGAGCTACGCGGGCCAGGTGGAGGGCGCGCTGACGCTCTATCTACCGGATGATCCGCGCACGCCGGATGCGCCGCCGGCCGCGCGGGGGCGACCGAACTTCCCGGACCTGCCCGAGCTGACGCTGGCCTTCGACGGGGAGACGGTGGTAGTGCATCGCGCAGATTCGGCGGGCCAGGACACGCTCTACACCGCCGCGCGGCTCGAATATCGCGGCGAGCTCATCACAGGCCTGCTGCAGCTCGCCGTGCCGGCCCATCAGCTGCAGGCCCAGGTTCTTCGCAGCTGGGGCGCGCTGGCCCTCGGCTCTGTCCTGTTGACGACCCTTTCCCTGGCCGCGGCGTTGTGGTCGGCGCGCTCTATCACGCGGCCCCTGCTGACGCTGCGCGATGCAGCGCTGCGCCTGGCGCAGGGCGACCTCTCCTTCCGCATTGCGCGCAGCGGGCAGGACGAGATCGGGCAGGTTGCGGATGCCTTCAACGGGATGGCGCAAGAGGTGCAGAACATGCTGGAGGAACAGACCGCGTTTGCGCGCAACACCTCGCATGAACTGCGCACTCCCCTCACCGCGCTGCGCCTGCGCACCGAGGCGCTGCGCTACGATCCGCTCGACGCGGAGACAGCCCGGCGCTACATCGAGGAGGTGGACGAGGAGATCGTGCACCTGAGCAACCTCGTCGGCGATGTGACCATCCTTTCCCGGTTCGACGCCGGGCGTGCGGAATTGGGGCAGGATGAAATTGACCTGGGCCGGCTGGCCGCGGTCCTGTCTACGCAGCTGGAGCCGCTGGCGCACGCGCGCCAGGTCGAGCTGACGCTGGCCGGGTGTGACCAGCCGCTGCTCGTTCACGCCGGCCTGTCGCATCTCAGCGTCGTCCTGCGCAATCTGCTCGATAATGCGCTCAAGTACACCCCGGCGGGCGGCAAGGTTGTCTGCACGCTGGGTCAAAGGGATGGGGCTGTCGAGGTTGACATTCAGGATACGGGACAGGGCATTGCCGCGGAGGATCTACCGCACATTTTCGAGCGCTTCTATCGCGCGGACAAGGCCCATTCAGACGAGATTCCGGGGGCCGGGCTGGGGTTGGCGCTGGTCAAGTCCATCGTGGATGCTTACGGCGCGCAGATTCGCGTGGTCAGCGCCGGCGTGGGCCGGGGGACGGCGGTCACGCTCCTGTGGCCCGCCGCGTGAACGGGCGCAGCCCCGAACGAGCGATTTCACGCCAAGCGGGCCCGGTTCAACCAGTACGGCCGCCTCGACCTGGAACCTTAGCGGCTTGACGATTCCCTAAAGAACAACCAGGCCAGCCAGCCGCCATAGGCGATTGCCAGCAGGGGGCCGATCGCATCCAGTGGCGTGGGTAGAAACAAGGCGGCCACGAGCAGCGCGCCGACCAGCAGTCCCATCCCGTGGGCGGCCGCGGGCCAGACACGTGCGCGCAGCCCGGCCGCGCTGCTGAGCAGCAGCAGCCAGGCGCCCAACAGCAGCCCTGCCTGCTGTAGTGATTGCGTAACCACGCGGATGAGGATGGTTGCGCGTGCATCCACTGGGTTCGCGGGATAGAAGAGGTCAGCTTCCTGCAGGAGACGCAGGCCCAGGACAGCGCTGGCGACCAGCAGCACCGCCGCGCCGGCCCCGCTCAGCTGCGCCAGGTCCATCAGCGTTGGGCTTTGGGCGTGCAAGCGCCGGCGCAGGCCGACGGTCAACAGCGCCAGGCCCGCCGCATAGCCAAACTTGAGCCAATGGCCGATGCGCAGCGTATCAATTCCGCCCAGGATGACGGCCATGTCATCGCTGGGGAAACCCGCGCGCGGCCGCAGAATCAGTTCATAGACAGCGTAGCCAGCAAGCGTCGCCGCCAGGAGCGCGGCGCCGAGCATCCCCGCGCGCAGGCTCGCGCGCGGGGGCAGGTCAGACGGCAGGTTCATGGCTCTCTCAGCCCTCTCGATCGAATGGGATGTGCTCAAACCCGGCGCAGCGGTCAAGCAGACCGAGTGTAGCGCGACCGGCCGGTCAATCGCCAGGCCAAAGAGTGCTTACTTCGTGTTCAGTTTGCGCGGCTTAGTTTGGCCACGAATTCCACGAATGACACGAATTTCTCTGTCTTCTTTCTGCAATTCGTTTCATTCGCGCCATTCGTGGTTAATCTCTGGATGCGGCGTGGACAATCCTGTCGGCAACCAGCGCGGCTCAGTCTTGCCACGAATTCCACGAATGACACGAATTTCTCT
>DAISHS010000354.1:0-4434 GCA_036822415.1 Chloroflexota bacterium
CCATTCGCCCCTGGGACTTTGACGAATTGCCCACCCTCAGGTAAAATAGCCGAACGCCTGCTCACAGGCGTCTTTGTTTGCTCGGCATTAAGTGTCAAAACGACTACTGATCGTGTCGAAACGAATTCATCAACTGAATAAAAAATCGTAAAAAGACGTTCACAGTAAAGGAGATCGTAGAATCGTGGCTGAAATTTTATTGGCGGCGCAGCAGCGCGACCCATCTGCTCATGCTAACCAACTGCGCCAGCAGGGCCTGGTGCCCGCCGTGATGTATGGGCACAATATCCCGGCCGAATCCATTCAGGTTGCGCGCATCAACCTTGACAAGGCGGTCAAACAGGGCGCCCTGACCCACCTGACCACCCTCGATTTGGGCAGCCGCCAGGTGGCCGTGCTCATCAAGGAACTACAGCGCCATCCGGTCAAGCGCAATCCACTGCATGTGGACTTCTACCAGGTCTCCATGACGGAAGCGATCGAGATTGATGTACCGGTCAAATTGCTCGGCGCGCTGCCCAGCAGCGTCGGCAGCGATTACATCCTGGTGCACAACATGGAAACCGTCAAGGTTTCTTGTTTGCCAGGCAACATCCCGGATGCCCTGGGGATTGACATCAGCCATCTCTCGATCGAAAACCACATCCTGCACGTCAAAGACCTGGTCGTGCCGGCCAATGTGAAACTGGCGATTGACGAGGACGAGGCCGTTGTCACGCTCAGCCGCACACGCGCCGGTGTTTCTGAAGGGGCCGAGGAAGTCGCGGCTGCGCCAGCGGCCGGTGAGCCAGAAGTGGTGGCTAAGGGCAAGGCGGCCAAGGGCGAGGAACTTCCGCCCGAGGAACCCAAGAAGAAGTAAACGATTCTGCGCCGTTTGGGCAACTCCGCTCATGCCGAAACCGGGTTTCACCTCTGAAACCCGGTTTCTTAGTCATCCGACATGGCATGACGCGCCACGCCAGGAGAACTGGATCATGGCTCATGACAAATTGATCGTTCGTGGTGCACGGGAACACAACCTCAAGAATATCACCGTCGAGCTGCCGCGCGACCAGCTGGTGGTCATCACGGGCCTCTCTGGATCGGGCAAATCGTCGTTGGCCTTCGACACGATCTACGCGGAAGGCCAGCGCCGCTACGTTGAATCCCTGTCCGCCTATGCGCGCCAGTTCCTGGGCCTGATGGAAAAGCCGGATGTAGATCAAATCGAGGGCCTTAGTCCGGCCATTTCGATTGATCAGAAAGGCGCCAGCCGCAACCCGCGCTCCACCGTGGGCACCGCCACCGAGATTTACGACTATTTGCGCCTGCTCTTTGCGCGCGTGGGCACTCCCCATTGCCCCAACTGTGGCCGTGAGATTGCCCAGCAAAGCGCGCAACAGATCGTGGATTCGATCCTGGAGATGCCGGCCGGCAGCCGTATCTTGATCCTGGCGCCTTTGATTCAGGATCGCAAAGGCGAGCACAAAGGCATCTTCGAGGACGTGCGCAAGGCCGGCTTCGTGCGCGTGCGCGTCAACGGCGAAGTGCACGATGTAGATGAAGAGATTGAGCTGGATCGCTACAAGAATCACACCATCGAGGCGGTGGTAGATCGCCTGGTGGTGACGCAGGGGGGTGAGAACGCGCTGGATAGCGGCCGCTTGACCGATTCGGTCGAGACCGCGCTGCGCCTGGGCGGCGGCGCCATGCTGGTCAGCGATGTGAGTCAGCGCGACGCCGCGCCCGTAGATCGGCTCTACTCCGAGCATTTTGCCTGCGTGCACTGCGGCATCAGTCTGCCCGAAATCGAACCGCGCACGTTTTCGTTCAACTCTCCGCACGGCGCCTGTCAGACTTGCAGCGGCCTGGGCGTGCAGATGGAGTTCGATCCTGAGCTGATCGCGACGAACCCTGATCTATCGCTGGCAGAGGGCGCGCTGAATGTGAGCGGTTGGGGCAAGCAAGGGCAGAAGGACGAGGAGAATCACTACCGCCAGCTGCTGCGCGCCCTGTGCGCCAAGCATCACATCCCCTTTACCGCGCCCTGGAAAGAATTGAGCAGCCGCCAGCGCGAGATCATCCTCTTTGGCCCCGGCCATGTCGAGTCGGTTGCAATCACGTACCACAACACCGCCGGGCAGTTGCGCACCTACGAGACCACCTATGAGGCGGTCATTCCCCATTTGCAGCGCCGCTACCGTGAATCTACTTCCGACTACATCCGCTCTGAGATGGAAGAACTGATGGCCTCGCGCCCGTGCCCCGCGTGCAAAGGCAAGCGCCTGCGGCCCGAAGCCCTGGCCGTGACCATCCTCGATCAGAACATTGATGTCGTGACGCAGTTCTCGGTGATTGCCGCCCTGGAATGGGTGCGATTGTTGCAAGGAGAAACCGCGTCACTGACCCAGGCGCCTGCCCACGGCCCCAACGGCGCAGAGGAGAGTCAGCGCGTGGCGAAGTACGGCGATGCGCTGGAAGTGCCGGCGGCCTCACCGTTGACGCAGCGCCAGTGGGCCATTGCCCGCCAGATTCTCAAGGAAATTCGCGCCCGGCTCGGCTTCATGGCCGATGTGGGCTTGAACTACCTGTCGCTCAATCGCGCCACCGCGACTTTATCCGGCGGCGAGGCGCAGCGCATCCGCCTGGCAACGCAGATTGGTTCGCAGCTGATGGGCGTGCTCTATATCCTGGATGAGCCATCCATCGGCCTGCATCAGCGCGACAATGCACGCCTGATTCGTACGCTGGTCGCGATGCGCGACCTGGGCAACACCGTGCTGGTGGTCGAGCACGATGAAGAGACGATGCGCGCGGCCGATTGGATTGTGGACATGGGGCCGGGCGCCGGTGAGCACGGCGGGCAAGTGGTCTGCTCAGCGCCGCGTGACCGCTTCATCGAGTGTCCCGATTCGTTGACGGCGCGCTATCTACGCGGCGAAAAGCAGATCGAAGTCCCCAGCAAGCGCCGCGAGGGCAACGGCAAAACCTTGCTCATCAAACAGGCCACGGAGAACAACCTGCAAGCCGTGGATGTGCGCATCCCCCTGGGTAAGTTCATCTGTGTGACTGGCGTCTCCGGCTCTGGCAAATCAAGCCTGGTGATCGAGGTGCTCTACAAGCGGCTGGCGCAGGCGCTCTACCGGGCCAAAGATAAGCCGGGCGCGCATGAGACCATCCTGGGCATCGAGCAGCTCGACAAGGTGATTGACATTGATCAGAGCGCAATCGGGCGCACGCCGCGCTCCAACCCGGCCACCTACACCGGTCTCTTTGGCCCGCTGCGCGATCTGTTTGCGCGCCTGCCGGAGGCCAAACTGCGCGGCTATGGGCCGGGGCGCTTCTCATTCAATGTCAAGGGCGGGCGCTGCGAAGCCTGCCAGGGCGATGGCACGATCCGCATCGAAATGCAGTTCCTGCCCGATGTGTGGGTGCCGTGCGAAGTGTGCCACGGCAAGCGCTACAATCGAGACACCTTGCAGATTCTCTACAAAGGCAAGTCCATCGCCGATGCGCTCGACATGACGGTCGAAGAGGCGCACGAGTTCTTCAACAACATCCCGGCCATTCGCAACAAGCTGAAGACCCTGGAAGCGGTGGGGCTGGGCTACATTCGCCTGGGGCAGGCAGCCACCACGCTGAGCGGCGGCGAGGCGCAGCGCATCAAGCTGAGCAAGGAGCTGAGCCGTCGCGACACCGGCGACACGCTCTACATCCTGGACGAACCAACGACCGGTTTGCACTTCGAGGATACGCGCCGGCTCCTGCATGTACTGCACGATCTGGCCGACCGCGGCAACACCCTGGTGGTCATCGAGCACAATCTGGATGTCATCAAATCGGCCGACTGGGTGATTGACATGGGGCCGGAAGGCGGCAGCGGCGGCGGTCGCATCATCGCTGAAGGGCGGCCAGAAGAGGTGGCGCAGGCGCCCGCTTCCTACACAGGCCAATTCCTGCGGCACGTTTTGCCGCCCGCCAGCTAACGGCAAGTCGCAGCAACGCCGACCAAGTTCACGCCTGGCGTGCTGACCCCTTGCTACTGGCAACCGCCGTAGGCCAGGGAGGTCATCAGCGCGCCATCGGCGTTGAGCAAATCGGCGCGATCGCCGTTGTTGCTCCAAACCGTATCCTCCGTCCATTTGAGGTCGGCCGGCGGATTGTCCACAGCCTGCGGACCGCTGTGGATGCGCACGCTGGCGCCGGCGTTCAGAACATAACCGGCCGGAAAAACGAAGACCTGCGCGGCGACGGGCCGGCAAGGGCTGCCGCCGTAGCTCTGCAGGCGCCAGCCGTCCAAAGATAATGACGCCTTGCCCTGGTTCGTCACAGTGACCACCTCATCGCCGCCGACGTAGTTCATGCTGGTGATGGCAATCGAGCTGTTGGCGCTGCGTGTGGCCGGCGGCGCGGCGGTCGTGGGGCGCGCCGCGGCGGTAGCGGCGGTTGTTGGCC
>DAISHS010000355.1:0-1319 GCA_036822415.1 Chloroflexota bacterium
GTCGGCGGCCTGCGCCGCTATCAGCCGGAGACGCGACCACCGCGGGTGCGCATTACGACGGTCAATTCCACAAGCGTGAATCACAGCGCCATCAAGCTGAGCACGACCGATGAAGTCGTGGTCGAATTCGCAGGCGCCGATCAAGAGACGGCGCAGAACAGCCTGCTCTACCAGGTGCGTTTGCTGCCGGGAATGACCGCCTGGCAGACCATCCGTAGTCAGCGGATGCGGTTTGGCCGCCTGGCCGCCAACACCTACACCGTTGAGGTGCGCGTACGTGATGGCGCGATGAACTATTCGCCCGTCGCGCAAACCGTGCTGACCGTGGCGCCTCCACCGGCCGAAGTGACATTGCCGCTCGTCGGCGTCATTCCACTCTCCTCGGCGCTTTTTGGCCTGGGCGTCACCAGCCTGGCTGTGATGATCGGCAGCCTGGGTTTTGTCTCCTGGTGGCGCGGACGGCGGCGTCCGCGGCAGGCGTTGCAGCGCAAATTCAATCCCTACGTATCGGGCGAGCCGGTGCGGCGTGATGACCTTTTCTTCGGCCGCGACGAGCAGCTCAAGCGCATCCTGACGGTTCTGCATCGCAACAGCGTCATGATTCACGGCGAACGGCGCATTGGCAAAACCAGCCTGCTTTTTCAGTTAAGCGATCGCTTGCGTGAGGCTCATGACCCTGACTGTGTCTTCGTCCCGGTGCTGGTTGACCTGGAAGGCACGCCCGAACCTGAATTCTTCCATCGCCTGATGGAAGCGGTGATCGAAATTTTGCCGGCCGACGACCGCGCCAGGCTGGACCTGGCCTATCAGGCCGCCGCCACAGACTACTCGGCGCGCGACATGCGCCGTGACCTGCGCGTGATCATCGGCCATTTGCAAGAGCAAACCGACAAGACCATCCGCCTGATCTTGCTGCTCGATGAAGTAGATGTGATGAACGATTACGATCAACTGACTCAGCAACAGCTGCGCCGCATCTTCATGGAGCAATTTGCGCAGAATTTGGGCGCGGTGGTGGCCGGCGTGCGCATCAGCAAAGCCTGGGATCGTCCGGAAAGCCCCTGGTACAACCTGTTCAACGAAATCGAGCTGACGCCGTTTGGGCGCAAGGATGCCCTCGACCTGCTGCAGGAACCGGTCAAAGGCGTTTATCGCTGGGACGACGACGCCCTGGAGTTCGTCATCGCCCACGCCAACGGCCGCCCACACCGGATTCAGCAGTATGGCCTGGAAGCGGTCAATCACATGTTCGAAGCCAACCGCACCACGATCAAGCTGGCCGATGTGCAAGCCGCGCACGAGGCGATTCTACGCATGGC
>DAISHS010000355.1:1419-4413 GCA_036822415.1 Chloroflexota bacterium
TGCCCCCTTACAGTTGCCTGTCATCGAATATTGACTATAATAACCGCTGCGGTGTCCTTTGGGCCAGCCGGCGTACTGCCGATGAGATAGTCGGCCTGGTCATCATCGTTGTTAATCATAGAGGCGTGAGAGAAAGACACCACATGAGCAATCCGTATGTCGTTGGGGGATGGGTCAAGGGCGCATCACATTATGGCCGGCGCGGGCTGATTTCCCATCTTTTGGATGGCCCAAACAATACGTTGTGGGTGGTGGGTACGCGGCGCACCGGCAAGACGTCGTTGCTTCGCCAGCTCGAAGCATTGACCCTGGCCCATCCACAGTATGTGCCGTTGTTCCTGGACCTGCAGGGAATCAGCACGCGCGCGGAGTTGAAGCAAGAGATCTATTATGCGCTCGAAGAGGTAGCCGATCGTTTTAGCGCCTACGGTCTTGACGTGGCGGCGCTCAAGAATGAGGACGAGATTGGCCTTTTGCGCGCGGTGCGGCGGCAATTACTGGCCGCAAACCGGGTGCTGCTCCTGCTGATTGATGAAGCTGAAGCCCTGGTCAGCATCGGGCAAGCGGACGCGCTGCTTTTACAGCGCCTGCGCAAAATGTTCCTGATCGGCGCCGGCCTGCGCATCGTCATGGTCTCCACCAAGATCCTGCTGCAACTGAACGATCAGGCGATCGCCTGGGACACATCGCCTTTCTTGAATGGCTTTGCTCCGCGTAATTTGACCGGACTCGATCCGGTGGCCGCGGAGATGTTGATCCGCCAATCGCAATCCCCTGCGCCGGTCACGGTGAGCGACCACACGATTGACGCCATTCGTGAGGAAACAGGCGATCATCCCTATCTCATACAGATGATTTGCCAACGGCTATGGCAAGAGGATAATAGCCTGCGCGAAGTAACGCCAACCGATTTGATGGTGGATGACATGCTGGCGGGATTTTTTGAACATGACTATCGTTTCCTGAGCGCAGGCGAACGACGCATCTTGCTGACGGTCAGCCGGGCGGGCAGGTTGCGCGAAAGTGAAGTGCGTGAAGCCACCGGCCTGTCAGAACCAGTGCTCGTCGGTTTCGTCTTCGGCCTGATCAAACTCGGCTACCTGCGTGTGAGCCAGGATCAGTTAGTCGTAGGCAATCATCTGCTTGGCAGCTGGCTCAAACAAAACGACGCGCGCCTGGAACAGCAGGTCAGCAGCGCTATTTCTGATGACAGCAGTCAGCGAATGTTGCATGTGGGTCGGCGTGAGGAAATGCAGATGTTGCAGGATCAGCTGACAGTGCTGCGCAGCAACCTGGCTGAGCTGGAGCTGCAGCGCGTTCAGTTTGGTATCCAGGTGCCGCTCAGTGTCATCAATGGCATCAACCAAACCCGGCGCGATATCGTACGCCTGGAAGACCAGCTGTCTAATCTGGCCGATGGCCTGGCCAGTCCGCATACGGGGTTCATGGCGACGCCGCACAGATAAAAAACAGGTCAGAGTGCACAGCACCGCGCAACGCGTGTGCTGAAAATCGAGTGCTGAAAAAATCTTATCTGGCAGCGCGCTGAAAAACGCTGCCAGTCACACCAAAAATTAGAGGAAAGAACAATTTTATGGGATCCGTTGCACAACAGTCGGCCATTGCCATGGTTGACCTGAAGGCGCAATATAGTACGATCAAGCCTGAGATTGATGCCGCGATTCAGCGTGTGGTCACGAACACCAGCTTCATCATGGGGCCTGAGGTGACCGGTTTCGAACAGGCCTTCAGCCAGGTTTCCAATGCCTGCTTCAGCGTGGGCGTGGCTTCGGGCACCGCCGCCCTCCACCTGGCCTTGCTGGCCTGTGGCATCGGCCCGGGCGATGAGGTCATCACCACCCCCTTCACCTTCTTTGCCACCGGTGAAGCCATCTCCCAAGCGGGCGCGACGCCGGTCTTTGTGGATATTCAGCCGGACACCTATAACCTGGACCCTGAACGGGTGGAGAAAGCGATTACCCCGCGCACAAAGGCGATCATGCCAGTCCACCTGTACGGGCAGGTGGCTGAGATGGATGAGATTCTTGACATTGCCAAACGCCATAACCTGCGTGTGATTGAGGACGCAGCGCAGGCGCATGCGGCCGAGTATCGCGGGCGGCGCGCCGGCAGCATGGGCGACCTGGCCTGCTTCAGCTTCTATCCCAGCAAGAACCTGGGCTGCTATGGCGACGGCGGCATGGTAACGGGCAATAACGAGACCCTGATCCAGCGCGTGCGCAAACTGCGCGACCACGGGCGCATGAGCAAGTACGAGCACGACGAGCTGGGCTGGGGCTATCGCCTGGACGCGCTGCAGGCCGCGATCCTGGGCGCCAAACTACCGCACCTGGAAGCGTGGACCGAGGCCCGGCGCAGTCACGCCGTGCGCTACAACGAGCTCCTGGCCGGCAGCGACATCGTCACGCCCGCGGCCCGTCCGTACAACCGTCACGTCTACCACTGCTACGTCGTGCGCACGCCGCGGCGCGACGAGCTGGCCGCGCAGCTGACGGCAGCCGGCATCGGCGTTGTCATTCACTACCCCCTGCCGCTGCACCTGCAGCCGGCTTACCGCAGCCTGGGCTACGGCCCTGGCAGCCTACCGGTCAGCGAAGCCTGCGCGCAGCAGGTCATCTCTTTGCCGATGTACCCGGAACTGACAGACGCCCAGATCGAACGAGTCACGACAGCGGTCAAGGCGTTCATCGGCTAAAGTACCAAAGGCAAAACACCTGACGCTGAAGGCTGAACGGAATGACGGTGATGATGTCCTATCCGACCGTTTCGGTCCTCGTGCCTGCGCGCAACGAGGCGGAAAATATCCCCCAACTGCTGGCAAAGACGGCGAAAGCGTTCCATGCCCTGGGCCTGGACGGCCGCGCCGAGCTGGTTCTGATTGATGATGGCTCCAGCGACGGCACCGCTGACGTCGCGGCTAGCCAGGCCATCGCCTATCCGTTCCTGCGCTTGATCCGCCACCGCCGCAACCTG
>DAISHS010000356.1:0-4360 GCA_036822415.1 Chloroflexota bacterium
CCATCTACGCCGCGCTCCTGTGGCTGCTGGGCGTCGAAGAGGTAGCCATCGTGTCACGCATGGCGGCGCGGCGCCTGCCGAAACTCCACTGAGGATTGGAGGTAGATTCTTAACCTGAAGTCGGGCCAATCACCCGCGTGTTCGTTTTTGCCGATCGACCGCAAACTGGAGGTCATGATGAAGCGCAAACCCCTGTACCTGCTTGCTCTATTGACTCTGGTGATGTTGAGCCTGCTGAGTTGTAATCGTACAACCCCGGCCCCCACCATCCTGCCTGAGCCTACCGCCACGCCGACCATCGCACCTACCGCCACTGCCACCATCGAACCGACAGCGACTGCCACCATCGAACCAACGGCATCGCCCACACCGGACATCACCGCAACCCCCACAGCCAATCCCATCATCTTGCGTGACGATCTGTATCGCAATGACGCGCTGGGCATTATCTGGGAACGGCCGGACAGCCGCTGGGCCTTCAAAGATGTGTCGGCCGCAAATCAACCGAACTCACCGCTCACCGTGCTTGTCAGCCTGGTACAAGAACCAGATGCCGGAAACCATTCATTCATCCTGGCGAAAGGCAAATTTCCTGCGCTGACCGCGCGCGGCGTGTACCTGCTCATCAAGTCGAATCCCGACCTGGCGTTGCAGAACCTGGCGGCGGGATTGGGTGAGAGTGGCAAGACCGCGCGCCTGACCTCGATTGCGGGTGCACCTGCGGTCGTGGCGGAAATGCCAGGCGCCCCTGAAATCCCACCTTATTTCTTGTGGACCATTTTGCAGCCCAAAACGGTATTCTATCTGACGGCCACCGGTTTTAGCGAGGTTTTGGAGGCCGGAGGCATGCTCAGGGGGCTGAAACTCGATCAAGCCATCGCCACGTCTGCCCCTCAAATCACGCAGCCGGTTGATCGTGCGCTGCCGGCGCTCATCGCCGCCACGGAAGATCTGCGGGAACTCAAGACCATCAATCCGGTGCCCGTCAAGTTCATGACCCGCGAGCAGGTGCGGGATCTGCTGCAGAGCAAAAATTCTGATCCTGCGCGCAAGGCCAGGCTGACAAGCCAGGGCCAGATGTTCAAGTTGTTGGGTCTGATGCCAGAGGACACCGATCTCGAAAAACTTCTGCTGGACGTGTACAGCTCGCAAATCGCCGGTTTCTATGACGACGAAACGAAGGATTTTCTCATCGTGCAGGCGACCGGCGCCGTCAGCGCGACGCTCAATGTACAGGACAAAATCACATTCGTACATGAATACGTGCATGCCCTGCAGGATCAGCATTTCGACCTGGACCGCTACATCGGAAAGGCGGCGGCGCGCATGAACAATGATCAGCGCCAGGCTCTGCTGGCGTTGGTCGAGGGTGACGCCATGCTGACGGCGGCGTTCTGGGAGGCTGAGAATCTAACGCCAAGCCAGATCATCGGCCTGGACAACGCCAGCCGGGAGGTTAACACCGCCGTCCTGGACAAGGCGCCGAATTTCCTCAAAGAATCCATTGCGTTTCCGTATACCAGCGGCGAAGCCTTCATTCAACAGATTGCCCTGATCGGCGGCTGGGAGCGTGTAGATCAAACCTGGAAGGATGCCCCCGTGTCAACCGAACAGATTCTGCACCCTGAAAAGTATCCGGCCGACGTGCCGAGCGCAGTCGCCCTTCCTGTTGATCTGGCCGATCAGCTCGGCGATGGTTGGCGTGAAGTCAACCGTGATGTTTGGGGAGAGTTCGATTTGAGGGTGCTGCTGGCCGAGGAGCTGCCCACGGAGGCCAGGGCCGGAGCGGATGGTTGGGATGGCTCTGAGTATGTGTTCCTGACCAGGGGTGACAAACGCCTTTTCGTCATGGAACTGGCTTGGGACAGCGTGACAGAGGCGCAAGAAGGGCGCAAAGCCCTGGCGCATTGGCTTGACAAACGCAGCTTCAGCACAACCGACGAGCTGCGGTACCAGGCCAAAGCACAGACCGCACTCCTGCGCCTGCAAGGCGACCGCCTGTTCCTCTGCCTGGGAGATGACGCCGCAGCGGTAGATCAAGTAGCGGACATCTGGGGGAAATAGCCATGCTCGGCGTCGCGCCAGCGCGGCGTTATTGCAGGCGGCCATTCTACTTTGACGGCGGGCGCGGCGTCGGGTATAATCGGGACCGCAATCATCTGATTTGAGGAGAGATTCACCTATGGCAAAGAAACAACGTGTGGCGCAGCGTGCGCCCCGCAGCGCATCGCCCACGCGCTATTCACAGGGTGTGACATCCGCGACGCCAACGAGCAGCGGGAATGTAACGAGCGCTTCTGGATCGAGCCGTTCAGCGGCCGGGCGTGGTATGCCGGCGCGCAGCGTCTCTGGCCGGACTGCCGTCCCGGTAGATTACGCCAAGGAATACGGCCATGTTGCCAGCGACCTGCGCCGCGTCGGTCTCCTGGCCGCCTCGCTGTTTGCCGTCATTATCATCCTGAGCTTCGTCGTCCGCTAATTGCAGCACACGAGACAACAACAAGAAACCGGGTTTCATCGAGAAGCCCGGTTTTTTGTTTACAAAAAATACGATCAGCTGAGCGGAGTCAGCTGATCGTATTCAGGCATTTGATGAGTCCAGCAGGAATCGAACCTGCGACCCGCTGATTAAAAGTCAGCTGCTCTACCTATTGAGCTATGGACCCGCGCCTATGCCGTAAATTATAGCACCGCGTTCGCGCGGTGTCAAAACATTGCGCGAACGCGGCGCCAGGAATGGTGCGAACGGAAAAGGAGAGGACGCCTTACGCAGGCATCATCTCCAGGCCCTGCAAACGGGCTTCGATGCTCTGCAACACGCCCACGCGGTTGCCATGCACGCGCTCGTACTGGGCAATCACGGTCAACTGGGCCGTATTCAGGGCTTCGAGTTTGGCTGTGATCTGCTCTACCGCCAGGTCATCGTAATCAGCAATGGGCATCGCTTCGATGCGGCGGTTCAGCTCGCGCAGGACGGTGGCACGCTTGCTCCCTGAGGTCTCGAAATCACGGATGGCGTGCAATTCAGACACCGTCAAATCGGCCAGCTTGTTGACAATTTCCTTGACGTTCAGCTTGCCGTAATTAGCAATGGGCAGATTTTGCATGATCGTGTCATGCAGGTCGGTCATCTGCTCGCCAACCTTCGCGCCGAGCTGATCAATCTGCTCGCCAACCTTCGACTCTATCTGATCAATCTGCGCCGTCAGGTTTTCGACCTTGGCCTGGGTGGGAAGATCGAGGCGCTCCACAACCGTCTTGACCCGGTGCTCTACTTCGTCTTCGACGGCCTCGACGCGCTTGCGACCTTCCTCCCAGTAATGACGCGCTTCCTTCAGCGCCCGATCCTCCAGCTCCTGACCGCGCTTCAGCGAGCGCTCGTAGAAATCGGTCGTCCATTTGATGAGGTCTGCCACGACATCCTGAGTCGTCGCCGCCGAGCCGAGGCTCACCAGCATAGCCTTGTGGCTGTTCTCACGCACATCGTGCGCTGTTTCTTCGCTGAACTTCTTGATGGTTTCTTGTACATGGTGCAAACGAGTTTCTGCCTGCTTGCGCATGTCTTCCAGTTTTGTCATTTCTGCCATGATTTGGCCTCCCTTTGCCATTTCTGTTTTGTCGTTCGTTCTTGCGGGAATGTCCAGGTGATTTGCACGCTGCGACAAACCTTGATTCATTATGCTTGTTTTTCTATAACGCAGTGCGTCATAAGCTCATTATAACAGGTCATTACGCGTCTGTCAATAGTTTCTAGCGCCTTTTGTGAAGCTGTTTACAAACGCTCCCCACGCCTGTCGCTAGATCAGGACGTAGATATCCTCGTCATGGACAAGGACGCGGTAGGTGGTCGCGGGCTTGGCGGCCTTGAAGCGCAGCAGCTGTTCCGCGCCCAGCGGCAAGGTGCGGCCGACCCAGGTGACGACCGCGCCGCTGGTCACATCGAACTGGCTGCCGTGCGCCAGACAGGTCACCACACAGCCTTCCAGTTTGCCCAGGCTGAGCGGCACCGAGAGATGCGGACACAGGTTGTGCAGCGCGTAAATGGTTCCGTCCACATTGACTAACAGCACCGGCGTCAGGCCGGCCACAACGGCACGCATGGCGCCTGGCGGCAGGTCGGCCACGTGGGCGACTTTGTAACGATCATGCGCCGGGCGCGGCGCGGTTTCCTCACGCACCGTATCCCACAAACGCTGCGAGTTGCTGCGTAGGGTCTCTTCCACCGTGCGACCACGCTGCAACGAACGATCATACCAGTCTGTCGTGCGGCTGGAAAGATCATGGAGAATGTCCTGGACAATGCCAAAGCTCCCCAGACCAAACAGCAGGAGATGGCGCCCGCCCTGGCGCAAGCGGCTGA